>NZ_CAWUKC010000013.1:0-57887 GCF_963922945.1 uncultured Pseudoalteromonas sp. | reverse complement strand
AGTCGCATTTGTGCTAAAACCAGCCATTCCGGTATAACTCGTTTCTGCCCCAAAATGAGTTAACGTAATTACTCTATAGGTCACCTTTGAGCTATCAGATACAGTGATTCACCTATTGATATTGCACTAACTTTTATGTTGGTGATGACATAAATAACAGTATTAATATACAGTTTTGTTGTTGTGCTCCCATATTCAATAAAATGAGCGACTAGCGTATTTTCTTTTTCTGAATACCTTTAGTGTCAATAAAAATATTATATTTGGCAATGCATTACGTTATTTGTTAAAAATAGATTTATTAATACATGCGCGTAACATCGGCAGAAAGATGCGCGACGAGCGCACTATAAAATTGTTAGCTTTACGAGGGAATATGGAAGTTATAAATAAGATTCTGGATGATTACACAGATTACTGCCATCAAAAACTTACCGAAGAATTCGGAACATATAGCCTTGGTAAATATGACCCTATTTATTTGTATCAGAGATATAAATGCAGAATTATTGACAAGAAGCCAAGAATCGCTATTGAGGCAAGTGATTTGGTAGTCCCGCAAATTTACCAGTCTGCTTATCAAGAAATTATCAGTGACATTGAAAATGGTAATGATCTAAAAAAATACCAAAGTAGGAATTTAAAAAAGCTAGATTACGATGATGACATGTTATCTCATTGGGGAATTCAACACTTTCATCTAGGGCAAACTATAGAAAATGATGGTTATGTTAAAAGATCGGGAGACTTACTGTTTATACATTTCTCTGGAACTAATGCGCGCATCCTAGGTTTCTTTAACCATGGGGCGTGGGTTGATTTAGACATCATCGAAATTCTCCACGAGAACTGGCCTCAAGAATTAGCTGTTTTTAAATCTAGAAGCAGTGCTGCCCCTCTGACTGAGTTAGAATATAAAACGTTAAGAAAGAAACATGCTAATGCGAACGTAACAGTAAAAGATGGAACTGAATACCTTTGTCCCGGCATGGGTGTGACTGCAAATGGCGCACCTATATTCGCAGTATTGAATTCGGACAAGGTAATTTTCATGTTTAACAGGGCATTTGAATTGATACGTGTAAATATTGCATTGATACTTGAATCAGACCCAGAAAAACGAACGAGTGAGACCATAACAATTGGTATGGAGATCATTGATTCAACGCGTTCGGTTGCGTATCACATCAAGGAAACAGGTTTTAAATTCACGCTGACAAGCTAACAAAGCATTGCAGCGGACAAGCCGCTGAATGCGGCGTTAGCAGTACATTAAATTATTGGTGTTCAATGGTAAAATATATGCAAGAATTTTCATTAGAAAAAATATCTGAATCAATACATTATGGAAAAACAAAACGGTATTTTGAAGAGGTTTTGTCCTCATATCACAATAAAAATTATCGCTCATCGGTCGTTATGCTATGGTCTGTTGCTGTCTGTGACATTGTTTATAAATTACAAAGCCTAATTGATTTGTACGATGATACTTCTGCTAAAGAGATTTTAAGAGATCTTACCGCAATACAACAGGCTGACTCCAAATCTGCTGCTTGGGAAGTTAAGTTGATCGATGATGTATTTGGAAAGACTAACCTATTAGATTCATCAGAGTATGAAAATCTTAGGTATCTTCAAAAACAACGCCATTTATCTGCTCACCCTGTATTGAATGCAGATCGTGAATTACACTCACCCAACAAAGAAACTGTTAGATCACTGCTTCGAAATACTTTAGAAGACCTATTAATTAAACCGCCTTTCTATACTCAGCATATTCTAAAAGAGATTTTATCTGATTTAGAAGAATCGGCATCAGTATTAAATAATAGAGCTAAAGTAAAAAAGTATGTAGAAAGTCGTTATTTTAGTAGAACTACTGTCCCTGTTGAACTAAACCTTATTCGTTCGTTTTGGAAGTTTGTATTTAAATTAGAGAATGAAGACTGTGAAAAGAACCGAAAAATAAATTTACATTTATTGGAAGTACTTGCGGCAAGAAATTCAAGAGAGCTAGTCAGCTTGATTTCAGGTGATAAAGACTATTTTAGTAATATTTCTGCTGTAGGTATGCCAATCCTTTTCTTGGTTTTTTTCCTCTCTAAGTACCCAGATTTGTATGAGCACTTAAATGAAGATGCTGTATTGAAAATAAAGCATTGTATTATTAATGACGATATGGGAAAAACCATTGGATGGTTTGAAAAGGAAAGCCTAGAAAAACACGCTGAAGATATCCTCACATGGATTGTAAGTGATGAACACCCTCATTTTAGTTCAGAGCAGTTTGATCTTCTATTAGGGATGAGCGACTCAGAAGAATGGCAAAACAAATTTTGCGAATTAGTATCTTCATATTACGGAGCCAGCCTTAGTTATGATCAAGCAGACTCTAGGTTTCAATTAACAATTCCACCATATATTGAACTTTTTAATAAAAAGTCACTTATTTATTTAGCACAAAAGATCGAAAGAAATGGGCAATGCCATGATCGAAATCGAGCTAGGAGAGATTATGTCATTATTAAGAAAAGAATTGACGAAGTGTTCGGCAATGAATTTGATTACTCAGAATATACTTGGTTTAGCCGTAAATTAGATTTAGGCGACTAGTACTGCTGACAAGTCATTGAAGCAGGAAAATTTACAGTTGGCTGTTTTCACTGCGTTCAACATTTTAGCCAACTATAAATTCCCTCTTAATGAGGTGTTAATGAATAAATACTCTAACGTGTTTTTGTCCACAAACGAGTTTACTGACCGTTTTCTCATCATTTTTACCTGCCTAGCCGCCTGAACTCTAAGCTTAGTATCAGTTTCTACATATCAATTGACAGCTTTGTTTTAATTTTCTCACTGTGTTTATGGCTTTAAATACACGTATTGTATAGATCTATTCGTGCATAAAACCATGCAGATTCGCTCACAAAAAAGCCTAAAAGTGATTGCTCACCTTTAGGCTTAATACTGTTTTTAAAACACGTATAAATATCCTTTTAATACGTGTATTTAAAGTGGGTTGCTAAATTAGCTATTGATCATAATACATTTGATATTCACAAATTCGCGCATACCAAAGCCGCCGTGCTCTCGGCCGTAGCCACTTTCTTTAACACCACCAAACGGTAGGTTGGGTTGGGCAAGGCCGTAACCGTTAATATTGACCATACCGGTGTCAAAGTGCTTTTTAGCCAGTTCAATGGCTTTTTTCTCATCTTTAGAGAAAATACCACCGCCTAAACCATAGCGAGAGTCGTTGGCGATGCGCATGGCATCGTCGTTGTCTTTTGCTTTAATGAGTGAGGCTACTGGGCCAAATAATTCGTCATCGTATGCTGGCATGCCCGGCGATAAATTATCAAGAATAGTCGGTGGGTAGTAGTAACCTGTTTGCGAAGGTACTTCGCCGCCTGTGACTACATTTGCACCGGCTTTAACAGATTGCATTACTTGGTCGTGAATTTTATCGCGTAAATCTTCACGCGCCATTGGGCCTAGATCTGTATCTTCGGCCATTGGGTCGCCCATTTTTAATGCTTCAAATTGTGCTTTAATTTTTTCTTTAAAGTCATCATAAAGTGATTCTACAACCACAAAGCGTTTTGCCGACACACAGGTTTCGCCGTTGTTGATCATTCGCCCTGTCACACAGGTTTTAACAGCAAGGTCTAAATCGGCATCATCAAGGACTAAGTAGGCATCGTTGCTGCCAAGCTCAAGCACTGTTTTTTTAACGTATTTACCGGCTTCTTCAGCTACTTTTTTACCGGTAGCGTCACTGCCTGTAAAGGTTACGCCGCTGATTGCTTTGTGTGAAATAAGTGCGCTGGCAGTTTTGCCATCAATAAGTAAGTTGCTAAAGCAATATTCAGGGAAACCCGCTTGTTTAAATAGGGTATCGATTTTTTCTGCCATGCCAAATACATTACCGGCATGCTTAAGTACCGTGGTGTTACCGGCCATAATGTTAGCGGCACTGTAACGAATTACTTGGTAAAGCGGGAAGTTCCAAGGCTGAATACCTAATAAAACGCCCGTAGGTTGATAGCTAACAATAGCGCGGCCGCCATCCATATCGCGCTCTTCATCGGCAAGTACTTGTGGGCCGTTTTCGGCTGTGTAACGACAAATACCAGCGCACAGCTCAATTTCTTGAAAACCTTGCTCGTACACTTTACCCATTTCTTCGGTCATGAGCTTAGCAATGGCTTCTTTTTGCTCTTCGAATAAAGAGGCTAGTTTGTTTAAGTGCTTAGCGCGTTCGGTAAACGAGGTTTGGCGCCATTTTAAATATGTTTCGTGAGATTTTTCGACTACTTGCTCGGCTTCTTCTTGAGAAAGCAGCGTGTAGGTATCAATGGTTTGCTCAGTTGCGGGATTAATCGTTTTAACTGTGTTACTCATTTTTATCTCCTTACAAATTAGTTATTGGTAAGGGTGCAAACACAAAGCCAATTTTTAAGTTAAATGAGGGTTTTGTATAAGGTTATGAAATTATTGAGTTTTAAGTTTATTTGAAAATACATCACAAAATTATAAATATGCTTAAGCAGTAAAAAATACTGCTTTATGCAAATTTTACAGCGTACGCAAAGGTGCGTTATTTACTAAAGAGTTGCTGCGCGATTTGTTTTAGTAGGTAGGTTTCACGAATGATAGACAGCCCCTGTTTTTCGCTCAGGCTCATGGTGCGCTCATTATGAGCGATGGCCTCGTGTATATCTACCCATTTGGGTGTCATGCCGTTTTGTTGCTCGTAATGTTCAAGCTGTGCTTTGCCAAGCTCTTTATCTGTATCACATAAATAGCAATACGACTGTATATGTATAATATCAAAGTCGTCTTTGTACCAAGGGCGGTACTCTTCGTATAAGCCAAAGGGTTCAATAACTTGTATATTTTGCGCGCCTGTTTCTTCGCTAAGTTCTCTTATTAACCCCTGCTCTAGGGTTTCACCTTCATCTATGCCGCCGCCAGGTAAACTGTAGTCTTCGTAGCGCTGGGTATACATTAATAAAATATGTGCATTTTTAATCACAATGGCGCGGCCTGTGCGGCGGGTAAATTGAGTGCCTTGGTTTAAATTTATACCAGGATGAACCATGGTTTTTAATAATTGCATTTCGTCTCCTTTATAAAAACAAAATTATTTTAGCAGGTATACTTGGCAGGTAATAAAAATAATTCTAATTATTTAAACCAATTGTGATCGATGTAGCTTAAGTTTGCGTACATATTTAGTTATTAAAATTAAACGTTACAAGACTCAATAGTTTAATCACATTCTAGAGATTCTAGCAGACCCTTTCATTTACAAAATTGGGTGCGTAGAATAAGAAAAAAAGCATAGGGATTTATCATGTTAAACATACTTTTAGTCGACGATGACGTTGAATTTAGTGATGTTGTTTGTCACATTGTCGAATTCCTCGGACACAATATTTGCACTGCAACGAGCTTAAAAGAAGCACACCAATGGTTTGAAAATAATACCTTTGATCATGTGTTGCTCGATTTTATGCTGCCAGATGGCAGCGGTCTTCATTTACTCGATCATTTAAAAATGATTGGGCAGTCTCCAAAAGTAACGCTTATTTCAGGCCATCCTTCAGTAAAAGGGATCTTGGCAGACATGTGTGAGCAAGATGTGGGGCATTTATTAAAACCATTGCAACGCGAAGACCTAGAGCTGGTACTAAACGGCCCTAAAAAAACGGTTAAAAAAGCAAAAGCACCCACCATAACACGCCATTTTAATAGCTTAATTGGTGAATCAGAGCCAATGCAAAAGCTTTACACCATGATTGAGCGCGTAGCAAAAACCAATGCGAACGTTATGCTAATGGGTGAAAGCGGTGCAGGTAAAGAAGTGGTTGCTCAAGCTATTCATAATGCAAGCCAATGCGAAGGCCCTTTAGTGGCAAGCAACTGTGGTGCGCTTTCTAAAGAGCTAATTGGTAGTGAGCTTTTTGGCCATGAAAAAGGGGCATTTACAGGCGCCATAGCCCGTAAAGAAGGGGTGTTTGAGCAGGCCGATGGCGGTACGTTATTTTTAGATGAAGTAACCGAAATGCCAATTGATATGCAGCCAAACTTATTGCGTGTACTTGAAACTAAAAAAGTAACGCGAGTAGGTGGCAACCGCGAACTGCCTATAAACTGCCGCGTTATTTCTGCTACTAACCGTACGTTAACCGATCTTGCGCAAAATAATGTGATTCGTGAAGATATTTACTTCAGGCTGGCGGTTTTTCCTATTGATATACCCGCGCTACGAGAGCGAAAAGAAGATATCCCATTGCTGGCTAAAGCTTTTTTAGAGCAGCTTAATGACGAAAATGGCACGTCGTTTTATTGGCATAAAGAGCAGCTTAAAGAGCTACAGCAATATGAATGGCCAGGCAATGTGCGTGAGCTTCGCCACGCGATTCATCGCGCCTTTATTATGAGTGACCCGCAAACAAGTGAAATTACATTACCAGATAACTTAGAGTCGCCATTTTCACGTGTTAACGCACAAGTAGAAGACAACCAAGTCTCTGCTGGGCAAACCATTGAAGAAGTTGAAAAAGAGTTAATTCACGCCACCTTAGATAAAGTGCAAGGCAATAAAACGCTGGCTGCACAAATGTTAGGGATCAGTACAAAAACATTGTATAACCGATTAAACGCATACGGCGGAATTGGAGAGTATAAATAAAGGAACCATTATGAGTAATGAGCAAGTGGCTAACACACTAGGTAAATTGGTACACGATGCGCGAGCACCACTGAATAGAATCTCTATGAATGCGGAGCTAATTAAGCTGGTATTAGAAAACGATATGCCAAAGGAAAAGGCGTTAGCTGCACTCGATAAAATAATTTCAAACTGTCAGCAATGTAGCGAAAGTTTGCAAAACATTACTGATTTTAATAACAAGTAGTCATTTAAAATTAGGTATATACACATAATGAGTAAGCAAAAGCAGCAAGGTAAAACGAATATAACGTGGGCCGCTTTTATCGCAATAGTACTGTGTACTATTGTTGGCAATGCTTTTTTAGCATTAAGTACTATACAAGGATTAACGCAAACGCAAAAAAGCTTGGATAATACTAGCTTGTTAACCGAGGCTATTGAGAGTCTTCACTTATCTATTGTGCAGGCAGAGTCTGGCCAGCGCGGTTACTTACTCACCGAAGAGGAAGACTATTTAACGCCCTATTACGATGCAATAGGGCAAATAGAATCGCAAATGGAGCATGTAAAGTCTCTACACTCTGAAATTGACGGCCAAGCTGAGCGAATTGCACAGCTGCTTGTATTAACCGAAGCAAAAATTAAAGAGCTTAAACAAACGGTTAAGCTGGCTACTAATGATAAAGAGCGCCGCGCGTTATATGTACTAAATACGCACAGAGGGCGAGAGCTGTACAAAGATATTCGCGTTAAAGTTAATGATATTCAAGACCGAGAATTACTGTTTAAGGTGAGTCATTTTTCTAAGCTGGCACAAATAAAAAATGAGGCAAAAATCACGTTTGCTATCACAGCGGTTACTAGTGCAATCTTGATCATTGGAATGTTTTTATTAACACGACTTAATTTAAGAAACGCAGCAAGGTACCGTGCTGATCTTGAAAAGCAAAACGAAACATTGGCCTCTAAAGTATCCGAGCGCACCCAAGAACTGACCTTATATTCAGATGAGCTGAGCCGCTCAAACCGCGAGCTTGAAGAGTTTGCGTTTGTAGCAAGCCACGACTTACAAGAACCACTTCGAAAAATTCAAGCATTTAGTGACCGCCTAGAAACCATGTTTAAAGATGAACTAGGCGAGAAAGGCATAGATTACATAGGCCGCATGAAAAACGCCGCGCAACGTATGTCTAACCTTATTAACGATTTGCTAGAGTTTTCGCGGGTAACAACGCGAGGCAAAGACTTTGATGACACTGACTTAAAAGGCGTAGTTAACGACATTTTAAGTGATTTAGAAGTGGCCATTAAAGAAAGTGATGCAAAAGTAGATGTGGACGAACTACCGGTTATTCAAGCCGATAAAAGCCAAATGCAGCAGTTGTTTTTAAACTTATTGTCTAACGCGGTTAAGTTTAGAAAACCAGGCGTTGAGCCACACATAAGCGTAATGTATGAGCACAAAGACGAATTTAGTGAAGAGCATAACGAAAAAGTGGGTTGGCAAATTATTACCATAAAAGATAATGGTATTGGTTTCTCACAAGAGTATGCTGATAAAATATTTGTACCATTTCAGCGCCTGCATGGGCGTTCGGAATATAAAGGCACAGGGATTGGGCTTTCAGTTTGTAGGCGTATCGTTGAGCGGCATGGTGGGATAATTACCGCTCATAGTAAAGACGGTGAAGGGGCAACCTTCATAATAAAATTACCTGTGGAAACAACGCTTTTCACACTTCAAGGAGAGGCTTAGATGCCGTATTCAAAAGTGAAACCTATTACAATATTAATGGCAGATGATGACGAGGATGATCGCTTACTCACACAAGATGCGCTAGCCGAAAGCCGTGTATTAAACGAGCTGCATTTTGTGGAAGATGGCGTTGAGTTGCTTGAGTACTTAGAGCGTAGGGGTAAGTTTGAAGATAAAAACTCGTCGCCACGCCCTGGCTTAATATTACTTGATTTAAATATGCCGCGAATGGATGGCCGTGAAGCACTTGAGGCTATTAAGTCAAACCCAAACCTCAAAGGTATACCGGTTGTTATTTTAACCACCTCTAAACAAGAAGAAGACATGGTTAAAGGCTACAACTTAGGCGCGGCCTCTTATATTACTAAACCGGTAACGTTTGACGGCTTAGTAGATTTAATGAAAACTTTAGGAAAGTACTGGGTAGAATTTGTAGAACTGCCGACAACGTTTAACGACTAAATAATAAGCAACAATAAGCCCCGAAATAGGGGCTTATTAAATGCAATTAAAAGGAGGCTGCATGTTAGATAAAGTGACTCGGTTACTTTTAGTAGAAGATGATGAAGATGATTATATTCTCACTCGTGACTACTTAGAACAGCTAGATTCACACACATTTGACATAGAATGGATAAGCTCACCCGAGCAAGCAATCAATAAATTAAGTAAAAATGATCACGATATTTGCTTGCTTGATTACCGATTAGGCGCCTCAAATGGACTAAGCGTATTAAAAAAGGCCATTGCTAATGGGTTTAGCGGGCCAATTATTATGCTTACGGGGCAATCTAATGATGAACTAGACTCTGCAGCACTGGATGCCGGCGCGGTAGATTACCTTATAAAAACAGAAATGAGTTCGAGCCGCTTTGCCCGCGCTATACGTTATGCCTTAGCACGTAAAGATGTTGAAGGCGAGCGAGTGGAGCGTTTAAAAGCCGAAGCAGAGAACCGCTCAAAAGACAGGTTTTTAGCCCACTTAAGCCACGAATTACGTACCCCGCTTTCATCTATATTAGGTTACACAGAGTTACTACTACAAAGTGATTTTAGCAAACAGGCCGAAAATGAATTAGGGGTTATTTACCGAAACGGTAAGCATTTGCTAAGCTTGTTAAATGACGTGCTCGATTTATCTAAAATAGCTGCCGATAAATTAGAGCTCACCTTAAGTGAAGTAAACTTAGATAGCATGCTGGCTGATGTTTACACTTTAATGCGCGTATCTGTGCTTGATAAAGGCTTAAACCTTCGCTTTGAGTCTCTACAGCCTTTACCACTTATTGTGAGAGTAGATGCCACCCGCGTTCGCCAAATACTCATTAACTTAATCAATAATGCGGTTAAATTTACCGAAAAGGGCGAAATAGTGGTTAGTGCCTGGACTGAGTGGGTTGAAGGCCAAGAAATGCTATTTTTTAGTATTAAAGACTCAGGCATGGGGATTGCTCCCGAAAAACAAGCACTTATTTTTAAACCTTTTGAACAAATAGCCGACGTTGAATCGCGCTCTGTTGGCGGAGCGGGATTAGGCCTTGCTATTTGTGCTGAGTTATTAACGCGCATGCACGGCAGTATTGATTTAACCTCAAAAATTGGCGAAGGCTCTACGTTTACTATTTCGGTGTACCCAGGCGATATTAGTGAAGTAGAACGCCAAGTATTAAACTTTAGCAGTGCCTCACAATTACAAGCAAAATCAGCGCCATGCAAAGTCACCGGCCGCGTATTAGTGGTTGATGATTTGCGCGATTTACGCATGCTAGTAGGTCATATGATCAGTACCTGTGGCGCACGCGTGGACTACGCCGAACATGGCCAGCAAGCGCTTGAAAAAGTAAGAATTGCCGAGGCGTATCGCTCACCTTACGACATTATTTTTATTGATATACATATGCCTGTAATGGGCGGTAAAGAAGCCACAATAGAGCTTAGAAAAATGGGTTACACAGGCCCTATTATTGCCTTGACTGCTGCAACTATGAAAGGCATACATGAAGAACTGGCCGCCCTTGGGTTTAATGATGTAATACCAAAACCGGTTGATAGCTCTTCTTTGTACCAATGCTTACAAGATTACTTAGTTTCGCCAGAGCATGCGCCTCAAGCTAAAAATATTCACAGTGATAAAGTAATAAAAGAGAAAAAACAGCGCTTTTTATTGGTAGAGGACGATCAGGACGCGGCACAAATTACGCAACTATTGCTTGAGAGTTTAGGTGTAGAAACGGTGATTGCTTCAACGTGTGCGCAATGTTTACAAATCCTTAATCATGACCAACAATTTAATAAGGTATTGCTTGATATGCACTTACCTGACGGGCGTGGGGTTGATTTAGGTAAGCAAATTAACCAGCGTTACCCTAACTTAAACTTAGTGATTGTTAGTGGTGCAGAGCCAGACCCTAAGCAGATCAAAGATTTAAATATCAATCATGTACTTTTGAAGCCGATTAACCTGAGCTTATTAGAAACCTTGATCAGCTCGTAATTAAGAAGTTACTTTATGCAGTCGATAAAACTAGAAAGTGAGTTATTAACCCCCTCTAAAATAGTATGCGTTGGGCGTAATTATACCGCACATATTGCTGAGCTCAATAATGAGCTCCCCGATCAAATGGTATTGTTTAATAAACCGAACAGTGCGCTTTCGTCTACCTTATTTGCTATGCACAATAACGACACACTGCATTATGAAACAGAGCTGTGTTTTGTTATTAAAAATAATGAGTTGGCAGGCGTCGGTTTAGGGCTGGATTTAACTAAACGCACAGTACAAAGCAAACTTAAAAATAAAGGCTTACCGTGGGAGCGCGCTAAGGCATTTAACGGCTCGGTATTATTAACGCCTTTTGTAACTATAACGGATGCTGAGCAGGCGTTTACGTTCGAGCTTAAAATTAACGATAAAGTTATTCAACAAGGCGATACGCAATTTATGATACATAAGCCTAAGGATATTTTAAGTGAAATTAATGAGTTCATGCACTTAGAAAATGGCGATGTAATTATGACAGGGACACCTGCAGGCGTAGGAGAGGTGCCCGCAGGTAGTAAATTTACACTCAGCTTGTATGCTAATTCGATGTGCTTGTTATCGCAGAGTTGGCAGGCGCAATAGAGCTAAGTATTTGTTGTTGGTAATGCTTAGTAAACTGAGGAAAGCTCTGCTCTAACCAAAAACGCTGGCTATTTATATAAGCCGGCGATTGCAATACCTGCTTATGTAGTGCTTTATTTATTTTATTAAGCGCTTTGCTTGCAAAATCATTCGGTGCTCTTACCGCACAGCCTATAGCCCCTAAAACAAACTCTCTGGGGTCTTCATCTATTGGCAAACTGACTATATTTTTAAACTTACTATGGTTAACAAAATAATCCCCCATAAACGGGTAGTCTATTGTGTAATCTAAAAAGCCACGGCTCAAGCGAGCAATAACAGCTTGGCTTTCATTTTCGCTACTCCAGCTTAGCGATGCTTTATTATACACCGTGGTGTTTTCGATTATTTTATTAATTTCTGAAGTAAACTTGCGCGCCGCGGCTTGACCATATACATATTGCTCGTCTGATAGTAAATGAATAAGTTTAATAGGATTACCATGCTTAGCTTGTATTTTAGGGGCAAGTGCTTGCGTGGTTAGTACCGAAAAAGGCGGGTACACCGTAGTAGGACTAGAAAACTGCAATACGCCATTGGCTGTTTTTTTGTGAATAACACACGGAAAGCATACATTATCACCTTCATTTAAGTGCTTATTAATCCGCTCTTGCGGCACGATTAATCGAGTGTGTTTGACATCATCAATGCTCTGAATAAGCTGCTCGGTGAGGTTATCGCAAATTCCCCCTTGCGGCGCATGTGAGTCTTTATCTACATGAAATGGTGGGGTGTAACTTTGTAACCATACTATTTCTTTAACTGGCTGCGTATCATCGGCGTAAGCATAACGCACAACAGCACCCAATAAACCAAGAAGTAAAATCACATTTTTAAGCATAACTCTCTAAAAATAATCCATTAAAGTTAAATTTAGTATAGTTTTACTTTGTATATGTTCAAATGTATGAGGGAAAAAGGCAGTAAAAAAACTGCCTATTATTTCACTTTAATATGGCTGCGGGTAATCTTTAAAAATAGTGCCAATTTCAGCAAGTGTGTTGTCGCTTAGAGTTATGCTAAATGCCTCTATATCTTCTTTTAGCTGCGCCATGGTGGTAGCACCAATAATTGACGAGGTAACGCCATCGACTTGATTACACCAAGCAAGTGCCAATTGAGCTGGAGTTATGCCGCTTGCATGCGCAAGATCTACATAACGCTGAGTGGCTTTTTGCGCGTTAGGGGTGTCTCTAAAAATGCCATTGCGCTGCATAAATGTCCAGCGCGAGCCCGCTGGGCGTGCGCCGTTTAGGTATTTACCCGTTAGCAGGCCAGCAGCAAGCGGTGACCAAGGTAAATAAGCAATGTCTTCATGAATACATTGCTCAATTAAGTAGGGCCAATCTTTAGCGTGGGCTAAGCTAAACTCATTTTGAATAGACACCATACGCGGTAAGTTATGCGCTTTTGCTAAATTTAAAAATTGGCTAATGCCCCAAGGGGTGTCATCTGAAAGGCCACAATATTTTATTTTTCCGGCTTTAACGCATTCATTAAGGCCCTCTAAAATATCAAGCATACCAGCTTGCTGCTGCTCAGTATCTACGTCACTAAAAGTGAGTTTACCAGGCCACTGCCTGCCAAAATGTGGAGTGGAGCGATTTGGCCAATGCAATTGATATAAATCTATGTAGTCGGTTTGTAAGCGTTTAAGCGAGTTATCTACGGCCTCAATGACAGCGCTGCGTGTTATGTCGCCGCCATCTCGTACCCACGACAAGCCATTGCCTGCAATTTTACTCGCTAATACAATATCACCACGCTTTTGCGCATTGCGACTAAGCCAGTTACCAATTATTTGCTCTGTTTTACCGTAGGTTTCTTGAGAGGGCGGTACGGCATACATTTCGGCGGTATCAATAAAGTTGACGCCTTGAGCCAAGGCATACGCTATTTGTTCATCTGCGTCTTGCTGGTTATTTTGTTTACCCCAAGTCATGCTGCCTAAGCATACTCTTGAAACGTCAACACCGCTGCTGCCTAACGGACTATATTGCATTTAATATCCTTAAATTATATGAGATCTTGAGAGTGGCTAATTAAGCAATAACATTCAATCAAGCAAACTGCTTTAATGCCGATAACAAAGGCTCTGTAATCGTTGCTTTTTGCCCTGTTTTAAAGTCAAACATAACAACTTGAGAATAGCCTGTGGTAGTTATAGCTTGTTGAGCATGACTAAATACAGAGTAATTCATCATAAAACGATCGCTTTTTATATCTGAAATAGTCACACCTACGGTTAAAGTATCCGGAAAAGTCACCGGGCGTTTGTAGCGTATATTATTTTCGCTAATGACAGGACCTACTGCGCCCGGTTTTATTGCATCAAACTGGTTTATTTTATTTAAAAAGTCGATGCGCGCAATTTCAAAATAACGCAAGTACACTACGTTATTAACGTGTTGTAGGGCGTCCATGTCGGCCCAAGCGACTGTGATGTCAGTATGAATAGGGTGTTGCTCTTTGAACCTTTGCATGTATGTGTACTCTTAGTTTTAAATGACTGAGGTTATCAATATGGTGTTTGTACCTCAAGACAATATATACCCTGTTTTTTTATAAGATGATTGTACCTATTTATTTTTAGGGCTACAGTTAAATAACACAGCCAACATACACGAGAACACACATGCAAAATATAATTAATTGGGCTTTAGCCAGTTTAGTTTTTATAGCGTCTTTTGCTTGCTATGCAATGGGTAATGCCTCAGGTGGCATACTGCTTTTAGCCGCTGGGTTTTTATTGGAGTTTGCTTTTTGGCTACATTGCTTTAAAAAAGAAAAGTGCTTTAAGTTACCATTTTAAACGATAGCTTTAGGTTAGCAGAAATAGGCTCAGTCTATGTACGCGTAGCCTAAAGTTAAGCACCCTTTAATGAGCTTGCTTAATGAGGATGAATCCTTAATAATAACTGTATAAATAAACAGTTTTTATGTGGAAATGAAAAAATTTATTCATATCGACATGGACTGCTTTTACGCAGCGGTCGAAATGCGCGATAACCCCGCACTTGCCAGCATCCCTTTAGCGATTGGTGGTAACAGCCGCAGAGGTGTGCTATCTACAGCAAACTATATTGCGCGGGAGTATGGCGTTCGCTCTGCTATGTCGAACTACCATGCTAAACAGCTGTGCCCCGATTTAGTGATTGTGCCTGGGCGTATGGCTGTTTATAAAGAAATTTCTAACCAAATACGCGCGGTATTTAAACGTTACACCGATTTAATAGAGCCGCTGTCGCTAGATGAAGCCTACCTTGATGTAACCAACAGCACCGCCTGTAAAGGCAGCGCAACGCTTATTGCCCAGCAAATTAGGGCTGATATTTACAACGATACCGGCCTTACAGCCTCGGCTGGTGTGGCACCGATTAAATTTATTGCCAAAATAGCCAGTGATGAAAACAAACCTAACGGGCAATTTGTTGTTTTACCGGATGACGTAGACGCTTTTTTAAATAATTTACCCTTAGGTAAAATACCCGGTGTGGGTAAAGTAACCCTTGAAAAACTTAATTTAAAAGGGTTATACACAGGTAAAGATGTACGCGACAAAGGCGTTAATTGGATGCAGCAGCATGTAGGGAACTTTGGTGTATCGCTTTACCAAAAATGTGCTGGTGAATACATTGGTGAAGTAACCACACAGCGAGTGCGTAAATCGCTTAGCGTTGAGCACACTTATGAATATAACAAAAATAGCTTACAAGAATGTCTCGATCAGTTACCAAAATTACTGGAAGAGCTCACCACGCGCCTAAATAAACAGCAACTACAAAACCGTATTAATAAGTTAAGTGTAAAAGTAAAGTTTGCAAACTTTGTAGTGACCTCTGCAGATCAAGCGCATCATCAGTTAAATACCGCTATTTTTACTGAATTACTTTCAAAAGCGTATCAACGTGGTATGCAGCAACCGGTGCGCTTATTAGGTATTGGGGTTGGCGTAAAAAATGAACCTAATTTAAATCTGCAATTGAGTATTCTCGATTAGAGTTTACTTTTACTGTAACACCAAGTTGCCAGATTAAAATGAGCCCATCGCAGCTGGCTGGTTTTGTGTTTTTATATCAACGATAATAGCCCCTTATGTTTTCTAACAGGAGCTTTACTTATGGCATATCCTCAAGCGATAGCTGCACAATCACTCAGTGCAAGCTTTGACTCATTTTCTCATGATGCACTTATTATAATTAGTGATGACTTTTCTCAATTAGCCAATAACTCATTGAGTGATGCTATCGAATCACAGGCAAAAGTAGATTCTCGTATTGGTAAACAAGTTACGTTTTTAGTGGTTAATAATGTACGTGTTGTTTTAGCGCCTACAGGACCGCTTAATCGCGATTACGATGATGTAAGACGCTACTTTGATGCCGCTAAACTTGCAATTAACGAAGCAAAAGCTGCTGGCAGTGTAAATCCTGCTATTTACTTACCTAAATTACACACAGATGCGCGTTACCAACATGCGTTAGAAGTCGCGTACTTAGGCGCGTGTCAAGCGCTATGGCAACCATTAGAAGCGCGTGAATACCTCGGTGAAAGCATTGAGCCTATTACGAAAATAGGTTTAATAGATGCAAATGAGCAAACAGTTAAGGCAGTAAATGCAATTGCGGCAGGGCAATATGCTGCGCGTGATTTATGTGGTACTGAGCCTGAGCGTATGGCACCGCCACGTTTTGCCGATTACTGCGTTGAGCTTTTCAAAGGCTCAAATGTAGCCGTAGATGTGATTGATGATATTAATACCATCGACAAAAACTACCCTATGCTTAGCACCGTTGCTCGCGCATCTTATGCGGTTGAGCGCCATCATCCACGTGTTGTAAAGCTAGAATATGTACCAGAGGGCGAAGTAACGCGCACGCTAATGTTTGTTGGTAAAGGCCTCGTTTACGATACCGGCGGTGCTGATTTAAAAGTGGGCGGCTTTATGGCAGGTATGAGCCGTGATAAAGGCGGCGCAGCATCGGTAGCAGGCTTTATGAAAGCAGTGGCAGATTATCAGCCTAAAGGCGTTAAAGTTGTTGCTTATTTGGCTGTGGTACGTAACTCAATTGGTTCTGATTGTTTTGTACCGGATGAAATTATCACGAGTCGCGAAGGCGTGCGTGTACGTATTGGTAATACCGATGCAGAAGGGCGCCTAGCAATGGGTGATCTACTTAGTGAAATGAAAGATGTCGCTAAAGGCGAAGTTAATCCTACGTTATTTACGGTAGCAACATTAACGGGTCACGCGGCTCGTGCTATGGGCCCTTACGGAGCGTATGTAGAAAACGGACCTGCACGCAGCGCTAATACCTCTCGTCAAATAGCGGATTGTGGTGATTTATGGGCAGATGCAGCTGAGGTTTCTCGCTCTCGTCGTGAAGATTATGACTTTATTAAACCGCGTACTTTGGCTGATGATGTACTATCAAGCAATAATGCAGCTTCGGCGGTGACAGCCCGTGGGCATCAATTCCCTATGGCGTTTTTAGCCGTTGTTGGTGGGCTCGATAAACACGGGAACGACTCTGAGCAGCCGCTTCCATATGTACATATGGATATTGCAGGTAGCGGTGTTGAAGGTGGTGATTGGCAGCATGGTAAGCCAACCGCAGCATCAGTAGCCAGCTTATTTGCACGCTATTGTTTATAAGCTAAAGTGCATATTTAATAAAAAGCCCTGTTAATTCAGGGCTTTTGTTTTTAAATTATTTTAATTTAAAGCGATTAACCACACTCGATAGCCCTTGGCTACTTTGTTTAAGGTTATTGCTTGCATCGGTGAGTTGCTGGGTATTATTTAGCGATTGCTCAGTTGATTGAGATAGCTCGTTGATCCGTAAGTTTACTTCATCCGCAGCTTGTGTTTGCTGCTCAGTGGCACGGGCAATTTGACTATTCATCTCGGTTATTATAGATACCAGCCTTTCTATTTCATTGAGCGATGTGTCTGCAGATGCAACTTGCTCTACAGTCGTCATTGATAGTGCTTGGCTTGATTTTACTGCCTCTACAGCAGCATTCGCACCTTCTTGTAATTTACTGATCATGGCTTGAATTTCGTCTGTGCTTTGTCCTGTTTTGCTGGCGAGAGTACGTACTTCATCAGCAACCACTGCAAACCCTCTACCGTGCTCACCTGCGCGCGCAGCTTCTATGGCAGCATTAAGTGCAAGTAAATTTGTTTGCTCCGATATACTTCTGATCACATCGAGTACAGAGCCTATGTTGTTACTTTCGTTTGCTAAATCTTCGGTTACTTGGCTTACTGTTTCTATATTGCGAGAGAGTGTTTCTATGGCGGTAATGGTATTTGCTACTACATCTTTACCCATTGAGGCATTGTGGGCTGCATCATTAGCCGCTTGCTCAGCAGCTTCTGCGTTACGGCTAACGTCATGAATTTGGTGTGTCATTTGTTCCATAGCAGCGGCCACTTGTGTAGAGCTGTCGTTTTGTAGCTCAATGAAGGAGTGACTTGTTTTACTGGACTCATCCACCGTGTGAGCGTGCCGGCTGACATCATCTGCACTTTGCGATACATGCACTAGCGACTCTCGTATTTTTAAAACAAATAAATTGAACGAATGCGCCAGCTCTGAAATTTCATCATTGCCGGATTCATTTAGATTACAGGTTAAGTCACCTTCACCTTGTGATATGTTTTTCATCATCTCTGCGGCAAGGCGAGTAGGCGTGAGTATACTTTTACCAATAAAGTAACTTAATAAAATGACAGCAACAATCATCACAAAGGCGCTGGTTATGATTAGGTTACGTTGCTGGCTAAATGCTTCATCTATGGAATCTAGGTATACACCTGAGCCAATAATCCATTGCCACGGGCTAAAGCCTTTTACAAATGCGACTTTATCTACCGGCTGATTTTTTCCTGGTTTTGGCCATTTATAAGGAATAAACCCTGCGCGGTTTTGTTTGACAATGTTAACCATTTCTACAAATAACGCTTTACCATCGGGGTCTTTGTTATTAGTTAAATCCTTTCCTTCTAGCGCTGGTTTAATTGGATGCATGACCATAGTTGGTTGATAGTTATTTATCCAAAAGTAATTGGTTTTGTCATAGCGTAGCGCTCTTACAGCTGCCAGTGCTTGTGATTGAGCTTGTTGTTGGGTTAATGTGTTGTTTTGCTCGAGTGTATAGTGGTGCTCTAACACGCTGTATGCGGTTTCTACTACATTTTGTGTTTTTAAGTATTGCTCGTGTTTTAGTGAGCTATATTGGTAAGTTAAGCTAAAAATACTTAATATAATTAAGCCAAAAATAACAATGCCAACAAGAAGTGAAAACCGCTGAAAAATACTAAAGCGCCTAAGATTTAGCATAAATTAATCCTTATGTGTGTCCCCATGTTTGCTTGTTTTAATGGTAGTAAAAAAGCGAGTTTAAGCTAGGTGTAGAGATTATTAAGGCAAAAAAAAGGCTGATATTTCAATCAGCCTTTGGTCTATTTAGCATATTTATTTAACATCAAAATGACGATTAAAGAAGTTTGTGATGGTTTGGTGTAAATGGGTTTGCACCTGTTTACCGCGTAAGCTGTGTTTTGAGCCTGGGTAGGTCATCATTTCAAACTGTTTTTCATTATCCTGCAACTGTTTAAATAATTTTGTGGCGTGGGTAAACAACACGTTGTCATCAGCCATACCATGGTAAATCATTAATGGGCCTTTTAAGCCTTCAGCATATGGGAATACCGCGCTGTCTTCGTAGCCTTTAGCATTCGTTTTTGGGTGACCAAGGTAACGCTCAGTGTAATGGGTGTCGTAAAGTGCCCAGTCGGTAACAGGGGCGCCAGATACACCAGCTTGAAAGTAATCACCGGCTTTAAACATGGTCATTAGAGCCATGTACCCGCCATAGCTGTGGCCATAAATACCAATACGTTGTGGGTCTACGTAATCAAGGGTACGTAAAAATTCAACGCCTTTGACTTGATCGGCCACCTCTACAACGCCTAAATGTTTGTAAATAGCGTCCTCAAACTTTTTACCTCGATTGTAAGAGCCTCTATTATCAAGCTGAAAAATAACATAGCCTTGCTGCGCCATGTATTGAAAGTATAAGTTTTTGCTGCGCCAGCTATTAGTTACACGCTGCGCATGTGGGCCGCCGTATACGTTAACAATTACTGGGTGCTTTTTACCGTCTGCAATATTACTTGGTTTAAACAAGCGGTAATGCATTACTTGGCCATCTTCGGCTTTAATTGTGCCGTACTCTGGTGTTGCTAAATCACTTAAGTATGGTGTTAATGGGTGGCTGTCATCGAGCTTATTTTGTTCAAGCCAAGTGATAAATTCACCATTAACTTTACGAAGAGCCGCCGAGTTAGGTTTGTTTACTGATGAGCTATTATCAATAAACGTTTTACTGTCTTTTGCCATCACTACTTTGTGGTATTGACCTTGCTCGGTAATGCGCTTAATGTTGCCTTTTTTAAACAGTGGCACACTATATAAATGGCTCTCAAGCGGGGTGTCTTTACGTCCAGCAAAGTACACTATGCCTTTTTTCTCATCCACGCCTTTTAAGCTATCAACAACCCAGTCTCCAGAAGTGATTTGTCGAATTAGCTGGCCGTTAGTGCGGTATAAATAAAGGTGTTTAAATCCGTCGCGCTCAGATGCCCATACAAAATGCTTTTTGTCTTTTAAGAAATGCAGGTCAAAATTAAGGTTGATCCACGTGTCGCTATTTTCTGTTAGCGCTACTTTTTGTGTTTTAGTATCGCTATTGTAAAAACGTAGTTCTAACTTATGTTGTGAGCGATTTTGCCACTGATACGAAAGAGTATTACTGTCTTTTAGCCATTTAGCGCGTGCAATGTAAATATCTTTATCGTCGCCTAAATTAATCCAATCAACTTTTTGGTCGTTAAGCTTAACCACGCCTAGCTGAATTTTGACGTTATCAGTGCCTGTAAACGGGTAGCGCTGATTAAATAGCTTCACTTCATCAGCGTATATTTCGTTACGAATCGCTTCTTTTACTGGGGTTTCATCTACACGGGTGAATGCAATTTTAGATTCATCGCCTGCCCACCAGTAACCCGTCATACGGCTCATTTCTTCTTGCGCTACAAATTCGGCCATACCGTTTTTAATAACGCCGCCGCCATCTTTGCTTAGTTGTATTTCTTTGCCAGTATCAAGTGCTAAGGCGTAAAGGTTTTGCTCGCGAATAAACGATACATAGTTACCTTTAGGAGAAAAACGCGCATCGGTTTCAAACGCCTCTGTATTGGTGAGTTTTTTACTTTTACCAGAGGCGAGTTCGTAGTAATACAGATCACCATTAAGAGGGAATAACAGGGCTTTGCCGTCTTTGGACCATTTGTACTCTAAAATACCTTTACCAAAAATACGTTGGCGTTCGCGGCGAGCTTTTTCTTCATCAGAAAGGTTTTCAGGGCCTGAAAACAGCTTTGCAGAATCAACTAATAGTCTGTTGGTGTTATCTTTTAAATTGTACTCCCATAAATCGTAGCGGTTGTAGTCATCGGTTTTACCTTGTAAGTAAGTTACACGGCTACCGTCTGGCGAAAACTTAAGTTGCACGGGAGCTTTACCCGATAAGCTCGGATCGTCAAATATACGCTCAAGTGATAATGGTTTGGCTTGTACGCTCAGCGCACCCACAGCAAGTGGAAGTGCAAGAGATAGGTATTTTATTTTTTTTAGCACAAGGTTGCCTTAGCTTGTTATAAATAGTGTTTTAAATGTTAAAGCTAAGCGTGTGCAACTGCAAATAAATGCTATAAAGTGGTCATTCTTAAAGACAAACTAGGTATGATAATGACGAATATTTCTTTTAAACTCGCACCAGAGCTTGAGCGAGACTGTATTGAGTTGGCCGATTGGCCTTTATGTAAAGTGTTATTACTTAACGACAGCCAATATCCGTGGTTTGTATTAGTACCCAGAAAACCTAATTTAAAAGAAATTATAGATTTGTCTGAAGGCGATCAAATTGTATATTTAAAAGAATCGGCCAAACTCAGCAAGCTTATTATGCAAGTGTTTAGCCCTGATAAATTAAACGTGGCCGCTTTGGGTAATATGGTGCCGCAATTACATATTCATCACATTGCACGCTTTACAACCGATGCAGCATGGCCCGCACCGGTGTGGGGAAAGTTTCCTGCAAAACCATACACAGATGAGCAAATAGAAAAAATAAAAACACGTTTTTGAAATCGAAAAGCTTTACATGAGTAAGGATTAATATGAAATTACTTAAAACCTTGAGTACTAGCTTATTTATTATTGCGCTATCGGGCGGTTATGTTGCAGCTACTGAGCAGGTAAATAATGCTGAGGTTGTAAAAAAGGCTGATATTCAGAACTTTGCTGCTCATAGCAACCTTGTGTATTCGGCTGCGCAGCCTAGTAAAGAGCAATTAAAGCAACTATCTAAAGCAGATGTGAAGCACATTATAAATTTACGTGGAGCAAATGAGCAGGATTGGGATGAAGGCAAGTTTGTTCAGTCACTTGGTATGGATTATCACGCATTACCTATTTCTGGCGCGCAAGATATTACAGTAGAAAATGCCCGCAACTTAGCCCGTTTACTTAAAAAGTTAAACGGTGAGCCAGTTTTGGTTCATTGTGCAAGTAGTAATCGGGTCGGTGCTTTAGTTGCTATATCTGCCCATGAAGACGGATTAAGCGTTGACGAAGCACTAGAAAAAGGAAGACGTTGGGGTATGAAAAGCCTTGAATCTAAAGTGCGGGATGTTATTAGCAAATAAAAATAAAGGCGTTACAAGGTTAACTGTAACGCCTTTTTAGTTAGTTAAGGCCTAGCACATCTTTACCTTGTTTAAAGGTTACATCCACAGGGATATTCGCTTGGCTTAGCTTTTCTAGGTCTTTAGCAAGCTCGTCTTTGATATCACCATGCGTGGCAATTAACTGATCAACTTTTTCGTAATCGCCGTCACCTTGTAAAGTTAAAATGAGGCGAGAAAGCTTAGCCATTGCCACGCCCATTTTGTCCATATTTACACGGTATAAGCCATCTTCATTTTTAGAAAATGCGCCTTCTTGTGCAAAAAAGTTAAAGCGAATCATATTAGCCTTACCGTGTGCGCTTGATGCACCAAAACGAACAGAGCGGAAAATACCGGCCATAAAAGTGGTGTAGTAATCTTCTAGTGTCCCTTCGGTAATCTCGCCTTTTTTAAGTAACTGCTCAACCATGTATAAACCTAAAATATCGGCTTTACCTTCTTCAAGTGCACTTGCGTGCTCTTGCAATGACTGGCGCACAGTGCCTTTATTGGTAATGGTGTTTTTAATACCTAGGCCATGAGCCACTTCGTGAAACATGGTATTGGCAAAAAAGGCGTTAAAGGTAATATGCTTACGTTGCTCTGGTACAATTAATTGCTCTGCAATAGGCACTAAAATTTTATCAAATTTTGCGCGCATTGCATTTTTAAGCTGCAGGCGACGAGTGCCTTTTTCAAGCTGTACTTGCTCATCGTTTGGTAAGTTAATGGCAATGGTTTTGCTGCCCGCATTAGAGTGACCTGCGTAGTAAACAACATCATAAGCATTTAAATCGGCGTCTGAACCAGGTACTTCTTGTTTATATTTAGCATCTACCGGTAAACCTTTTTGTAGCTCTGGCAAAAAGGCTGCAAATTTAGCTAGGCGCTCACTCCATTGTAAATCTTTTATAAGTACATACGACTCATAAGCCGAGCGGTAGCCAAAAAGTTGATCTTCATAAGTTTCAATAGGGCCAATAACCACATCAACAGGGTTATTTTTCATGTCCATCCAAGCTAAATCAGAGCCCTGAAAGTCATCTTTTTGTAGTGCATCAGCACGTAGGTTTAAGTAATTAGCAAACTCTTTGTCGTCTGCAAGTTTGCTTGCATCGCGTAATAGTTCTGCTGCTTTTGCTAATTCCTCTGCATATTCTTTTGAATAAGGCACGCTGTACAAGTTACCTTGTTCATCACGTTTAATTAATGAATAAAGGCCTTTTTTATCTTCTACGTCTGCGTTATTTAGCTCTTCTTTTGTTATGTCAGCAGGGTAAAACTGTGCACCAAGGGCTTTTTCTTTATAGCCTGATAAAAACGCTTCATCACCATTTAAGCGATCCCATGGGCCGTAATTAATATCAGCAAACTTACGTACTTTTTCATCACTTAGCTTTGCTAAAAAAGCATCTTTATTATCGCCAAAAGCTTGCTTCCAAAATAGGTCGTCCATAATTTTTGAGGCATCGATTAGCTTGGCAACCATGGCTTTTTGATTATCAGTTAAATGTGATAGGTCGGCTTCTAAGCTAAAGTCGGTATAAATATCTAAACGCTGCTTATCAATATTAATTAAATCGGGGCCTGCTTTCGCTGCACTTTCTTGCGCAAGTTCTACACCTGTGGCTTCACTAGAAGAGGGAGCTTGCTCTGAGCATGCACTAAGAAAAACGACACCAGAGAGCAATATTGCTTGGCTAATTTTATTTAAGATCATTTGATTGCCTGTTAAAAAAGTAAGTGTAAAAATTTGTACGTGTAAGC
The DNA here is from genome assembly GCF_963922945.1 of uncultured Pseudoalteromonas sp. Lineage (GTDB taxonomy): Bacteria > Pseudomonadota > Gammaproteobacteria > Enterobacterales > Alteromonadaceae > Pseudoalteromonas. Next base: position 33,718 of record NZ_CAWUKC010000013.1, on the reverse strand, counting down.
TGAGCAGCTAAATGTACAAACGCTTCCTTATAGTGACTGCATTAAAGCAAAACTGAATGACAAATAGCAAGTGTTTGGCGGTGTGTCGCGCATTAGGGCGATAAAAGCGCTGTGATAACAATTAATTTAAATAATTTTCTTAACTTTATCGGTAAGTTAGATAATACTCATTATATTATTAAGTCAGCGGTTAGCAGTTGCATTGCTGCCCATAAACAAAAGGATGACTGTTCTATGTCTACAGAAAATGCACTATTAACGATTTTGGTGGATAGGATTAATAACGATACACTGGTTTTACCTACTTTGCCTGAAGTTGCAATTAAAGTGCGTCAAGCAGCTGATAACCCTGATGTAAACTTAATGCAAATGTCAGATGTGATAGCTCAAGATCCAGCTCTTTCAGCACGCATGATTAAAGTGGCTAACAGCGCAATTATGGGTCGAGCGGTTAAAGTCTCAAATTTACAACAAGCGGTTACGCGCATCGGTCTGCGTCAAATCAAAAATATCGCCACAGCAATGGCCATGGAGCAACTGTTTGTTTCTAACAATGAGCTAATAAAAGGCTATATGAGTAAAGCTTGGCAAAAAACACTCAATGTGGCTGGGCATTCAATTACGCTTATGGCGTTTTATTTAGAAAATAATAAGCATACTTCATTAAATAGTGACTCTATTACACTTGCCTCATTGGTATATAACATTGGTGTGCTGCCTATTTTAACTGAAGCGGAACGTCACCCAGAAGTGTTTGCTAATCCAAGCTTTTTGGCACACGCTATCCAAAAGCTAAGTGGTAAAATTGGTGGTTCAATTATGGGAGCGTGGGAGTTCCCCCCTGAGTTTGTCAGTGTGGCTAAATACTGGGCTGATCCTTCGTATCGTCCCGAAGAAGTTAATTATATTGATTTTATTCGTATCGGTGCCATTTTAGAGGGGACTTTACAGGTATCTGATAAAGCAGCAGCTTTACAAGCCTATATTGATAAAGGGGTTATTCCTTCAATGCAGTTATTCTCGAGTGAGGAGTACAATGACATGCTTGAAAATGTTAAAGACACCTTCAGCTAATTAGTAGTTAAAAAGTAAAAGCAAAAAGCACGACTGGATCGTGCTTTTTATGTTTTCTATAGCGCTAAGCAATCTGTACTAATTGAGCGTTTTATAAATCGTCTGCATCACCTAAACCGGCCGTTAGCTCTTCAAGCAGTAGCTTGATTTCTTCTGAAGCTAAAATAAAGTCAGCATCTAGTTTAACCGCCATGTCTTCTTTAGGAATATCGGCATTTTCTTCTTTTAACGTTTCTGAGTAGCTTAAACGCTTGATAGAACCATCGTTTTGCAGCATAAACTTCAAACGCTCTTGCCAATCAAGTGCAAGCTTGGTTACGCGCTTGCCATTTTCTAAATGTGATTTAACTTCGTCACACGATAGATCATGGCCTTTTAATTTAACTTGTGCACCACTGTCGTCTGCTTCTTCAAGCTCGGCATCAAACCCTATTGCAAAGTTTTCAGGTGTGCTGAAGTTAGTTAACCAATCAGTTAAAAATACATCGAGGTCGTAATTTGCAAAAGCAGGCACTACCGGTAATGTGCCCAAAGACTTACGTAAAAGAGCAAGCAGCTCTTCTGCCTTATTAAAACTGGCGCTATTTACTACCACCCAGCCGTTTTCTTGGTCAATAAAAGCAAATTGTAGGCTCGATTTTTTAAATGCTTGAGGTAATAACGTGGTTAAGATGTTTTCTTTTAATTCATCTTTTTCTTTCTTTTTAACCGGGCGGTTTTCTTCCGCTTCTATTTGCTCTACTTTTTCGGCCACCATTTCATTTACAACAGAGGCCGGTAGCACTTTTTCTTCACGTTTAGCACACACTAAAATGCTTTTTTGCGAAAAATGCGCCAGCGAGTCACCGTGCTTACCAAATGCTTTTGTCCAACCAAATGTAGACAGGTCTTGAGAGCCACAAGGGCGAAATACGTCTTGTTCTAACGCTTTTTCAAACTCTTCTTGAGTGTACGAAACATCTTGCTTAAAGCGATAACAAATCAGGTTACTAAACCACATAAGGTAACTTTTCCATCTTTTAAATTTGCTCAATCATAGCAATAAAATGGGGTTCTCGAAATGGCTGATTTTAACCAAAGCCGTTATTGATTAAATAATGGCTTTGGCATGTTTTTAGGAAACTCTATGTGATAATGAAGCCCTTTACCTGGAGCGCTGGTGGCCTCTATAGAGCCACTAAGTGTTTGTTTGACTAAGTTAAAAGTTATATGAGTGCCCAAACCACTGCCGCCTTGATCACGTTTTGTTGTAAAAAATGGGTCAAATAGTTTAGCCAATTGCTCTTCTGTCACGCCGTTCCCGTTATCGGCATAATCTATGACAAGTAGTGTATCATCGGCAGTAATGTTTATATCAATATTGCCTTGGGCGATATTATCAAAACCATGAATAATTGAGTTCATAATCAAGTTGGTAAAAATTTGACTAATCGCTCCTGCGGGTAAGTTAAGAACTAAGTCATCAGGACACTGTAAGTTTATGGTGTGCTTTGTTTTTTTAAGTTTTGGGTGAAGCGACAAAATCACTTCTTTTAAGTAATCTTTAAGGTTAATTGTGCGTACTGCTTCACTGGCTTGATCTACTGCTATTTGTTTAAAGCTAGCAATGAGCTCAGAGGCTCTATCAAGGTTTGTTGTGAGTAAGCTTGTGCTTTGCTTAGCCTCGTTTATAAACTCTTCTAAAGCTTTAGGCGATAGCGTTTTTTCTTTGTAGGCATTTTCTAAGGTATTTAAACGCTCTTGTAAAAACGATATAGCGGTTACACCGATGCCAATAGGGGTGTTTATGTCGTGTGTAATACCGGCTACCAACCCACCTAATGCGGCCATTTTTTCGGTACCTACTAAGCGTTCTTGTGCCAGGCTTAACTCGTCAAGGTAGCGTTCTAGCTCTTTTTGTTTCGTTAGTAGTTCTTCTTCTGTGTGCCGACGTAAGTCTACTTCTTCGGTGAGTACAATTTTTTGTTTTTCTAGCTCGTACTTTTGCTGTTGTAAATCCATCATTGCTTGGCTTAAGTTTGACGTTTTACGCGCCACATCCTGCTCTAGCTGTATATTGTGCTGGTCAAGCTTTTCATTACTAACAATTAACTCACGCTGGGTGTGCTCAAGCTCTTTTCTGTACTGAACTACCTTATCTATTAAATTATTAAATGACTGCTCCATAACGTTTAGCTCGTTATGCTCTTCGGTTTCAATGTTTATGTGTTGACCTTCTAAATCATTAAGTTCTAAGTTTTCTATTTGCTCAGTTAACTCATTTAAAGGGTCGGTTAGCAGCTTTCTAAATGCCATTAAAAATAGAATGATCAAAAAAGTGGTTTTGATCATGGCATTACCGATTAAAAAGTAAATGGAGATCATTATGCGGCTAAGTACAACATCTCGACTAGAAAACAACGTTACATCACCGACTTGTGTAGCGCGACCAGAAAACTCAAAAATGAGTGGAAAGGTATAACCAAATAGCCCTGATTTTGAGTCTTCGATAATGACTTCTTCTTGTACGAGTTGCTGGTTATAAAGTTTATGTATGTCTAAAGAGCGGCCCAGCTGCGAAATGATTTCGCCGCTGTCATCGCGCACTATGATCCCTTCCACCATAGGTATAGCAAGTAAGCCTTCTGCAGTAGTGATGGTTTGCTTTGTATTTAGCTCCCAAATTGCGCGTGTTAAGCTGCGGCTGAAGGTTTTTTGCAACGTACTCAGCTCATCACGAATGTAGTCTTTGGTATTTACAAATTCTGCAAGTACTTGCCCACATGTCACCACAAAGGTAAGTAAAAAATACACAGATAAAACATTGGTTAACAATTTTTTAGAAAGACTTTTTTGTAACATTTGGGATTTACTCATCCGGTGTAATTATAGCTAAGTTGCAATTTCTAACTTAAAAGTTAGTCAACAATACCTTAAAAATAAATAAAAAATTTATTTTTTAAAGAGATAGCTCATACTTTGCGCTGTATTCCCTTAAAAATAGTATTCTAAATTGATTAAAGCTAATTTAAGCGTTTTTATAAAACTGCTTAAAGTAACAATTTTAACTAAATATGTTTTGGTTATTTCTTTTCGTTTAATAATATTCAAATTTTTATTATAAGGTTACAGTATTACCTTGCACTAACATGTAAAATGGTAGGGTTTTAGGAACGTATAAGAATTTCAAAACCACAGAACGGCTCGGTTTTGTATTTTTTGAAAGTTATTTTAGTAGTTAACATGATGAAATTTTCTATATTAGTATGTGACGACTCAACTGTTGCACGTAAACAAGTTGTGCGTTGTTTGAATGAATGTGTGACTGCAGACATACAACAAGCAGTGAATGGTGCCAATGCGCTTGAGCTTTTGCGCATGCAGCAGTTTGATCTTTTATGTTTAGACTTAACTATGCCTGAAGTTGACGGCGTACAAGTGCTTGAGCGCATTAAAGCTGAAAAAATAGAGTGTTTTGTACTGGTGATCTCGGCTGATATACAACAACAAATGAAGCAAAAAGTCGCGAAACTAGGTGCTATCGATTTTATAAATAAACCTATTAATAAATCGGCTTTAAACGAAGTTTTGCATAAATTTGGCATTCATTAGGTTTTTTCATGTTCAAAAAGGCTGTTTTATCTTTTAATTTGGGGTTGACAGCATAGCCTTTGTTAAGGCAGTCTTAAGCTCATGAAAACAATTAATCGCGTACTGACCATTATTATTACAACCACCATTCTTACTGGATAGTGGCATAGGTCGGTGCAACAAATTTAAAGGCCTGTGTTCACTAAGAACACAGGCCTTTTTTCGTTTTATGGGATGAGGAACATAAATAATGCGCGTTTTAAAATTTGGTGGCTCTTCGCTTGCCGACTTTGCATGTTTACAACAGGTAGCTCAGTTAGTTAAAGCACAGTTAAAAGATGAAATGTTATTGGTGCTTTCTGCACCTGGTGGTATGACCGACTCGTTAGTTGCTTTAGCCAGTGCAGCTGAGCAAGGCTTAGATTTTTCACAGCAGTGGCAAGCATTAGTGAGCCGTTGTGAAGGGCTAAAAGCTGATGTAGAAAAAAATGGCGGTGAAGTCGCAAACTGGCCAGACTTAAATGAGCTTAAAAATAAGCTTGATGGTGTGGCGCTAATTAAGTGCTGCCCAGACCAGGTACGTGCATTTGTAATTAGCTTTGGTGAGCGTGTCAGTGTATCGCTTATGCAAAGTTTATTAAGCTCGCATAATGCTCAATACCTTGAAGCAACGCGCTGTGTAGCCTCAACAGGTGGCTATATTGATGCTGAGGCCGACTTAGTTGCAAGCAAAGCGCGTTTTCAAGCCGTGCTTAAAGAAAACCCAGCCACCATTTACATTATGCCGGGCTTTACAGCAAGTAATGAACAAGGCGAACTTACTACGCTTGGTCGTAATGGTTCTGACTACTCAGCAGCTATTGCAGCGGGGTGTTTAAATGCTGAAATTTGCCAAATTTGGACAGATGTTGATGGTGTATACAGCGCTGATCCTCGTTATATCAAAAAAGCGACTAAAGTGGACTTTCTCTCTTATAAAGAAGCCATGGAGCTTTCTTATTTTGGCGCTAAAGTGCTTCACCCTAAAACTATTTTGCCGTGTGCGAAAGCGGGTGTACCGTGCGAAATTAAAAACACCCATAATCCAGATGTACAAGGGTCATTAATTGGCAATGATTATGTATCGGATGAGCCAGTAAAAGCGCTTTCTAGCTTACAAGATTTAGCAATGCTTACTGTGTCAGGCCCGGGCATGAAAGGTAAAGTGGGTATGGCGTCAAAAGTATTTAATGCACTTGCCCACGATAACGTATCGATAGTATTAATTACGCAGTCATCATGTGAGTTTAGTATTAGCTTTTGCGTGCACGAAAGCGATTTAGCGCTAGCGCTAGAAGCCTTACAAAGTACGTTTGAGCTTGAATTACAAGCAGGCTTAATTGAGCCGGTACAAGTGCAACGTAATCTTGCTATTGTTACTTTAGTGGGCGATAACATGCGTGCACACAAAGGTTTGGCGGCACAGTTTTTTGCCTCTCTTGCACAAGCGCAAGTAAACATAGTAGCCATTGCACAGGATTCTACAGAAAGCGCTATTTCGGCGGTTATTGATGGTGAGCTGTGTAACGATGCAGTCAAAATTTGCCACGAAAACTTCTTTACTCATGTTCCTTCAATTGACGTGTTTTTACTTGGCTGTGGCTTAGTAGGTCAAGAGCTTATTTCTCAATTAGAGCGCCAGCAAGCGTGGCTTGAAAAACGTAATATTAAGTTAAACCTATATGGTGTCGCGAATTCTCGTCAACTGCATCTAGATAGCGAAGGTATTGCATTTGATGACTGGCAGCAAAAGCTAGCAGCATCAGAGCAAGCGTTTGACTTGAATTTAGTGGAGCAGTTTGTAAAACAAAACCACTTAGTAAACCCTGTGCTTGTAGATTGTACGTCGTCTGATGCGCTAGCAGCTCAGTATGTGGACTTTTTAAATGCCGGTTTCCATGTGGTTGCCGCTAATAAAAAAGCAACAACCAGTTCGTACTCTTATTACCAAGACTTAATTGCAGCAACGCAAAAAAATAACCGTAAGTTTTTATACGAAACAAACGTAGGTGCAGGCTTGCCAGTAATTGATAACTTACAGTCGTTATTTGGTGCAGGTGATGAGTTACTTGAGTTTAGCGGTATTTTATCAGGCTCACTATCTTACATGTTTGGTGCGCTTGAGGATGGTCTTTCACTTTCTGAAGCCACAATTAAAGCCAAAGAAAATGGCTTCACAGAGCCTGATCCGCGTGATGATTTATCAGGTACCGATGTAGCACGTAAATTGCTCATTATTGCTCGCGAAGCCGGCATGAAGTTAGAGCTTAGCGATATAGAAGTTGAGTCGGTATTGCCACAAGGTTTTGCACAAGGCGACAGCGTTGATGAATTTATGGCTAAACTGCCAAGCTTAGACGCTGAGTTTAACGACCGGATTCAAAGTGCAGCGGCAGAGGGCAAGGTGCTTCGTTATGTAGGTACAATTAAAGAAGGCCACTGTAAAGTAGGCATTGAAGCGGTAGACTCATCGCACGCATTAAGTGTAATTCGTGATGGTGAAAACGCGTTAGCAATTTTAAGCCAGTATTATCAACCACGTCCGTTTGTAATTCGCGGTTACGGCGCAGGCTCTGCAGTGACAGCAGCCGGCGTATTTGCTGACGTATTAAAAACGTTATCGCGCTAGGAGTTAAAAATGATAGAAGTATATGCTCCGGCGTCGATAGGTAATTTTGCAGTCGGCTTTGACGCACTAGGCGCAGCGCTCGCGCCTATTGATGGCAGTTTATTAGGTGATGTGGCCGCAGTAAGTGCCGCTCAAAGTGATAAGTTTGTTTGCTCAGGCGAATACGCGCATAAATTACCAAGCGATGCGAGTGAAAACCTAGCGTATCAGTGCTTAGTACATTTTAGAGCGCATGTAGCACCAGATATGCCCAGTGTAAAATTAGAACTTAAAAAGAACCTACCTATTGGCTCAGGGCTAGGTTCGAGTGCGTGCTCGGTGGTCGCAACCTTTGCTGCACTTGATAAATTTGCGCAGACCAATTTAAGCCAAGTTGAGCTTATTGAATTAATGGCTGATTTTGAAGCACTTGTAAGTGGCGGGCGTCATTATGACAACATCACTCCGTGTTATTTAGGCGGGCTGCAGCTTACAGGCAATTTAATCCCTAATAAATCAATTGCTTTACCGGTTGACGAAAACTGGTACTACGTAGCGGCATTTCCTGGTTTTTCGCTTAATACAGCAAAAGCTCGCTCTGTGCTGCCAAAAGAGCTAAGCATGCACGCAGGGGTTGAGTTTGCACAGCGTTTGTCGGCATTTAGTAGCTTGTTGTTAACACAGCGCTTTGATGATGCGCTCAGTATTATGCAAGACGCTATAGCAGAGCCATACCGTGCGCCATTAATAGCGGGTTTTAGTGAAGCAAAAGCCTGCTTACCGGCATTAGGTGCCGAGGTTGTAAGTATATCTGGCGCAGGCCCTACATTATTTAGCGTATGTAAAACCTTAGAAGAAGCAAAGCAATGCGCTCAATGGCTTGAGAAAAATTATATAAATGAGCAGGGTTTCTGCCATATTTGTAAATTAGATAACGACGGCACGCGTCAATTAACAGTTTTATAGGATAGGCAGTTATGCAATTACATAATTTAAAAGAAAATTCTCAAAAAGTGTCGTTCGTTGAAGCGGTAAAAACGGGGTTAGGGCGCAACCAAGGCGTGTTCTTTCCTGAGTCTTTAGCACCAATAGCTGATATAGACGCATTACTTGATATGGACTTTGTTACACGTAGTAGCAAAATTTTATCGCACCTAATTGGCGATGAATTACCCGCTGATACCGTTGCACAAATGGTTAAAAATGCATTTAACTTTCCAGTAAAATTGGTAGAAGTTGAAGATAATAACTATTGTTTAGAGCTTTTCCATGGCCCTACGCTTGCGTTTAAAGACTTTGGCGGGCGTTTTATGGCTGAGTGTTTAGCGCAGTTTAATCAAGGCGAAAAAGTCACGATTTTAACGGCGACCTCAGGCGATACTGGTGCGGCTGTTGCACATGCGTTTTACAACAAGCCAAATATAGATGTGGTTATTTTATACCCTAAAGGCAAAATTTCGCTTGCTCAGCAAAAGCTATTTACTACGCTTGGGAACAACATTCATTGTTACGCGGTTGATGGCAGTTTTGATGACTGTCAGGAAATGGTTAAAAAGTCGTTTTTAGATGACGAAGTTAAATCTACACTTGGCCTTAACTCTGCAAACTCAATCAACATTAGCCGCTTAGTGGCGCAAGTGTGTTACTACTTTGAAGCCATTGCTCAGCTACCAAAAGAAAAGCGTGCCACAGCGCATATTTCAGTACCGAGCGGTAACTTTGGTAATGTATGTGCCGCCATGATTGGCGCGGTAATCGGTATGCCAGTAGATAAACTAAGCGCAACGACTAACCAAAACGATACAGTGCCACGTTTTATACTTGATAAAAATTGGGCGCCAAATGCAACGCTTGAGTCGCTTTCAAACGCGATGGATGTGAGTAAGCCAAACAACTGGCCACGTGTGCAAACAATGTTAGATAATGACTGGTTTAGCTACGATAATTTTTACTCAACCAGCGTGAGCGAAGAAAACACGCAAGTAGTGATGAAAAATATTCAACAAAAGGGCTATGTTGCAGAGCCGCATACCGCCATTGCATACCAAGGCCTTGTAGAGAATAAAGCGCCCGGTGCGGCAGGGATCTTTTTAGCAACTGCTCACCCCGCTAAGTTTAAAGAAAGCGTAGAAGAAATTTTAAATATTGAACTTGATATGCCAAAACCACTTAGCGACGCACTTGCTAAACCTTGTTTAGCAAGCGATATTAGCCCTGATTATGAAGCGTTACGCACTGAAATACTCACTAAGTTAGGTTAACTAACTTGGCGTTTAAAAAGCGGCCTTGGCCGCTTTTTTTGTATTTTGAGCGCGTTAAATAAAGTATTTATCATTAACTAATTAAATGTAAAAAATAAAAGTCATTTAAATTATTAATGTATTTATAAAAAAATATCATCTTAAAAACGCTGTGAAATAGATCCAATCCCTGTTTAAATATCCTCAACTTAAGAGCGTAGGCAAAGAGTCGTTTAAAGCGTACAATAAAGCCTCTAAAAAACACCATACACGTTGCCCTAGGAGACCCCAATGTTAGAACGTAGCATGAATATTTCGGATTTTGATCCAGAGTTATTTGACGCGATGAACAAAGAAACTGCTCGTCAAGAAGAGCATATTGAATTAATCGCATCAGAAAACTACTGTAGCCCACGCGTACTAGAAGCGCAGGGTTCACAGCTTACAAATAAATACGCTGAAGGTTACCCGGGCAAACGTTACTATGGCGGTTGTGAGCATGTTGACGTAGTTGAACAACTAGCAATTGATCGTGCTAACGAGCTATTTGGTTCTGATTATGCAAACGTTCAGCCACATGCGGGTTCTCAGGCAAATGCAGCTGTTTTCTTAGCATTATTAGAAGCAGGCGACACTGTACTTGGTATGAGCTTAGCTCATGGTGGTCACTTAACGCACGGCTCTCACGTTAGCTTTTCTGGTAAGCTATACAATGCTATCCAATACGGGCTAGACGAAGTAACCGGCGAAATTGATTACGCACAGGTAGAAGCGCTAGCACTAGAGCATAAACCAAAAATGATTATTGGTGGTTTTTCTGCATATTCAGGCATTGTTGATTGGGCTAAATTCCGTGAAATCGCTGATAAAGTAGGCGCTTACTTATTTGTTGATATGGCTCACGTTGCAGGTTTAATTGCGGCGGGTGTTTACCCAAGCCCAGTACCTCACGCCCATGTTGTAACAACAACAACACATAAAACATTAGCAGGCCCACGTGGTGGTTTAATTATTTCAGCGTGTGGCGACGAAGCAATTTACAAAAAGCTTAACAGCGCTGTATTCCCAGGTGGTCAAGGTGGTCCTTTATGTCACATTATTGCTGCAAAAGCCGTGGCATTTAAAGAAGCACTACAACCAGAATTTAAAACGTACCAAGCACAGGTAGTTAAGAATGCTCAAGCTATGGTTGCTGTTATGCAAGAGCGCGGTTACAAAATCGTATCTGATAAAACAGAAAACCACTTATTCTTACTTGATTTAATCGATAAAGACATTACTGGTAAAGATGCAGATGCAGCGCTTGGTAATGCAAATATTACCGTGAACAAAAACTCAGTACCAAACGATCCACGTTCACCGTTTGTTACTTCAGGTTTGCGTATTGGTTCACCGGCAATTACTCGTCGTGGCTTTAAAGAAGCTGAGTCGAAAGAACTTGCAGGCTGGATTTGTGATGTATTAGACAACATCAACGATGAGTCTGTACAAGCACAAGTTAAAGAAAAAGTTAAAGCAATTTGTGCAAAATTACCTGTATACGCTTAATTGCATAAGCAGCAGTAATTTAGATCACAACAAGGGGCCTGTTTACCTTTCGAGGTTTAATTTGCAGTAGTATGTTTGGTTTTTAGGCAAGGCAGAGTCTATGTAGTGTGGTTACTCCACACAAATAGGCGATAACGCAGCATAAATGCCAAACATGCACTGCCCTCGGGTTCGTCCTAGGGGCGATTTACTCTTTGTTGCCTACATGGATGTAGGTAAGGGGCGTGAGCAGGACGCGGAAGCTTTGCTCGGTTTTTACTTAGCCCACTAGGTTACAAACCTCGCGCCGCGATCAAATCACCCCTAGATAGAACAAATTTAATCCTGAAAGGCCAACAGGCCCTATTTTTTTGCTAAGATAAAAGGCCGCTAAATAGCGGCCTTTTTTGTTTAAAACGGAAGTACCTAGTTATGCATTGCCCATTTTGCACCGCAAAAGACACCAAAGTAATAGACTCGCGCCTGGTTGGTGGAGGCCATCAAGTTCGCCGTCGTCGTGAATGTAACGAGTGTCACGAGCGATTTACTACCTTTGAAGGGGCTGAGCTTGTTATGCCACGTGTGATTAAACAAGATGGCAGCCGAGAACCTTTTAACGAAGACAAGCTACTCAATGGCCTTAATCGCGCCCTTGAAAAACGCCCTGTCAGTACAGAGCAAGTCGATGAAGTGGTTAATATTATTAAATCGCAGTTACGAGCCACTGGAGAGCGCGAAATATCAAGTCATCTTGTAGGGGAGTGTATAATGGAGTCGCTTAAAAAACTTGATAAAGTAGCCTATGTAAGGTTTGCCTCTGTGTATCGCTCGTTTGAGGATATACGTGAGTTTGGTGAAGAAATAGCTCGCCTAGGGGAGTAATAATGCAAAACCAAACAACTTTTACTTCACAAGACGAAATGTACATGGCTCGTGCCATCGAACTGGCAAAAAAAGGGCGATTTACAACCACTCCCAACCCCAATGTTGGGTGTGTTTTAGTTAAAGATAACCACATAATTGGTGAAGGGTTTCATCAATTAGCGGGGCAGGGGCATGCTGAGGTTAATGCCCTTGCAGTGGCCGGTGAAAACGCAAAAGGTGCGACAGCATATGTTACACTTGAACCGTGTAGTCATTACGGACGCACTCCCCCGTGTGCAGAGGCTTTAAAATCCGCAGGTGTTGTGAGAGTTATTGCAGCTATGGTCGACACCAACCCGCAAGTGGCAGGTAAAGGGCTTAAAATACTCAGCGATGCTGGTATTGAGGTTGCCTTTGGACTTTTAGAGCAGCAAGCGCGCGCTCTTAATTTAGGTTTTTTTAAACGTATGGAGCAGGGGCTTCCGTATGTAACGTGTAAAATGGCAGCAAGCATTGATGGTAAAACCGCACTTAAAAATGGCCAAAGTAAATGGATCACCGGCCCCGCTGCTCGCCAAGATGTACAATTACACCGAGCACAAAGCTGCGCTATTTTAACGGGCGCCGATACGGTTATTACCGATGATGCTAAGCTCAATGTAAGGTTAAGCGAACTGCCACAGGCTTTGCCTACCAAATTACCCCTACGCCAACCGGTGCGGGTTATAATTGACTCACAAAATAGGCTAACACCTGATCTGGCAGTATTTAATATTGAAAGTGAGATAATAATTTTTACTACCAAGGTTGATAAATCAACGCAGTGGCCGCATTTTGTAAGGCATATAGAAGTGCCAGAGCAAAATAACAAAGTTAATTTAAAGTCTGTTTTAGAAACGCTAGCTCAACTGCAGTTTAATCATGTTTATTTAGAAGCCGGTGCTACACTTGCTGGTAAAATGACTGAGCTTAACTTAATAGACGAATATATATTTTATCTTGCGCCTAAACTCATGGGGTGCGATGCAAAAAGTTTAGTTAATTTTGCTCCGCTGACAGATATGCAAAACACCGTTAATTTAACCTTTAAAGAGTGTGTGATAGTGGGCGATGATTTACGCATAACCGCTACAAAACACATTCTAACCACTTAATTAAAAGAGTAGGGCTATGTTTACTGGAATAATAGAAGCCACAGGCAAAATTGCGCTATTACAAAAAAAACAAGGCGATTTAGCCATTCGCATTCAAAGCGCTAATCTTGATATGAGCGATGTAAAGCTTGGCGATAGCATTGCCACTAATGGCGTATGTTTAACGGTAGTTGATAAACACATTGATGGCTTTAGTGCCGATTTATCTAACGAGACTATTAGCCTAACTGGGTTTGCAAATTATAATATAGGGCAAACTGTTAACCTTGAAAAAGCCATGCAGCCGGTTTCGCGTTTAGGCGGGCATTTAGTTTCAGGGCATGTTGATGGTATAGCAACGATTACCGCTATTGATACAAACGCACGCGCAACAGAGTATTGGCTTAGTACCGATGAAAACTTGATGAAATACATTCCTTATAAAGGGTCTGTCTGTATTGATGGTATAAGCCTGACAGTAAACGCTGTACAAGGTAATAAATTTAAATTAACCATAGTGCCGCATACAAGCGAGCAAACCACTATCGCTGACTTTAAAGTGGGCACGCGCGTTAATTTAGAAGTCGACCAAATTGCACGTTATTTAGAGCGCTTAATTAAAGGGGCTGAGCAGCCGACTGGCTCAGATATTTCAATGAGCTTACTAGCTAAAGCTGGTTTTGTTAAATAACAACACTGATAACTTACACGAGCAAATTTATGAACTTACACAGCGCACAAGAAATCATCGACGACATTAAAGCCGGTAAAATGGTTATTTTAATGGATGACGAAGACAGAGAAAACGAAGGTGATTTAATTATAGCCGCAGAGCATATTAGCGCCGAAGCTATTAACTTTATGGCCACTCATGGTCGTGGGTTAATTTGTTTAACTATGACGCAAGAGCGTTGTGAGCAGCTAGATTTACCGTTAATGGTAAAAAATAATGGCGCTGCGTTTTCTACTAACTTTACGATGTCGATTGAAGCTGCCAAAGGCGTAACAACCGGTATTTCAGCGGCAGATAGAGCGCGCACAGTGCAAGCTGCAATAGCAAAAGGCGCAGTACCGAGCGATATCGTACAGCCTGGGCATATTTTTCCGATTATGGCACAACCGGGTGGCGTATTAACACGTGCTGGACACACAGAGGCCGGATGTGATTTAGCACGTTTAGCAGGCCTTGAAGCCTCATCAGTTATTGTAGAAATTCTTAATGCTGATGGCACCATGGCACGTCGTCCTGACTTAGAAGTATTTGCTAAAGAGCACGGTATTAAAATTGGTACAATTGCCGATTTAATTGAGTACCGAAACCTTAACGAAACCACAATTGAGCAAGTGGCTAAATGTAAACTGCCAACCGAACACGGTGAGTTTGATTTAGTCACCTACAAAGACACCATTGACGGTCAATTACATTACGTATTGTTAAAAGGCGAAATTAAAGAAAACGAGCCAACACTTGTGCGCGTGCACTTACAAAGTACTTTTAACGATATTTTACTTTCAGATAGAAGTGCGGATCGTAGTTGGGGGCTTTCTGATGCAATGGCTTACATTGCAAAAAATAACGGTGCGCTGGTTATTTTAGGTAAACAAGAAAGCACCGAAGAGCTAGAGGCCACAGTAAAAGCATTTGCTGCGGCTGATGCTGGCGAAAATGTCACGCCACGTAAGTTCAAAGGTACATCACGTACTGTGGGAGTTGGCTCGCAAATTTTGGCTGATTTGGGGATTACTCAAATGCGCTTAATGAGTCGCCCTAAAAAGTACCATGCTCTTTCGGGCTTTCATTTAGAAGTTGTTGATTATGTGGAGCCGCAATAAGCGGTTTGCTTTAAACTAGTCTATTTTTTTATTTTTATGGTATGATGCGCTGCAATTTTTTCGCAATCGCAACCGCTCGAACATATTTTTAGGGTTATCAAATGAAAATTATTGAAGGTAATAAGTACGCCCCAGGCAAAAAATTCGCTATTGTTATTTCTCGTTTTAACGATTTTATTGGTAGCAGCCTACTAGAAGGTGCTGTTGATGAGTTAAAGCGTACTGGTGGTGTAGCCGATGATGACATTACTGTTGTATATGTACCTGGTGCAGTAGAGTTACCTTTAGCGGCAAAACGCATTGCGGCAAAAAAAGAGTATGATGCAATCATCGCATTAGGCGTAGTGATCAGAGGTGGTACGCCACACTTTGACCTCGTTGCTGGCGAATCTAACAAAGGCCTTGCAAACGTATCGCTTGAGTATGATATCCCGGTTGCATTTGGCGTATTAACCACAGAAAGCATTGAACAAGCAATTGAACGCGCTGGTACCAAAATGGGTAACAAAGGCGGCGAAGCGGCTTTAGGCGCGCTTGAAATGGTTAATGTGTTAGATAAAATTTAAGTTTAAGGAATTTTTGTGAAACCAGCAGCAAGACGTAAAGCACGTATCTTAGCACTTCAAGCCGTTTATTCATGGCAATTAAGTGGCAATCTAATTGCCGATATCGAACAGCAAATGTTGATCGAAAACGACGTGACTAAAATTGATGTTGAATACTTTAAAGATTTAGCGCGTGGCGTTGCCGTTAACTATAAGCAATTAGACGAAGCTGTATCACCACATTTAACACGTCCATCTGATGATTTAGATATGGTAGAGCGTGCAATTTTACGTTTAAGCGCTTACGAGCTTAAATTCCGTGAAGATGTACCATACAAAGTAGCAATCAATGAAGGTATTGAGCTTGCGAAAATGTTTGGCGCAGAAGATAGCCATAAATTTGTAAACGGTGTACTTGATAAAGCTGTTAAGCATTTACGCAAGTAATACTAACCTATTTAAAGCGCTCTGCTAAAGAGCTCAGCTTTAACAGTTAGTACACGTTAAAAGGAGAGCCGGCATAGGTCGGCTTTTTTGTGTATGAAGGAATTTGAATTAATAAACCGCTACTTTAAAGGTCGTGGTATAACGCGTCGTGATGTGAACCTAGGAATAGGGGACGACTGTGCATTAGTGAGCGTTCCGCAAAACTGCCAACTTGCAGTGACAACTGATACGCTTGTATCGGGGGTTCATTTTTTTGATGATATTTCTCCTCGCGCATTAGGGCATCGCGCATTAGCAGTAAATTTAAGTGATTTAGCAGCCATGGGGGCGGAGCCTACGTGGGTGTCGGTGGCACTAACCCTACCTAATGCAAACCAGCAATGGATTGAAGAATTTACTGAAGGAATGCACGAAATTGCAGAGTACTTTAATGTACAAATAATTGGTGGCGATACCACACAAGGCCCGTTGACCGTGACAATTTGTGCCAAAGGGATTATACCCGAAGGCAAAGCTTTACGCCGTGCAGGTGCTAAAGTGGGGGATTGGGTATGTGTGACCGGAACATTAGGTGATGCAGGCCTTGCAATTGAATCTCGCAAACAAACCATGAATATTGAACCTGCGCATTTAAAGTACATAAACAACCGCTTTGATTACCCGACGCCACGGGTTGCTGCAGGGCAAGTGCTGCGCGGTCTTGCGTCATCAGCAATTGATGTATCAGATGGCCTCATGGCCGATTTATCACACATACTTGATATGTCACAAGTCAGCGCCAGTATCAATATTGAAAACATTCCTACTTCAGATGCTATGCGCTCAACGCTTAATTTTGAAGAGCAATTGCCTTATATTTTAGGCTATGGTGATGACTACGAATTACTTTTTACTGTCTCTGAAGATAATAAGAGTATGTTGGAGCTTAAATTACGCCAGTACGGTGTGGAAGCAACGTGTATAGGGCAAATAAAAAGTGGTGAGGGGCATATTGAGCTTTTACATCACGGTGAAAAATTTAATTTTGAGCAACAGGGCTTTGAGCACTTTGCCAAGGAGCAGGTTTGACTAGCAAAAAACAGTTTAATTTAAAACGCCCTCACCAGTTATTTGGCCTTGGATTTGGCTCTGGACTTGCACCTGTTGCGCCGGGAACATTTGGTACATTTGCTGCGTTACCCTTTATTTTTATGACCATGTATTTTCCGCTTTGGTTACAAATTGTATTTGCAGTGGTGATAAGCATTTTTGGTATTTGGGCGTGTGGCAAAACTGCCGAAGATTTAGGGGTACATGACCATCCCGCGATAGTTTGGGATGAGGTTGCTGGCTACTACATCACCATGATAGGTGCAGCGCTCAGTTGGCAAACCTTGTTGGTCGGTTTTTTATTATTTAGGTTTTTTGATATTGCCAAACCAGGCCCGATTAAAAAACTTGATAAGCAGATGAGCGGTGGTGTGGGTATTAT
Organism: uncultured Pseudoalteromonas sp.; assembly: GCF_963922945.1. Taxonomy (GTDB): domain Bacteria; phylum Pseudomonadota; class Gammaproteobacteria; order Enterobacterales; family Alteromonadaceae; genus Pseudoalteromonas. The sequence continues at coordinate 16,367 of NZ_CAWUKC010000013.1, read as the reverse complement.
GGCGGATGATGTACTTGCCGGGATTTTTTCGCTTATTTGTTTGCAAGCGTTAATAAAAGCAGGTTTACTACCCTTTTAGTTTTTGTGTTTTACTTGTTTGACTAGGTGGCAGCGAAATGATGCGATTTTTACTGGTATGTGTACTTATGCTGTGTGCCATGCCAAGTTGGGCTTCTATTACTGATTACGTTGTTAAGCAATGGAATATTAAAGATGGCTTGCCCTCACAATCGCTTAAAAGCGTTGTACAAGACCAACAAGGTTATATGTGGGTTGGAACGCAATTTGGCCTTAGCCGTTTTGACGGTACAACCTTCACTAATTACAACACACAAAACAGTCCCTTTTTACCAAGCAATGGTATTAATAAGCTGCTCATAGATAGTAACGGCTATCTATGGGTGGGTACCAAAAGTGGCTTAGTGGTCATAAACCCGCAAACGCTTGCCGCACAAGAGTTTAATATTAAAGGCCCCGTTAGAGATATATTAGAAGATGCTAAAGGCGGTATTTGGATTGCAGCCAATGGTCTTTACTATGTAGACCGCAATCAAGTTGATTTACGCGATAAGGCACTTGGGCTGGTACCTATTGTTAATGCGACTGTAATCACTCAGATAGTAGGATCGGTAAGTCAAATGGCGCTCTCAGCAGAGGGGATTTGGCTTGTAAACGATCGCCACTTATTACGCTTAACTAAAAGCGCCTCTGATTTTTCAAAACTCAGGTTGGAGTTAACCGCTAAGGTGTCACTACCTGAGCGCCTTGCGCAAACCATAGTGCATGATCTGTCTTTTTTAAATGGTAACTTATATTTAGCTTCTGAGCTGGGAGCTTACTTTTTAGACTTAGACGATGAACTCAGACCGTTCCCTTTACCTAATGCAAATAACTCTGCCGTGTACAAATTTATGAGCGACACCAATGGTGGCTTGTGGGTTTCTACGTACGGGCGACTGTTGTTTAGGGCAAAGTCGGGCGAGTGGCAATGGGTGGAGCCAAGCCAGCTAGATCAGAGTATTTGGTTTGCCGATATTTACCGTGATAGCCAAAACAATATTTGGCTTGCAAGTTTTAGTGAAGGCTTATGGCTTGCCCACGAAGGGCGTATTGAACGTCACTCTGCTTTATCACAAATGACTGAGGCCGTAATGGCAATCAGCCAAGCACCCGATGGTAATTTATGGGTGGCGAACAAAAGTGGTATTGGTTATTTCGATTTAAATAAAAACTTTGTTAATAAAATCCCCAGTGCGCAATTTGGCCGTGCAACTGTACACGACCTACAGTTTGATGGCTCGCGCTTATATATAGCAACTGGTCGAGGGCTGTTTTTTTACGAGCAAGATAAATTATACAGTTTCCCAGGCAGAGCGCTGCGCGACAACCCGGTATTTGCTATTAGCCCATCAAGCAAAGGGGGCTTTTGGATAGGCACTGGGCGTGGCTTATATAGGCTGAGTTATGGCGGGTTAACCCCTTTTGCATACAATGCTTTTTTAGGCAGTAAATTTATAACCTATGTGCTTGATAAAGCAAATTTTGGCGTAATTGGTACCAGTAAAGGAGCCTATTACTTTACCGATCGTGGAATTGAAAAAATAGGCGACCAAACCTCGCTTGAAAGTGCATACATCACCAGCGTATTACATATAGACGGTGTAGGTATTTTAATTGGCTCACTCAACGATGGCCTATTTTACAGAAGCTTACAAGGACATTGGCGACAATTAGATGCAGCCAATGGTTTACCCTATGGGTCTATTTTTAGCCTTGAGTACGACGAGACGTACAAGCGAGTGTGGGTAAGTACCATGAAAGGGGTTTACCGCATGCCTGTTGCGCAATTTAAAGGCGAGGTGTCGAGCTTAAAAGTGGAAGAGGTGATTTCTTCTTTTGATAGGCAACTAGATGGTAAAGCAAGTCAGTGTTGTAACGGTTTAGGTCATGATGCTGTTGCCATGACTGATTACTCAATTTGGTACCCAAGTTTACAAGGTATTGTTGAAATACCAAAAAACACTGAGCTTTTTGGCTTAAATGCCTTAAAACCTAAAATAGAAACACTGACCACACCACTACGTGCTTTAACGACTGCTGCACTGGGTGAAAAACCTTTATTAAATACTGATGAGCGCGACATAACGCTAAAATACACCGCAATTGATTATTACGCGCCAAATAGTATTGAGTTTAGGTATAAATTAAGTGGTTTAGACAGCGACTGGCGCTATGCAAATGCACGCCGAGAAGCCATATATACCAATTTACCCGCAGGGTCGTTTTTATTTGAACTTGAGGCAAAACGCCAAGGCGAAGATTGGGACCGAGCAAAAACCGCTGAGTACGCCTTTGTGGTGCCACAACGCTTTGACGAAACTATTTACTTTAGGCTGCTCATAGTGAGTGGGTTTATTTTATTGTTTTACTTTATTTTTTGGGTATTTAGGGCACAAGAGCGCCGAAAGCAAGAAATACTAGAAGGCTTAGTTACAGAGCGTACCTTAGAGCTGCGCCAAGCGAATGATAAATTAGGCCAAGTAAACTCTCAGCTTAAACTAGTTAGTCACTCAGATGAGCTTACAGGGCTGCGTAGCCGTCGCTTTTTGTTTGATCAACTCCCTAAAGATATCGAGCACTTCCAACGTAATGCGCAGTCTTTACAAGCGCAAGGTAAGTCGCTTGTACTGCTTATTATTAACTTTGATAACTTTAGCCGTATAAACGATGCCTATGGTCCAATAGCAGGTGATAGCTGTTTACAACAAATGGCGGCGCTGCTTAATTCACGGACTCAAGGCTCTGACTATGTGGCACGCTGGAGTGGGGATGAGTTTTTATTATTGCTGCGCGATTTTAAGTGCAACATGATTGACAGCTATGCCTCTGATTTATGTCAAGCTATTGCATTAAACTCGTTTCAATTACCAAACGGTAAAACAACCAATATTACTGCGTCATTGGGGTGGTCTTTTTACCCACTGCCACTTTTAGGCGGGCAAGTAATAAGCTGGGAAACATCAATAAACTTAGCCGATATAGCGCTTCACCAGGTTAAAAAGCGCGGTGGTGATGGCGTCGCTAATATTACATTTGATAAACAATTAGATGCGTTTGAATTTGAACAAAACTCAAATGTTGATCAGCAGCTAGGTATTTTACAAAGTAATGGCTTAGCCGATATTAAGGTGTGGATGCGATAATGCCTAACCTACATATCCAGGCTAGGCATGGTTGAGGGTAACGCTATTTAGCTACTCGTTTAGCCAAGCTGGTAAAATGGCAACTGACTCAGGAGCAGTAAAATCAGTAGTTGCATCGGCGCTAATATCACCGCCGGCAGTACTTAAAATATTGTTAAAACGCATGACAACATTATTCGATTTTTCAGCTACGTATAAATCGCTACCGCTGTACATAATATCAACAGGGTTACCTAACATAGTTGCAGGGCCGCTAATTGTCGCGCTTATATTTACCAAGCCTGATGCAGTGGCTGTATTATTTAATACGTAAATTTTACCATCGTCGGCGACGGCCGCACTTCCCACATCAGAAAGCATTAACGCGCCGCTCAATGAGTCGTAATCTATTCCATGAATATTAGTAGGCGCCGCGACTGCTTCACCATTGTTTGCAGGAGTAATTAGCCTGTCTTCTGTACTTATGCTGGTTTCACCACTTAAAAGTTTGCTCTTCACCTGGTCAAATACAGCAACCGTACCATTGGTTAAAGCCACAAAAGCGCGGTCGGTTTTACTATCGTAATCTACATCCCATGGGCGAGCATTATTAGCAAAAGTTAAACTCATAAGTGGACTGGCATTACCCGTTGTACAGGTAGAAAATATAGCAATACTTGGCGTGTTTTCGTTATTTTCGGCAACAAATATCATGCCGCTGTCTGAGGCTATATCAAGACCTTTTGGCGATACTAAACCAGTGTTAGCACCCGTTATGATGCTATCTTGGTTAGTATTATAGGTTTGCCCGTCTCGGGTAATTGCTACTTTAGTGGAAATTACAATTCCTCCCATTCCTGTGCTGGCGTTATCAAAGGTTGTATAGCTATTGCCTGCTTTATCAAAGCTAACGCTTTCGATAGTTTGGTTTGCGTTATAGCTAGCCAGTTCAGTATTGAGCGAAGTATTAAAGCGGCTTATTTGGCCTGTTGTATCGCCTGGGGAACTTGGGTTACTTGATACAGCTACACCAAGTAGCGCCATATTAGGCTCAGTACTATCTGATATATCAGCCATTGAGCTTTGAGTTAGCGTGTTAGTAATTGACTCTGGCTTAGTAGATGCAGTACTTAAATCGGGCGCTATATCGCCACTTTCACCGGCAAATATATTACTAAACACTAAAATTGCGTCGTTTGATTTTTCAGCCACACGTAAATCGCTACCCTCAAGGGTAATATCTACAGGGTTGCCTAGCATAGTCGCAGGGCCAGAAATACTGCGTGCAACAGATGTATTACCTTGCGCAGTTGAGGCATTATTAATAACAAAAAGCGCGCCATCGGTAGCATCTGATGCGCTACCAACATCCGATAAGATAAGTTTATTGGTGGTTTCATCATAAACAATGCCGTGAATATTTACCGATATTTGCACACCATCGGCATCGCTTGGTGTAATAGTACGACTTGGCATAGCGGTAAATTCACCGCTTACAAAATTATCATAAACCGCGACATCACCGTTGGTAAGTGCTACATAAAGTCGGTCGTTTACGTGGTCATAATCAACATCCCACGGGGCGGCTTCGGTAACAGTGGTAGCAAGCGGCGCGGCATCTCCCGCTGCAGCACTGCCAAATGTGGTAATTTGCATGGCACCAAAATCAGCTATAAATATCAGCCCGCTATTTTTTGCAATCGCTATGCCCTTAGGATTAACCAGTGTAGTGGCAGGGCCTGTAATTTCACGGTCTTGATTAGTACTAAAGGTTGCACCATCATCGCGATTGGCAAGTTGGCATATAGTTTTAATGCTACTATTTTCGCTGTCGCTTGCTTGTATTAAATTACCGAGGCTATCAAAGGCTACGCCTTCATTTGCAGTGGTATTAAAGGTTTTTAATTTAGCAGCGTTCTGGTTTATTAAATCAACAGTGCCTGCGTTTTGCTCGCCGTTATTAGCTAAAATAAACGTGGCAGCACTAAAGCCGGGGTTACCGTTTGTGCCATCGTTTCCATCTTGACCATCTGCTCCCGGCGTACCGGCTAAACCGTTTTCTCCATCATCACCGCTACACCCTGAAATACCAAGTACTATCCCAAGCGCTAATGCTGAAAAACAAAGGGGGCGTTTTAGTGAACTGTTTTGTGCATGAAGGTGAGTTAAATTAGCTTTTTTCATCATTTTTACCTTTTAATATTCCATCAAATGAAAGTAAATAACGTGCCTGCTTATACTCCTCAGTACGTACTATTTACTGTGTTAACCTCATAGGGGTAACGCGTAGAAATACACATTGGATGCAAAAATTTAAAAATAAAAAAGGAGCCATCAGGCTCCCTTTAAAAATTAGCTAGCAAAATAATTAAGCGATAAACGATTTTATTGAATTTAAAATGCCTTGTTCGCCTAAGCCCATTTCATCGTGCATTTGCGCTTGTGTGCCGTGCTTAATAAATTCATCAGGGATACCTAAGTTAAGTACCTTTAGGTTGGCTTTTTGCGCTGCTAAATATTCATTAACAGCTGAGCCTGCGCCACCAGAAATAGCATTATCCTCTAAAGTAACAATTACATCGTGGCTTTGAGCAAGCTCATCTAAAAGGCCTGTATCAAGCGGTTTAACAAAGCGCATATTAACAAGCGTTGCACCTAGCTCATTTGCAGCAAGCTGCGCGTTTTCAAGCAATGTACCAAACGATAAAATAGCAATTTTAGTACCTTGCTTAATCGTTTTGGCTTTACCGATTTCTAGCAGTTGCATGTCGTTTTCAATGTCAGCGTTACCGGCACTACCTCGCGGGTAGCGAACGGCCACTGGGCAGTTTGCTTTATAACCAGTATAAAGCATATGACGGCACTCATTGGTATCACTAGGGGCCATAATAACCATGTTAGGAATACAGCGCATAAAGCTTAAATCGTACGCACCTTGGTGTGTTTCTCCGTCTGCACCAACAATACCCGCGCGGTCTATAGCAAACAATACGGGTAAGTTTTGCAGCGCAACATCGTGAATAAGTTGATCATACGCACGTTGTAAAAAGCTCGAGTAAATAGCGACAACGGGCTTTAAACCTTCACAGGCAAAACCGGCGGCCAATGTGACAGCGTGCTGCTCTGCTATAGCGACATCGAAATACTGTTCTGGATGCTCTTTTGAAAAACGCACCATGCCTGAGCCTTCGCGCATTGCCGGTGTAATGGCCATTAATTTTTTATCTTGTTCGGCCATATCGCATAGCCAATCGCCAAACACTTCAGAGAAAGTTGCGGCACCTGGTTTAGACTTAGGTAGGCTTGATGTATTAGGGTCAAACTTTGGCACACCATGATAGCCAATGGGATCAGCTTCTGCAGGTTTGTAGCCTTTTCCTTTTTGAGTTTTTATATGTAAAAGCTGAGGGCCTTTTAAATTGCGCATATTACGAAGCGTGTCTACGAGCATATTTACATCGTGGCCATCAATTGGGCCAATGTAATTAAGACCTAGTTCTTCAAAAAAGGTACCTGGAATAACCATTCCTTTTAGGTGCTCTTCTACTTTACTGGCAAGCTCCTTAACCGGAGGCACGCCAGAAAGAAGCTTTTTACTGCCTTCGCGAATATTTGTGTAAAAGCTGCCAGATAAAATACGTGCAAAGTGATTGGTTAATGCACCGACGTTTTCAGAAATCGACATTTCGTTATCATTTAAAATGATTAACATGTCTGATTTTACATCACCTAAATGATTCATAGCTTCAAAAGCCATGCCTGCCGTTATTGCGCCATCACCTATTACAGCAACCGTTTTACGGCCTTTACCTTCTTTTTCAGCAGCAATAGACATGCCTAGTGCTGCTGAAATAGAGGTACTTGAGTGACCAACACTAAAGGTGTCGTATTGGCTTTCTTCACGAAATGGGAACGGGTGTAATCCGTCTTTTTGACGAATTGTATGCATTAGATCGCGACGACCCGTTAAAATTTTATGCGGGTACGCTTGATGACCTACATCCCATACAAGGCGATCTTCTGGTGTGTTATACACATAATGTAAAGCAACGGTAAGCTCAACAGTTCCTAAACCAGACGCTAAATGGCCGCTACTTTGCGAAACTGAGTTGAGTAAATAGTCTCGTAACTCGTTGCTAAACGCAGGGAGTTTATCTTGCGCAATATCGCGTAAGTGGGCGGGTTCGTCAACCAAGTTAAGTAATGGATACTTGCTACTATCAAGTGTCATGGTATTTATTTTATCCTTCGCTAACACCAGTACTAACTAATAAGTGTTTACCGGTGTTGAGTAATAATGTCAGTGCTAAATGGCAATACGGTTGTGTAACACTTAATGGTCACGTTTAATCAGGTAGTCTGCCAGCGCCGCTAGAACAGAGGTATCCGCATCTATTTTGTTTAATGCTTGATGCGCTTGCTCTATTAAATTTTGCGCCATCTGTTTGGCTCCTAGCATGCCTAATAGGGCCGGATAAGTTGCTTTATTAGCCTCTAAATCAGAACCTTGTGGTTTACCTAAAGTAAGAGTGTCGCCCTCAACATCTAAAATGTCGTCGTGCACTTGAAATGCCAGCCCTATAGCATACCCAAAAACACTTAAGTTTTCTAAGGTTTGTTTATCTGCTTTTTCACTACACAGTGCACCGAGTGTAATAGCACAATTGATTAAAGCACCCGTTTTTAGTTTATGGATTCTCTCAAGCTGTTGTACTGTAATCACTTTATCAGTTGCTGCAATATCTAGCCCTTGTCCGCCGACCATGCCTGCAAGCCCTGATGCTTTGGCCAGTGCGCTGATCATTTTTACTTGTGTTGATGTGCTACACGTAAAACTATGGGACGAAATAAGCTCAAAGGCTAGTGTTTGTAATGCATCGCCCGCTAAAATTGCATGTGCATCGCCAAACTCTATATGGCACGTTGGGCGGCCACGACGAAGGTCATCGTCGTCCATAGCAGGCAAATCATCGTGCACCAACGAGTAGCTATGAATACACTCAATTGCAGCAGCTAGAATGTCTAAATCGTGCTTATTAGCACCAAGCATCTCACCACTAGCGTAGACTAAAAAAGGGCGTAAACGCTTACCACCATTAAATAAACCATACTGCGTGGCTTCTTTTACTGTGTGTTCAGTATCAAGGGGTTGTTTAAAGTACTGTTGCAGAGTTTTAACTACATCTTGTTGAGCACATTCTATTTTTTTTTGTATGCTCACAATTATTCCATATCATTGTTAAAGGGAGTCAGGGCTGCTTTATCGTCATTCCCCATTAAAATAGACACTTTTTGCTCTGCTTGTTGTAATTTACCCGTCGAGGCATTGGCTAAAGCTATACCACGCTCAAATTGCTTTAACGACTGCTCTAACGATAACTCACCTTGCTCCATATCACCGACAATGGTTGATAATTCTTCGAGTGCTTGTTCAAAACTTAGGTTTTCAGGTTTTTTAGTCGCCATGTTTAATTTCAGTCAGCATGATAAATTTAGGAGCCAATTTTAGGGGGAATGCTAAACTAGGTCAAAGGATGATCGCGGTTTTTTGAGTTATATCAGTTTAAATCGTACTTTTACCACGTTTAAGATGCGTATTAACGCTTACTGTGTACAATAAAAGTTAAACAGTCGCTAGGCGAGTAAGGTATCTTGATCTAAAATTAGCGCAAACATAGTGTTTTGCACTTTTTTCAAAAATGGCTTAAGTATTTCAGTACCTTGCCGATAAGCAGTTAATAATAAAAGTTTGAATAACAAAGTATAATACTTTGGAGGAAATGTGGATTTAGCAACCATAATTGGGATCCTTGGCGCAATTGGTTTAATTGTCATGTCCATGTTTATGAGTAGTAGCGGCGAAATGGGTATGTTTGCCGACGCACCTTCTAGTGTAATTGTATTTGGTGGCTCGCTATTTATAGTGTTATCCAACTTTACTCTGTCTCAGTTTTTGGGCATAGGTAAAGTGGTTGGTAAAGCATTTATGTTCAAAATAGAATCCCCAGAAGAGCTTATCGAAAAAGCAGTTGAGCTTGCTGATTCAGCTCGTAAGGGGGGATTTTTAGCCCTCGAAGAAGCCGAAATACCCAACCCATTTATGCGCAAAGGTGTCGATATGCTCGTTGATGGTCACGATGCTGATGTTGTGCGCGCTACACTGCAAAAAGATATTTCTTTAACAACTTCGCGCCATGAACTTGGGGCAAGCTTATTTAAGTCGCTTGCTGATATTGCTCCTGCAATGGGTATGATAGGAACGTTAATAGGCTTAGTTGCTATGTTATCTAACATGGATGACCCAAAAGCCATAGGCCCCGCAATGGCGGTGGCATTATTAACGACTTTATATGGTGCATTTTTAGCAAATGTTGTGGCTATTCCTATTCAGGTAAAACTGGAGCTTCGTAAGGACGAAGAGGCGATGAATCAGCGTTTAATATTGGATGCTATCTTGGGTATTCAAGATGGCCAAAACCCGAAAGTAATCGAAGGTATATTGAAGAACTACCTTGCTGAGTCTAAGCGCAAAGTAGATACCGAGGAGTAACCATGTCTGATCAAGAGTGCAAATGCCCACCACCAGGTCTGCCTGCTTGGATGGGAACATTTGCCGACTTAATGTCGTTGTTAATGTGCTTTTTTGTACTTTTGCTTGCGTTTTCAGAAATGGATGTACTTAAGTTTAAGCAAATAGCAGGCTCGATGAAGTTTGCTTTTGGTGTGCAAAACAAAATAGAAGTTAAAGATATTCCAAAAGGAACCTCTGTTATTGCCATGGAATTTACCCCAGGCAAACCAGAACCAACTCCGATTGAAACCATTCAGCAGCAAACCGTAGAAATGACGCAACAAATGCTTGAGTTTCAAGCGGGCGATGAAAGCTCCGCTGGCGGTCGTCAAGAACAGCGCGGCGATAAACGTGGTGGTGAGTCACGTAGCACATCGCAGCAGCAATCCTCAGAGCAAGCAACCTCAGCCGCCGATCAAGAACAAACGAACGAGCTAGTGAAAAAAATAGCACAGCAGCTCGAAAAACAAATTATCGACGGTGCCATCGAACTTGAGTCTTTAGGGCAGCAAATTATTATTCGTATCCGTGAAAATGGCTCATTTCCCTCTGGCAGTGCATTTTTACAGCCTAAGTTTAAGCCTATAATTCAAGATATAGGTGAGTTATTAAAAGATGTACCTGGTGAAATTACGGTATCGGGTCATACGGATGATTTTCAGGTTTCAAACGAGTTATACATTAATAACTGGGATTTATCGTCAAAGCGAGCGGTTGCAGTAGCAAGCGAACTACAAACGGTACAAGGGTTTGATAAAAACCGCATGATGGTAGTAGGGCGCGCCGATACACGTCCGCTTGTGCCAAACGATTCTAACGAAGATAGACGCAGAAACCGCCGAGTAGAAATATCAATTTTACAAGGTAAAGCCAAAGAGTCAGACCCTATTGATGTACGCTAGGTTATTGCCTAGCGTTATACTTTATTAAATTAGTTTCATTTTAAGGTACTTTATCCCCCTAAGTATCTTGGCAATCTCATCATTTTAGCTTACAGTACATTTCCTTAACATATGTAATGGATGCGCTGTGGAAGTTATAATTAAATATTGTGATATGCCAGGTAATGGTGATGGTACCGACGATGATACAAAAGAAAAATAAGGTAAAACATTTTGCCAGATTGGTTTTTGTATTTCGTCAGTATTTTAAGTAAAAGCTGGGTCTTTATGCTAAGCCCGGCTCTTTTAATATTTTTTATATTTAAAGATTACTTAGCCTTTAGATTTGCATTACTGACCGCCGCTTTTTTCTTCTTTGGGGGGATAACAGCCTCTAGCTTGAGAGAGTTTGACGATATTTATATCTATCGTTATTTAGTATGGGCGGCTACCGATATTATATGGATGGCATTAATAGCTTATTGGGGAATAAAAGATAAAGTTTATTTATGGCAATGCGTTATTGGTCAGTTAGTGGTTATTGGCGCACCTATATTACAATTATTTAGATTAGTTGACCGACACCTTTGGGATTTAGCGTACAGCACCATTATTTACAAAACGTTAATGCCTTTTATCAACATTGGCACCGTCATTGTGTGTTATTTACCTTTAATTATGCTTTTCGCTAAAAAAAGTAATGCCAATCGCATAAGTAAGTGATCTATTTTGAGGATGGATAAACGTGTTGATAGCAAGGCAAGAAATTCGCTATTTAGTTGTTCTAAATGAGAATTTTTTAACGCAGATAGCGACACGTTTAGCCCCGCAAAATGATTAGATATTATTGCGGATTGGTATAATACCCCCTCAGAAATAGAAAGCGCTCCACCTTCTAAATAGCTGTGCTAAACTACTGTTCATATAAACAGTTAATGAGCAACTCCCATGAAACTCTATATCGCAGAAAAGCCATCACTTGGCAGAGCTATTGCTGATGCATTGCCAAAACCTCATAAAAAACACGATGGTTATATAGAAGTGGCTAATGGTGACTGTGTCTCGTGGTGTATAGGGCACTTACTTGAGCAAGCTGAACCTGATGATTATGATGCGCGTTTTAAAAAGTGGCAATTTGAACACCTTCCCATAGTACCAGAGCAATGGCAGCTCAAGGCAAAAACGAAAACACGCAAACAGTTAACGGTATTAAAAAAGCTAATTAAGCAGGCATCAATACTAGTGCATGCTGGCGATCCCGATCGCGAGGGTCAACTTTTGGTAGATGAAGTCATAGAGCAAGCCAAAATAAGTAAAACTAAAAAGCAAAGTATTCAACGTTTACTTATAAGTGATTTAAATTTAGCGGCAGTAAAAAAAGCGCTTACTACTATGCGCTCAAACCGTGAATTTATTCCGCTTAGTGTCTCGGCGCTTGCGCGTTCTCGTGCTGATTGGTTATTTGGTATGAACCTTACACGTGCATATACGCTGGCGGGGCAAAAAGCTGGCTTTGGTAATGTATTGTCGGTGGGCCGGGTACAAACACCAATTTTAGGTTTAGTGGTTAATCGCGATAACGAAATAGCTAACTTTGTGTCTAAACCATTTTACGAAGTGTTGGCGCATTTATTAACTCCCGAGCAGCAAAGCTTTGTGGCCAAGTGGGTACCAAGCAAAGCCTGCGAGCCTTACCAAGATGAAGAAGGGCGTGTATTAAATAAAGCACTCGCTGAAAATGTTGCCTCGCGTATAGCTAATCAACCAGGTGAGGTTACCGCGCTTGAACAAAAACAAAAAAAACAAAGCGCGCCACTGCCTTACAATTTATCAGCACTGCAAATAGATGCAGCAAAGGCATTGGGTATGGCTGCTCAGCAAGTACTCGATATTTGCCAAACGCTCTATGAGCGCCATAAGTTAATTACTTATCCTCGTTCAGATAACCGTTATTTACCTGAAGAGCATCATTTAGATGCGCTTGCAATTTTAAAAGCAATTGCAGCTAATGGCGGTCAAAATACTGAGTTTGTAAATGGGGCCGACGCTAAAAAACGCAGCAAATGTTTTAACGATACAAAAGTGGCTGCGCATCATGCAATCGTGCCTACCGCCAAACAATTAAAAATAGCGACTTTAGCGCCTGATGAGGCAAAAGTGTATCAACTTATTTGTAGGCATTACCTAATCCAGTTTTACCCCGATTACATATATAACGAAACCAAGGTAGAGATAATAATTGCGGGAGGTTTATTTAAAGCCAACGCAAAGCAAGATGTAAGCTTAGGGTTTAAGGTAATAATGGGTAAAGCCGAGCTAAAGGGTGAAGTAACCTTGCCTCATTTAACAAAAGGCATGGCGCTTAACTGCACTAAAGGTGAAGTGGTAGAAAAACACACTACGCCCCCGTCTCATTTTACAGATGCAACATTGCTCAGTGCCATGACCGGCATTAGTCGTTATGTAAAAGACCCTCAAATTAAAAAAATACTCAAAGAAACCGATGGGTTAGGAACTGAGGCAACTCGCGCAGGCATTATTGAATTATTATTTAGGCGTCGTTTTTTAAAACGCGAAGGTAAATCAATTAAAGCAACACAAACTGGCTTGGCACTTATTAGTGTTTTACCAGAGGGCTTAGCTAGCCCCGATTTGACTGCTAAATGGGAGGCCAGTTTAGGCAACATTGCTCAACAAGCAATGAGTTACCAACAATTTTTACAACCACTGTTGGTGGAACTTGAAGGTTTTGTACAGCAGGCAGCTAGTTGTGATAGCCATGTATTTTCAAAGCTACCTAAAACACCGCCTAAAAAGCGCTTTGCTAAGCGTGCTAAAAAAGCACCCTTTAAAAAATCAAACTATAAAAAGAGCTCAGCAACTACTTAATTGCTGAGCTTTCAAATACGGCTTATTTATTATTAAATAACGCGACTGCAGCGTTACTCATAGCTTTTATACCGGTCGGTAATGCTACTTTATAATCTGGCGCAAATTTACTTGAGTGTAATGAAGGAAGTGTTTGGTTACTTTTCATCGCATCTGTATATTGCTGCTGATTTACTCCACCTAACCAAAATAACGTAATAGGAATGTTTTCGTCAGTTCTACCGTACAGTCCAAAATCTTCACCAGCCATAACCGCTTTTGTTTCAAGTACATTGGTTGCGCCAATGGCATCAGCGATAGCACGTCTAACAATATTTGTTTGCTCTGGGTTGTTGTAAGTAGCTGGAATTGACTCATCTTCATGAACTTGAACAACAGGGTAGTGTGACTGACTAAGGCCAGCACTTTGAGCAATACCGGCTGTAATACGTTTTATTGCAGCTATTTGCGCCTCACGTACCTCTGGATTATAGCTTCTAAGCGTAAGCTGAAGTTTTACTTCATCGGAAATGACATTATGCTTTGAGCCACCATGAATAGAGCCCACAGTTACAACTGAAGGTTCAAGTGGAGAAAGCTCGCGGCTAGTGATTGTTTGTAATGCTAATACCGTACGCGCCGCAATAACGACTGGATCTACAGTAGTGTGCGGGTAGGCGCCGTGTCCGCCTTTACCTTTTATAGTTATATCTACCGAATCAACACTTGCCATGGTGTATTCATTTTTCATTGATACCTTACCTGCAGGTACGCTGGCGCTTACATGCAGCGCAATAACATGATCAGGCTTAGCATATTTACTAAATAAGCCTTCACTTAACATGGCTTTTGCTCCACCGCCCACTTCTTCTGCAGGTTGAGCAACCATCATTAACGTTCCTTGCCACTCTTTTTTATGGGCAATAAGTTGCTCAGCAGTACCAATAAAAGAACTCATATGTATATCGTGGCCACAGCCATGCATCACTCCTACTTTATTCCCATCGTCATTAATAACTTGTACTTTAGATGCATAAGGTTTACCGGTTTGCTCTGTGATTGGTAGGCCATCAGTATCAGTACGAATCATTATTGTAGGGCCGGTGCCATTCTTATAAATTCCTACCACACCATAACCGCCCACATTATCTGTTACATCAAACCCAAGTTGTATTAATTGCGATGCTATTTTTTGGCCAGTTTCTTGTTCATTATATGAAAGCTCTGGAGATTGATGTAAGTCGAGGTAAAACTTTTCTATAGCTGGCATACTCTTAGTTAAATCTAAGTTTAGTGACTTAGCGTAACTAAATGGGCTTGTTATCATAAATGCTGCAGCTAGATAGGTAATTTTCATGTTTTCCCTCATTATTTGAAAGTATTTACTACTTGTATTTATTATGTTCGTCTCCATATAAAAACCTAAATAAATGAATATGGCAATTAATTCAATGAGCAACCTAGTTAGTATCAACGCACAAAACCTTCAGCAAGTACTCGGTGAAACATCACAACAAAAGTTGGTGCTGCTTAACTTCCACTCGCCACAAAGCCCAGAGTGTATTAGCCAAATCGGTATATTAGAAAATTTAGCGGCGCAATATAAAGATTATATTGTAGTGGCTAACCTTGATTGTGATACAGAACAAGCACTCGCTTCGCAATTGGCGCAACAGGTTGGCCTACAAACTTTACCTACATTGGTGTTGTTAAAAGATTCAGCGCCAGTAGATTTATTAGCAGGCGTGCAAACAGATGCACAAATTCGTGAAGCCCTGAGCAAGCATTTACCTGCGCAGCAAGACCTACTTCTTGAGCAAGCAAAACAAGCATTAATAAAGTCAGATCTTAATGCAGCATTTAACTACGCTAAACAAGCCTATGAAATTGATAATAAGAACGCACGAATCAAACTAGTATTAGCAGACATATGTATCCAAATTCATAAGCTAGATGATGCCCAAGCACTTATTGATACAATTGACGCCCAAGAGCAAGATGCTTATTTTCACAATATCAAAGCAAAATGCGAAGCAGCCTTAGAAGCTACCGACTCGCCAGAGATAAAAGAAAAGCAGTCTCAAGTAGAAAAATACCCAAATGACTTAGACCTAAAAATAGAGCTAAGCCAATTACTAAATGATGCAGGGCGAAAAGAAGAAGCTCTCGAAACACTGTTCAGTGTACTTAAAAAGGATCTTAACTTTAATGACGCTAAAGCAAGCTTCTTAGCAATTATTGCTTCTCTTCCAGATGGAGATACACTTGCAGCTAAATACAGAAGAAAGCTTTATAGTATTTTGTATTAATACGCGCAGTAAATAAATTAACTTTAAAGCACCTTATGGGTGCTTTTTGCGTTTTATACATCGTTATATTTAAAATAATCTAGGCTTCATATATAGGCTTAGCGTGTTTTTTGTACTGTTTTTGGCGGTTTCGAGTGAAAAGTACACGAAAGAGGTTTTATTTATAGTTTTTATTAAAAAAAACTTGCGTAAAAATTCGTTCTCCCTATAATGCGACCCCACTGAGACGGCAGAGCAAGCAACGCATAGCGAGGCACGAGCTACTCAGTGAGTCGAGTAAAACTTAATTTAGAAAAATTTAAACTTTCTCAAAATTAAGTGTTGACAAAAAAATAGGAAAGCGTAACATGCGCAGCCCTAGCGAGATAAAGCAAGCGCTTTAATCGCAACGTTCTTTAACAATATAAAGCAATCATCTGTGTGGGCACTCGTACAGATTGAGTTCTAACAGCCAAGCTTAGTTTACTAAGTGAGGCAAACAAATTTAGAGTCTCAATTGAACTGAGTGACCAACAGAATAATTACTTAGGTAGTTATTCAGCACAGTCAATTCAAT
>NZ_CAWUKC010000012.1:0-64066 GCF_963922945.1 uncultured Pseudoalteromonas sp. | reverse complement strand
TAAGTCTTCAACACCAACAATCAGCCATGGCGCATCATTCGTTGTTAAGCGCTCAAGGTGCCAAATTTCTAAAATCGGCTCTTCTTTTTTATCGCTTAAGTCGCGGTACTTACCTTTAAAACGAACGCTCACTTGCCAAGTACTCGGTGTTGTATCAGCACGTACAAGCTCAGCATCAATAAACATCACTTCAGTGTCTACGCTTTCAATTGCTTCGCGCTCTGCTTTAAATTCTTGTACTAATTCTGGGCTTAGGTATTCAGCCATTGTTGCGTAATCGGCATTATTCCATGCGGTTTGAAGTGTATGATAATGATTTCGCGCACCTTGTAAAAAGCCATTAACGTCAAAATTGGGTGGTAAATTAAAAGGTATTTGCTGTGTACTCGTGCTTTGCTGTGTAAAGCCGTTATTGATAGTCTGCTCAGATGATGCGTGTTTAAATGCATTTTGTCCCATATTATCACCAGCAAGCTGTGGGGCTTGTTTAGCGCGTATAAAGCCCATAACAAGCTTAAATATAATGAATGCAGCCCCAGCTAATAAAATCATTTCTAATAGTTGAAAGCCTTCAAAATTATCACCTAACATGGCTGCAATTAACCCACCGGCTAAAAGCCCACCTAGTACCCCAGCCATTATGCCTTTTTTGTTAGACTTAGCTTTTGCAGCGGGGGCTTGCGTTGTCGTGTCAGCTTTTTGCTTTTGTGCGGTTTGTTGAGTTGTTGGGGTTTTACCGCGTTTGCTACTACCAAATTTTTTACGTGCATGTACATCAAAACTGGCAGTACAAAGTAGTGCTAGTAATGAAAATATAACGATGAAGTTCTTCATGAAATTCCTTAATTTAAATCGAGCAGGAATTATAATTTACTTTGTTATAGAACTTAATAAATTACTCTCAAAATCAATGTGAACGAATGATAAGTGAACAGTGAGATAGATTTACAGGCACAAAAAAAGCGCTTATCTCAGCGCTTTTAAAAATCACATTAGGGTTACAGCCAGCGAATGGCATTGGTAACTCGCTCATTATAGACGTTAATCGGCGCGCCGGTATTAGCGACTAAAATGGTATCAGCCCTATCGCCACGATTAATATGTCCTGCAAAACGTGCGTCTTGAAAATCATCTTCACCAAAGCCAAACGATTTATTCTCAGAAGGAACAATAAAGACCGTCATTGGGCCAAAATCTGACTCAAAAATTAAATGAAGACCTTTTTCTCCCTTAAAATCACAAAACATCGCGTATGTGATCTTACCTGGTAACTCTTCTATGTGAGCCCCAAGTAATGAAAGTTTATCGTTGACACTTTGCAGGCTAATTGCATCGGTTTTTTCTAATGCACTAATTTCGTGGTAAACGTGTGCTAGGGCATGCTCACCTGCTTCATAGGCGATGTGTTGCTCTGTGCTAAAAAAGAATGCACCAACGGCTACAAAAAAAGATGCCGCAAGGGCTAAGTGAACACGGTCAAATTTAAAACGTGAGCGTGCATCTACAACGTTCTTTCCTGTGGCTTGCTCTTCCTGTATTGCTTTTTCTTTTAACGAGGTGTTTAAAAGAATACGCTCAGTAAGATTTTCAGGTACAGGTACATCTAACGCATTTTGAATTTGTTTATCAAGGTCTTTCATATCGCTTATAAAGTTTTGTCGCTCAGAGCTTTCTTTAGCAAACTCTAAAAGCTCCTTTTCTAAATCGTTTGGCTGCGCAATAGTGCGTCGACGAAACTCAAGTTCATCCATTATTTTGATGCCCCTTTAAGTTGTTCATCATCACGGCTTAAAGCCTCTTTAAGTTGGTTTCTAGCACGGTATAAACGAGTCATTACCGTGTTTTTATTTAAATCGAGAATCTCGGCTATCTCTTCACCAGAGCACCCCATAACAACTTGTAAAAGTAATGGTTCTCTGTATTCGTCAGATAGCAGCGCTATTTGGCGTTGTATGACCGTTTGCTCCATTTCATCATCTAACGAGTGACTGGTTTCATCAACAAGTGTATCGTTTTCTACATCACTGTAGTCAAACTGTTTACGTTCAAAGCGACGGGCATTCTCTCTACGTAGAATAGTGAGTAGCCAAGACTTAGCGGCTTTTTGATCTAAGAGTGAATCAAGCGAGCGCCAAGCACGTAAAAACGTTTCTTGTACTAAATCATCAGCCACATGGGGGTCACGACACAACCAATAAGCAAAGCGGTAAAGCTCCTTACTGTAAACATGGACTAAGGCTTCATAGCGCTTTTGTTTCTCTGCCATATCGACTAAGACCTGATTATTTGATTTTTTCTTTCCAAGCATAATTACTTTTTTAGTTAAAATTTATCATTTAATGCATGCAAAGACCTGAATTTATCAAATTTACTAATAAAGGTCTTTTAATACAGCTTGTTGCGACTTACTACGTTGAGCACGCGTTTGCTCAATTAAGTTAATAATAGCATTAAGATTTACATCTGCATTGCTATTAGCATAAAGAGCTGACTGCAAATTGTTAATTTGCGTCGCTAGTTCATCATTATTTGTGCTGTGTATTAACGAATCTATTGCAGCTACTCTTTTGTCCGTAAGCTTAATCGCTATCTCATTTAGCTCGCTATAAAATGCATTGAGATTATTTGTTTTAGCTGCATTTTTGAGCGCACTTAACGAAAGCGGCTGAGCTTTATTTAAAAAGCCATTGTTATTTATTGGCTCATCTTTATTAGAACGGCTTAACCATAAAAAAATTGCAGTAATTATCCAAAAAATATAGCCAAGTACAGCAACAATAATTAACCAAAGCGGTGTAGCAGCTTGCGGTGCAGGTTGTGCTGCATCTATTTTTACTGTGTTCGCTACGTTAGTAGCAGGCGTATTTGCTTCATCTACGTTAAATGTATTATTTGGCACAGCGCTTGTATTTACAGCATTGGCACTTGGTGTAACCGTTATCGTGCGCTCAGGCAATGTGGCGTAACTTATGCGGTTTATTTTGGTGTTATACCAAGGCAGTGTTATTTCAGGCAGAGTATAAGTGCCTGCTTTTTGTGGTAATAACGCAAATGAGGCTGTTTGCTGAGAAACAACCCGTCCGTTTCTTACGGCATTGTTTGTTTCTACCTCGTCAGGATAACTGCGAATTCCCGCAATGGTTTTCATATCAATTTCCGGCAGTTGCTCTTTAGTAACTCCGAGTGCGGTTAAGGTGATAGTGCGTGTAATTGGTGTGCCTACTTCCACTGTATTTTCATCAGGCTGCCATTGCTCATCAATATTTACCAACTCACTTGGTAGCCATGCGCCTTTATAGTTTGCCGGAATTGGTTTTATCTCAAGCTGCTGATCATCCCCTAAGGCCGACACTGCTAATTGACGGTAATTTTGTTGAACACGGCCTTCAAAGGTAGGTCCCATGATGGTGTAAATGCCGCTTTTTTGTGGCTGTAGTAAATACTCTCGGGTGATCACTAAATAGCGCTTACCATCAACCAGTTCATAACTTTCTGTTTGCTTACCAAGTTGTGTAAGTTGTGCATCCTCCATGGTTGGCGTACTTAAACTGCCATCAAGGAGCTCTTTTGCAAGGTAAAGTTTAATTGTGTATACACCGGCTTCTTGCACAAATAACGAGTCACTTGAGATTGATGTTTTTAAAAAAATATCGTTATTTTTATCGGCATCAGCAGCGCGTTTAGCCACTTTTAATTTTATTGGCTGCGAGCTTAAACCGGCGACGCTAAATGCAGGGATGGTGTATTCACCTTCATTACGCGTCATTAATTTAACAGACCAGGTTGTTTGCTTATTAATACTGCCGTTTATAATGTTGGTGCGCGTACTTAAACTTGTTGGGCCAACAACAAAGTCTTTAAGTAATACCGAGGTGTCGGGTTGCTCGCTTTTTATTGTGTCATCAACTGAAATATTAAGCATAAAAAACTCACCAGCAAGTACTGGGTTTTTATCTACACTTGCCTCTAGTTTGGTGGCGGCCCATGATGGCATCGTACTTAATAGCAAAAAACAGCAAAATAATCGCATTACCATGATTTTTCTACTCCTGTAGGGCGGCGTTGATATTGTCTTTTTTGGGCTTCTAATTGCATTTTATTCCGTAATAAAATTGCCGGATCGTCCGGTACTTTTCTTAATAACTGGTTAAGCTGCTGCGCTTTTTCTTTCTCTTCGTTGGTGAGTTCACGCGTTTGTGCTTGCGCGGCTTGTTGCTCGGCGTTTTGCTTTTGCTCATCTGTTAACGTTTGCTGCTGCGCTGCTTGTGACTGAGCATTTTGCGCCTGTTCTTCGTTTGTTTGCTCAGGCTGTTTTTGCTCTTGGTTAGCCTCTGGCTGAGTCTGTAGTTCTGGCTCATTTTGTTTATCTGATTGTGACCCCGACTCAGCACTTTGTTGGTCTTGCTCAGTGTCAGACTCATCACTTGGTTCACCTTGCTGATCTTGCGATTGCTCGCCTTTATTCTGCTCTGATTGAGAATCGCTATTTTCACCTTGCTGGCTTTGATCAGATTGTTGATTGTTTTGCTGCTCATTTTGATCAGATTGCTGCTGGTTTTCTTGCGAATCACCTTCTTGCTGCTGTTGCTGTTGTTCGAGCAATTGCTCAACCAAAGCTTGGTTATCAGCGGCTTCACTAAAGTTAGGTTGTAGCGTTTGTGCTTGTTTATAAGCATCTATGGCTTGTTTAAGCTGCCCTGATTTGGCAAGCGCGTTGGCGTAGTTATAAAAACCAGCGGCTGATTTATCTTTACTAAAGGCTTCTAGTGCGGCATCAAAATTACCTTGTTGGTACAACGCGGCCCCTTTTAAGCTGCTTGAGTCGGCATTGGCGGCCTGCTCAAAGTCTTTATTTTTATAAGCATCAAGCGCTTGCTGATCAGTATTTTTTAAAAAAGAGGGGAGCTCTAATGCACTTGCCTGCTGTGTTGGCAAAACGCTGAGTACTAAAAAGGCACCTACAAATGCTGCACTTCTAAATAAATAAAGGCCTAAGGGCAGTAAAATAAGTAACCCATATATACCTGCGTCTATACGCCACAGGGCATGGCTTTGTTTTTCATCTTTTAATAACTCACTATTGGCACTTGGCGCAAAAGTGGCTATGTCACTGCTGCTAGGTTGGTAAAGGGCAAACTTTCCACCACTGCGTGTTGCTAAGCTTTTTAAGCGGCTTATGTTAATGGTGGGAATGACTATTTGGCCGTAGCTGTCTTTTAAAAAACCGCCTTCAGGTAATTTAATTGGTGCGCCTTGCTCTGTGCCAATACCATAAATATTGAGTCGATAAGGGGCGTCGCTGGTAAAGTTAGTTATATCACTTTGTTCTTCTTGGTCTATGCCATCGGTAACTAATATAATATCCCCATCAATGTAGCCTGCTTGCGTTAAAAGCTCTTTTGCCATATCGAGGCCAGCTAAAACATTAGAGCCTTTGTCGGGCATAATGTCGGGGCTTAAACTCGGAATTAAATTAGTAAGCGTAGTGGCATCGTTTGTGAGTGGAGATATGGTATAGGCACTTCCAGCATAGGCAACTAAAGCGGTGTCGCCTTCTTTAAACAGCTCAATCATATCGAGCGCTTTAAAGCGCGATTGCATTAAGCGATTTGGTGCTATATCGGTACTGTACATCGAGTACGACATATCCATTACAATCACACGAGCACTTTTACTTTGAAATACAGGCACCTGTTTTTCTTCAAAGCTAGGGCCTGCACTAAAAATAATCGCTAAATAGCAAAATACAGCGACCAGCCAAAGTGGTTGGCTGGCTTTAGTGTTTGACTCGTTCATAATAAACGGTGCTAAATGAGGGGCTATTAGGTTATCTGCGCTTTGTTTTTTATGCTTAATAAAGGCTATAAAAAACAACGCAAGTGCAGGTATTAAAAGCCACAAAACAGCTGGGCGAATAAATTCGAAATCCATTAGTTAGGCTCCTTTAATGCACGTAAGGTGCTTAACATTACTCTTAAGCTAATGAGTAAAATAGCAATAAGCAGTGGGTAGTAAAACAATGAGCTTTGCGGGCGAAATGTTTGCTCATCTGCGCTAATTGGCTCTAACTTATCAAGCTCTGCGTAAATTTGCTGAAGGCCCGCTACATCTTTGGCTCTAAAATATAAACCTCCGGTTTGATCAGCAATGTCTTTTAACAAGCTTTCATCTAAGCTGCCTCCACTCATACCGCCCACATTAAATAGGCTAAATCCTCGGGGGTTATCTGAGCCAACACCTATGGTATATACTTTTATGCCTTCCTCGCGGGCAAGGAGTAGGGCATCTTCAGGTTTTAAATTACCCGCGGTGTTTTGGCCATCGGTTAATAGCACCACAATACGGTTACTTTTATCTTTGTTTGCAAAACGCTTTACCGATAAACCTAGCGCATCGCCAATAGCAGTGGCACGCCCAACTAAGCCAATTTGAGATTCGCTGAGCATTTTACTTACGGTTTTAACGTCGCGAGTCAGTGGCGTTTGTAAAAATGCGGTGTCGCCAAATAATATCAGGCCTAGCCTGTCGCCTTGGCGCTGCTCTATAAAGTCGCTCAATACCGCCTTTACCATAGTGAGGCGGTCAACATATTGGCCGTTGTAAGCCATGTCTTGTTCGGTCATTGAGCCAGATAAATCGACCGCAAGCATTATATCGCGTCCTTCATTAGGTAATGAAATAGGCTCATCTAACCACGTTGGGTTTGCAGCCGCTGTTACCAGTAAAAACCATAAAATCCATTCAAAAACATTTAACTTACGTGCGCTTTGTTCGAGGCTATGCGTGGTTAAGTTGTGTTTGGCAAAGCTAGGAATGCGAAGGCGTGTTTGTGCGCTAGTTGCAGCCGGTTTTAATAATAAAAGTAATAAAGGCAGGGGTAGTAATAAAAACAACCAAGGCCAGCTAAATTCAAACATGTACTGACTCCTTTAGCTTAAATTGTTTTATGCCTAGGCGTAATTTTTCGTTAAGCGCGTCATTGCTGTGCTGCGCATTATACAGGCTTAAAAGCTCATGCTCGGTAAAGCTTAAACCGGTTAACGTATTAAGTGTGTTACACCAGTTAGCTGTTGATTGCGTTGCTAGGCGTTTATCGTAATACTCTATTACTAGGCGCTTTAAAATAATATGAAGTGTTTGCGCGCTTTGCTCGGTGTGGCTTAAATCGATTGCGTAGCGCTTAGGCTTTTTAAATTTATAATTTTTGTAAAAGCAAAAAGCAGCTGCACACAGTGCTATAAACAACAGGGTAATAATAACCCACCAAGCAGGAGCGAGTGGCCACCAACTAACTTGGCTTGGCGCTATTATATCGTGCAGGCCATCGAGTGGATTGGTTTGCATGGTTATTTTCTCACTAATTGCAGCTCAAGCGGGCTGGCTGCATTGAATGATATTAAATTAAGTCCCGATTTAGTTAAGCGATTTAGGCGTGTGCTAAATGCGTGTTCGGCGTTTTTTGCAAAGCGTGCTCTAAAGCTTTTATCCATCAGCGGTAACGTAAAATCTTGGCCGTTAGCATTGACAGTGACTGCCTGTTTAAACGCAGGGAGCGTATGTTCAAACGGATCACTAATATGACAGCCTATCAGCTCACAGTGGCGGCTTAAAATTTCTAATTGTTTAAAGCTTGCATCATCAAGGGCATTAAAGTCAGAGACTAAATACACTAAGCTGCCAGGTTTAGCTAAATGGTTAAGGCGTTTTAAATTATCGCTAAAGTTATTGGTGGCTTGCTTGTCTATATTGTTAAGTGCTTGCTGGTGGCTATCGCACAGGTTATGACAAAGTTTTAGAACGGCTTTTTCTCGGGCGCTGGGCTTTAGCTCTAAATGCGAGTGCTGGTTAAACACAATGCCGCCAATTCTATCCCCGCGTTGACACGCCGACCACGCAACTAGTGCACTAATGTGGGCAGCCTGTACCGACTTAAGCAGCAACTTTGAGCCAAATAGCATAGAGTTTGAAAAATCAGTAAATACAAAAACTGGGCGCTCTTTTTCTTCTTGAAAAAGTTTTGTGTGGGTTTCGCCGGTACGCGCTGTTACTCGCCAGTCAATAGAGCGAATGTCATCGCCTTGCTGATAATGGCGCACTTCGGCAAACTCCATGCCTCGGCCTTTGTGTGGCGCAAGGTATTGCCCAGCTAAACTGTTTTTAATTTTAACTTTTGGTGCAAGCTCGAGTAATTGCGCTTTTGCTTTGTAATACATAAGCTCTTTTAGCGCTAAATTTACACCGTGGCTATGGCTTTGCTTTAGCCACGCCTTTGAGTCTAATTGTGTTTGCATAACTTAGGGTACGGCTACAAGTTCAACAATACGGCTTATAACCTGATCTTTAGTAATGCCATCAGCCTGTGCTTCGTAGCTTAAAATAATACGGTGGCGCAGTACGTTATGCACAACGGCTTGAATGTCATCGGGGGCTACAAAATCACGGCCATGTAACCAAGCGTGGGCACGGGCACATTTATCAAGTGCAATGGTGGCACGTGGGCTTGCGCCAAACTCAATCCAGCGGCCAAGTTGCTCATCAAATTTAGCGCCCTCACGAGTGGCGATAATAAGCTGTACTAAATATTGCTCAAGTGGCTCGGCTAAATACAACCCTAAAATAGCTTGGCGAGCGGCAAATAAATCGCTTTGAGTAATTTGCTGCATAACAGCTTGGTGTTCATTAAGCGCTTCACCACGGGTTAAGCGAAGTATATCGAGCTCGTGCTCTGCACCTGGGTAATCAATGCTTAAATGTAATAAAAATCGGTCAAGTTGTGCCTCTGGTAGTGGGTAAGTCCCTTCTTGCTCGAGCGGATTTTGGGTTGCCATTACCATAAATAAATCGCTCAGCGGGTAGGTATTTTTACCAACCGTTACTTGGCGCTCCGCCATGGCTTCTAGTAGCGCAGATTGTACTTTTGCTGGAGCACGGTTAATTTCGTCGGCTAAAATAAGGTTATGAAAAAGAGGGCCTTTTTCAAACACAAATTCGCTAGTTTGTTGGCGGTAAATATCGGTGCCAGTTACATCAGCAGGTAATAAATCAGGCGTAAATTGTACGCGTTGAAACGAGCCTTCAATGCCTTTAGCAAGGGCGTTAACAGCACGTGTTTTTGCAAGCCCAGGCGGGCCTTCTACCAATAAGTGGCCATCAGCTAAAATGGCAATAAGGAGTGCTTGAGTGAGCTCTGGCTGGCCAATAATTTGTGTATCTAAGTACGTTTTTAATTGTTTGAATGCGTTAGCTGCCATATTAAATAGACTTCCTCGTCAGCTGGATTTGTACCTAATTTATTTTAGGTGATTAATACTGACCTAGTTATAAGGTTTATAAGTGAGTAACTCAAGAGTTAGACTGTATTTTTAAAAATAGTTCGTTATTTTTTAACGGTTTTTAGCGTACCACAAAACTTTGTAAAAACGCGCAAAAAAGCCTATTGTGATAACCACTATTAAGCATTATTTAAAGGTTAAGCCTTTAGTGCTTTTGTATAAATTTGTGTTTATCTATTGGCATTAGCACACGGGTTGTTTAGAATCGAGGAAAACAAACAGGTCAGACCTGTCAGCGGGAGAGCATAAATGTCTGAGCAAAACATACTAAAAACACCAAAAGGCGACCGTATTGCCATTGTAAGCGGCTTACGTACACCTTTTGCAAAACAAGCAACCGCGTTTCACCATGTACCGGCCCTTGATATGGGTAAGCTGGTGGTTAACGAAATGCTTGAACGATTAAATTTCGACAAGTCAGAAATCGATCAACTTGTATTTGGTCAAGTAGTGCAAATGCCAGAAGCGCCAAATATTGCACGTGAAATTGTATTGGGCACGGGTATGCCAGTTGGCGTAGACGCGTATTCTGTATCACGTGCGTGTGCTACCAGCTTTCAGGCCATTGCTAATGTAGCGGAGTCTATTATGGCAGGCTCTGTAAATGTAGGTATTGCCGGTGGCGCCGACTCATCTTCAGTGTTACCAATAGGTGTAAGTAAAAAATTGGCAGGCAGCTTAGTTGATTTAAACAAAGCACGTACCCTAGGCCAGCGTTTACAAATATTCTCAAAACTGCGCTTAAAAGATTTACTACCCGTACCGCCTGCGGTTGCTGAGTACTCGACAGGCCTTTCTATGGGGCAAACTGCTGAGCAAATGGCTAAAACACATAACATAAGCCGTGAAGATCAAGATGCATTGGCGCATCGCTCGCATTCACTCGCAACCCAAGCATGGGCCGACGGCAAGTTAAAAGACGAAGTAATGACGGCACACTTACCGCCATACAAAAGCTTTATTGAAGAAGATAATAACATTCGTAAAAACTCTACTGTTGAGGGCTACGCTAAGCTTAAACCGGTATTTGATCGCCAACATGGCTCGGTTACCGCAGCAAATGCAACACCACTAACCGATGGTGCAGCAGCGGTATTGATGATGAGCGAAAGCAAAGCAAAAGCACTAGGCTACGAAATTTTAGGTTATGTACGCAGTTTTGCGTTTTCGGCAATTGGTGTAGAACAAGACATGCTAATGGGCCCTGCACATTCAACGCCTATCGCACTTGATAGGGCAGGCATTACGCTTGCTGATTTAGATTTAATTGAAATGCACGAAGCCTTTGCAGCACAAGCGCTGGCGAATATGAAAATGTTTGCATCAGATAAATTTGCGCAAGAAAAACTTGGTCGTAGCAAAGCAATTGGCGAAATTAACATGGATAAGTTTAACGTTAACGGCGGCTCACTGGCATATGGTCACCCATTTGCAGCAACGGGTGCTCGCTTAATTACGCAAAGCTTACACGAGCTTAAACGTCGTGGTGGCGGTTTAGCATTAACAACAGCGTGTGCTGCTGGTGGTTTAGGTGCAGCCTTTGTATTGGAGAGCGCGTAATGACAGATTCAGTATTTAATTTAACGGTAGATGAAAACAAAATTGCCGTAGTAACCATTGATGTGCCGGGTGAAAAAATGAACACCCTGCGCGACTCATTCGCTGATGACTTAAAAGCTTTGCTTGAACAAGCAAAGCAAGAGTCAGTAAAGGGGATGGTATTTATAAGCGGTAAAAGCGATAACTTTATCGCGGGTGCTGATGTAAAAATGCTTGATAGTGTGCAAAAGCGTGAAGATGCATTAGCAATCAGTGAGCTGTGTCATCAAGCCTTTTTTGATATGACAAAGCTACCTTACACAACGGTTAGCGCAATTCATGGTGCGGCGCTTGGTGGTGGTTTAGAGTTTGCTTTAGCCTGTGATTACCGTGTGGGCACTGACAGCGATATTACTAAAGTAGGCCTGCCTGAAGTACAACTTGGCTTGTTACCAGGCGGTGGCGGTACGCAGCGTCTAACTAAAATTGTTGGTATACAAAAAGCACTAGAGTGGATGCTAACTGGTAAGCAAATTCGCCCTAAGCAAGCTAAAAAAGCGGGCGTATTAGATGATGTAGTACCACAAAGCGTATTGCTAAAAGTCGCTAAAGAATTTGCCGCCAAGAAAAAGCCAACAGATAAAGAGCCAAAGCTTGATAAAGTAAGCAAGTTATTAGAGTCAAATCCGTTTGGGCGTAACTTTATTTTTAAAAAGGCGAAAGAAAACGTCCTTAAAAAAACCGGCGGACATTATCCAGCACCGCTTGCCATTATTAAAGCTGTGCGTGCAAGTGTAGAGCTTGATAAATTAAAAGCATATAAAACAGAAGCAGAAGGCTTTGCAACACTTGTAATGAGTGATGAATCTAAAGCACTTCGTAGTATTTTCTTTGCAACCACTGAAATGAAAAAAGAGTGGCGCAACGATGATGCGCCGGCTATTAGTAAAACAGCCGTATTAGGTGGTGGCTTAATGGGCGCGGGTATTGCGCATGTAAGCGCAGTAAAAGCCAAAGTACCTGTGCGTATTAAAGATGTAGCAGAGCAGGGCATTAGTAATGCCATGAACTACACCTACAAAATTTTAGACAAGCGCCTTAAGCGCCGTATTATGTCTAAAGCTGATATGCAGTTAACCATGAACCGTATTACCGGTACTACTGACTACAGCGGCTTTAAACACATTGATCTAGTAGTAGAAGCTGTATTTGAAGACCTAGCCTTAAAGCAAGGTATGGTTGCTGATATAGAGCAGCAGTGCCAAAGCAATACTATTTTTGCAAGTAACACATCATCACTGCCTATTTCACAAATTGCAGCACAGGCACAGCGCCCTGAAAACGTGATTGGTTTACATTACTTCTCGCCAGTTGAAAAAATGCCACTAGTGGAAATTATACCGCATGAAGGCACGTCACAAGAGACTATTGCGCGCGTAGTTAATTTTGCACGCAAGCAAGGTAAAACGCCAATTGTAGTAAAAGACATGGCTGGTTTTTACGTAAATCGTATTTTAGCGCCTTATGTAAATGAAGCAGCTAACTTAATGCTTGCTGGTGAGCCAATTGAAAAAATAGATGCAGCGCTTGTAGAGTTTGGTTTCCCAGTGGGGCCACTTGCTTTACTTGACGAAGTAGGAATTGACATAGGCTCTAAAATTGCCCCGATTCTTGAAAAAGAATTAGGCGAGCGATTTAAAGCGCCAGATGCATTTTCTCGTATGATTGATTCAAAACGTTTAGGCCGTAAAACGGGTCGTGGTTTTTATGAGTACGATAAAAAGAGCAAGAAAGTTGACGAGTCTGTCTATGAGCTATTAGGTGTGACACCTGCTCCGCGTTTAAATAAAAGCGAAATCGCTAAGCGTTGTGTATCTCAAATGCTTAATGAAGCCGTACGTTGTTTAAACGATGGCATTATTGCAAGCCCACGTGATGGCGACATTGGCGCTATATTTGGTATTGGCTTCCCACCATTTTTAGGTGGACCGTTTAGCTACATGGATAAACTTGGCGCAAGTAAAGTAAGCTCTGAAATGTCTACTTTAGCTAACAGCAATGCGAACTTTACTCCGTGCGATACGTTAGTCGCAATGGCAAATTCAGGCGCTACATTTTACAATGTGAAAACAGCCACTGATGAGCCAAGCACTGCGGCTATCGAAGAGCAAGTAAAACACGCTGAACCGTCTGATAAGCAAAATGAAGAAAGCGAAGTAGAGTCTTCCAAACAAGATTCTTAACAGCTGCTTTTATAAAAACCGCATTTATATGCGGTTTTTTTATGCCTGCTAGCTGCGTATAGACAAAATATGTTAGCGTAACTATGAGCAAGTAAGAGGTAAACCATTATGCAGTTGTTTACAGCACGATTGGCAATGCGTCCACTTCAAAGCAGTGATTGGCCATTATTTTTGCAGCTGCATCAAAATGCAACCGTGATCCGTTATTGCTACGATATGCCCAGCGAAGCGTTTGTACGCAGCCGCTTTGAACAACGTTTAAAAAACGGGGATAGCACTTCAACTCACCCACTTTGCCTTGTAGTATTTGATAAGCATTCAAACGAGCCCATGGGTGTTACGGGGTTTACGCATGAGCTTGGGCAAGCTGAGCTAGGTTATTTGTTTTTACCCGCGTTTTTTAATCAAGGCTTTGCTAGTGAGTCGCTACGTGCCGTGATTGAGTGGGCATGGCAACAATGCGGTATAACACAGTTTAAAGCTGTGGTTACAAAGGGAAATATAGGCTCTGAAAAAGTATTACAAAAGTGTGGACTAACGTTAACGGGCATTAATAAGCAAGCGCATACTATTAATAATACACGTTATGATGATTTGATATACACATTAAAGTTGTAGCAAATAGGGCTAGCAAGCTAGCCCATGATGGTGACCTTTATAGATGGGCTTCAATAGCCTTGCGATCTTTCTCAGGCATATTCTCAACAACTAATTTAAAAGAATTATCGATCATTCTTTCAATCTCGCCTTGTGGAATAGAGCCATCTAAAATAACCGTATTCCAAAGCCGCTTGTTCATATGGTAGCCTGGGATCACTGCGGGGAAAATATCTCTTAATTCAAGTGCTTCATCAGGGTCACACTTCAAATTAAGCCACCAAATAGGATCTCCATCATCATTAACGTCACCATCATTACCTAAGGCAAGGGTGGCAAACATTTTATGATTTACTTTATAAACATCAACCTCTTGTGCAAATGGTTTAGTCACTCGCACCAAAGGCTTCTTTACTAAATACTCATGTACTGTTTTTTGGTCCATGATCCAATCCTTGAAGTCATACTCGGTAGAAATACAATAGCAGTTTTTTTATGATTTGATTATAGCTTTTTAAATTTAAATTAAAAATTTGCAAGTTAATACAAGGTGTAGGCGCAATAGTTGCGTATTTTTAGTTGAACAATACCCAGTTCGTGGTATGTTTCTGGCAATCAAAAAAATAATAGGAAAACCCCATGCCAAAGGCGAGTGACGTTAAAAAAGGAACCGCGATTGAGTTTAATAATCGTGTGTTGGTAGTTAAAGATATTGTACGCTCAGTACCACAAGGCCGTGCAGGCGGCAGTTTGTACCGTATGCGTTTATACGATGTAGTAACAGGTGCAAAGGTAGACGAAACATTCAAAGACAGCGACATGCTAACCCTCGCTGATTTAACCCGCCGCGAAGCAATGCTTTCGTACATTGATGGCGATGAATACGTGTTTATGGATAATGAAGACTACACGCCGTATAACTTAAATAAAGAGGCAATAGCAGAAGAAATTCAATTCGTTAACGAAGAAACACAAGGTGTACACGTTATTGTGATTGATGGCTCGCCTGTAGGTTTAGATTTGCCATCGAGCGTAGAGTTGGTTGTTGAAGAGACTGACCCTTCAATCAAAGGTGCTTCTGCGAGTGCACGCTCTAAACCTGCACGTCTGAGCACGGGTTTAACTATTTCGGTGCCTGAGCATATCTCTACGGGCGACCGTGTCCGTATTAATACGGCTGAGCACAAATTTATGGGCCGCGCTGAAAAGTAGCCCAAGCTATATGATAAAGCTGGCATTATGCCGGCTTTTTTTATGCCAAAATTTTATAAACTAAGTAATCACAACCTATATCAATACTTAATTTATATAAGCTGATAGCTAGACCCGCTACTAATTCATCTTATTAAACGGGTCTATTTGCCCTAAAATACGTAGCTTTGCTTTGAGTTTAATGGAGAAGATGTTTGCTTTCCGTACACAGGTGCTTGCCTACACAATGTAGAAGCCAATTTGTGTATTTGCCCCATGTCATTATCTTATTTGCGCTAAGTATTTGTTTTCGCTAATAAGGCTTGGTGCAGAGTTACTTTGTTGCTGTTTTAAAAAGGCTGTAAATTCATCTTTTGAAAGCGGTTTTGAATAAAAGTAGCCTTGCACGGTTTCACAATTGAGCGTTTTAAGTAGGTCAATTTGGCTTGCTTGCTCAACGCCTTCTGCAACCACATGTAAATCTAGATTGTGCGCAATCGTCACAATAGAGTCGACCATATTGCGGCCACGCTCGGTTTTCATATCATCAATAAATGCTTTATCTACTTTTAAGGTATTCAGTGGAAATTGCTTTAAATACGCTAATGAAGAATAACCTGTACCAAAGTCGTCCATGGCAAGATGAATACCACGGGCACTTAGCGAGCGCATAATTGCAATGGCTTCTTGTGGATCGTCCATTACCGTGCCTTCGGTAATTTCTAGCTCTAAAAAGTAAGAGGGCAGCTCGTTTTTTTGCAAAATTACGTCAATACGGGTCGTTAAGTCTGGCAAGCTAAATTGTTTGGCCGATAGGTTGACTGCAACACGGCCACTAAATAGCCCTTCATCCAACCATTGTTTTACATCGCGACACGCTTTGTTTAAAACAACTTCGCCAATTTCAATTATTTGCCCAGTTTCTTCAGCAATAGGTATAAATACGCCAGGGCTGATGACGCCCTTTTTTGGTGTTATAAAGCGTACTAACGCTTCCATGCCGGTAAGTTTACCGGTACGAATATTCATTTTGGGCTGGTAATACACTTCAAAATGATTTTCTTTTAAGCCAAAGCGCATTAGGTTTTCTATTTGTAAGCGTTTAACCGCTTGGCGGTTCATGGTGTCATTAAAGAACAGGTAGCTATTGCCTTTCTTTTTGGCGTGATACATTGCAGTATCAGCGTTTTTTAATAGCAGCTCTGGTGTACTGCCATCTTCAGGAAATAGTACAATGCCTATGCTTGAGGTAATAGCCAACTCATGGCCTGCCATTTTAAAAGGGGTAGCAATTGCAGCTAAAAACTGCTTTGCCATGCGAGTAATAACATGTATATCATTAGTATCTGCCATAACTAAGGCAAACTCATCGCCGCCTAAACGGTAAAAAACATCATTCTCGCGGGTTAACTTATTTAACCGCATCGCTAGTTTAGCTAACAAGCTATCGCCTAGCTGGTGGCCTAATGAATCATTAATCTTTTTAAAGTTATCTAAATCAAATACCAAAAGGGCATGGTGGGTATTTTGTTTTACTAGCTTATGAAGATCGGTAAAAAATAAATTTCTGTTTGGTAAACTGGTAGTACGGTCTCTATTTGATAAATTATGCAGTTGCGATTGTGCATTTTTACGTTCGGTTAAATCTGAATAAACAACTACATAGTTTGTTATTTGGTTTTGATCGTTCTTTATTTCATCAATCGAAATTTCTATTGGCAGTAATACTCGCTCACTATTGCGCAGTTTTACCTCTTGTTGAATTCGCTCGCGCTCTTGCACTATATTTTTAATGTTTTCAATATAGCTTTTATCGTAACCAGGTAAGTTAAAAGGCTTTTTGAGGTATTGCTCTCTGACGCCACCAAAAAGGGTTAAAAAACTGGGATTTACATCAACTAAGTTGAAGTTTTTATCGTATATAGCAAGTGCATCAGTGAGTGATTCTACGCACTTAGCAAATAAATTAAGGCGCTCTTGTGTTGATTTTAACACTGAAATATCGCGAACGGTGCCGGTCATTCTCAGTGGTGCTAAGTTTGCATCTTTTTCTATTATTTTTCCGCGGTCTAACACCCAATGCCAATGGCCAAAGGTGTCTTTAATACGGTAGGTCGCTTCAAAAAAAGCAGATTTTTGAGCAAAGTGCTCTTTTAGCAAATGCTCGACAGCAGCAATATCGTGAGGATGGATCAAGCTTTTGTTAGGCGGAAACCCCATTAAAGTTGTTGAGTCCATCATGTATTTATCGTTAATACGAATAACTTGACCCGTTTTTACATTCCAGTCCCATAACGTGTCGCCACTGCCTTCTACGGTACTTTTTAAACGTTTTTCTGAGAGGCTGTGCTGTAGCCGAGAGCGCTTCAATTTATAAATTACAAATAATAGGTAGGGCAAAGCCAGCGCAAGTAAGGTGCTGGCAACAATTAAAACAGTATTGGTGTTTATATTAAAGGCATGATCGAAAGCAACTGCTTGAGGTAAAAGACTCAGTAAAGACAAGAAAACCACACATTTTATTGTTGTTATTTTTATCATTTGTTTTTATTACTGCTCATTAACAAACGATAATTTAAATTAAGCCACTTACAGAGTCAAAGAGATTGCGAGCAAAGCGGTATTTTTTGCGATTTAGTTACTTTTGCATTACTTAACAACTCGAATCTTGGCCTGTCTTTTGAAAATATCGCAATGGTGTAGTGCTTCATTTCGTCTAAGCTGAGGGCGTGCAGAGCGGCTAGTAAGCGTTTTTGCATATTAAAATCATGATCTTTATTGCCTATGGCGAGCCACAAACGTTGCGAGCGTAATCGTAGGTTTTTATCTTTTTCGGCGATATGCGTTGCCAACCCCTGCTTATGCTGTTGCCAAGTCGATTCATCGAGGGTATCCAAACTAACAAGAAACTGATTTAAAAAATGATTGTGCCTTTTTAATAAGGTTTGGGCATCAAACTTAGGAGATTGAATATAAAAAGCAATACCGGCTCGCGTGTTAAATGGCGCGTAGCCAGAGCCAACTAAGTAACCTAGTTGCTGTGTGGTACGCAGCTCATTAAAGTAGTCTTGGTTAATGATATGGTTGAGTATCATTAGTTTTATTTTTTCATTAACTGTTGCAGTTTGTGCCTGGTAGTAAATGACCATGGCATTGTCGCTACAGGCCAGTTCAAGCTCGCTACAGGTAACGTGCTTTATTTCTTTCAATGGACGCGATAAATCATCAATCGCAGCGGTATTTTTTAAATGCTTTGTTACGTTTTTATGAAACATTTTTGCTTCGTTTTGCTGCCAGTTACCATGCAGAAAAGCCTCAACATGTAAGGCGCTAAAAAACTCGGCTCGAAACTCATTAAATTGCTGAAAACAGGTGTTTTTAAGCGCAGTTGCTAGCTCCTCTGGCTGTGGATTCCATGGCATTATTTTAGCGCCTAACACACTAAATAAAGTGCTGACAGGTTTATTTTGGTTGCTGCTTTGCCAGTGCCTAACCAGCTGTTTTTTATATTCGGCAAAGCGTCGAGCGCAAATATCAACATTGAATAGGGTGTCTAATAGTTGCTCCACTAACTCTAGCTGACTGGTAGAGAGTCCGGCTGTATGTAATGTTAATCCGCCCTGATGCGAAGTTAAGTGATAACTTAAACCGGCCAATTCTGCGGGGTAAAACTGCTCGCCTACGCTGTCCATAAATAAATCACTAAAAAGACGAGTTAAGGCCATGTGCTTTACATCTTTGACTGCAAAGTGTGAGTCCATGGCTAAATAAAAATGTCCTTTGGCAACTCTAAATGTGTTGTCTTGTTTAAACCAAAAGTTAAAACCAGGCTCTTTAACGAGTAAATGAGGTTTAGTTTGGGGCGCTTGCACATCATATAAAATAACATCTTTAGCTAAATAAGGGTTTGCTGTAGGCAGTAGCATAGTACTAAGCGGTTTATTTATGTGCGCGAGTGAATCTAGCCACTGTGATGAAATAGCTTCTACTTTGTAAGGGGTATTATACCAGGCTGTTTTGCGCTCAGGCTCAACATCAGGGTGAATGAGCACTAAGCGCATGTTATGAGGTGTAAGCCATTGCATGGCCATCTCGTGAGCGGCTTTATTAAAGCCCTCCATTAGGTAATCACCTTGTACGTAGTTAACTTCGTCGTAATGCTGCATGTTGATACTTAAGTTACTCACCCAATCAATTAAGCGCGATTTTTCTTGGTTATCAAATGCAATTTGCAATAAGTTTTTTTTATCTTGGTATAGGCGTGGCAATTTGTCGGTGTTGTTGTTAATTAGGCAGATATACTCAAACACTATTTCTACTATATCTTCAAAGTACTCAATGCCCTCATCGGTAAGCGCCATACTAATGTTAAAATCTTTAAAGTTGCTCCCGTTTATACCTCCGCCAGCAGAAAGCGCATTAATCCACCCTTGTTCTTTTAAAATAGAATACAGCGAACCGGCTCCTTCGTAACCTAGCAAATGCGCTATAAAACTGACGGTTTTGTGGCGATAAAAGTCATCAATATTGGGCATAGCAAAACTAATAATGAGTTTTTGCATGTGCTTGTGAGGCTCTATATGTAAAATTTTACCTATATCTTGTGGACGATATAACGGCTCGCTAATTATCGGTTTAAATACACTTTTATTGCCTTTAATATCACTAAAATAGTTATTTACCCAATTTGCCATTGTATCAAGCTGCTCGTTGGCACAGATTACTAGTGTCATCCATTGTGCTTGATAGTGTGTATTAAAAAACTCTTTTAGCTCATCACTTATACAACGCTCCCTGTCGGCGAGGGTATGTAAGTTACCGACAGAGAATTTGGCAAAAGGGTGGGCTGGGTTTACGGTTTCTTTATGCGCTTGATAAATACGACGCCCATCATCTTTTATTTTTAATTTAAACTCGGCCTCTATCGCATTGCGTTCTTTTTCAGTTTCTTCTGGCTTTAATAACGGTGCTATAAAAAAACGACTAAACTGCACAAGTGCTTTTTCAATGGCTTGATTATTAATATCAAAGTAATAACACGTGTGCTCAGTGCCGGTCCACGCGTTGGTATTACCGCCCGATTGAGACACAAAATTATTAAAACTACCGGAGTCAGGGTAGTGATCAGTGCCCAAAAAAAGCATGTGCTCTAAAAAATGTGCAAGGCCTTGCCTGTCAAGGGGATCATCAAAATGCCCAGCGTTAACCGCCATAGAAGCAGCAGCTTTAGTTGAATCTTTGTCTTGCACTAATAATACTTTTAGCCCATTGTCGAGTGTAAGGGCACGGTATGCTCTGTTATCATTGCGGCTGATATTCAAATGATGCTCCTGAAACTAAGCGTTTATGTGTTAATAACAGATGATAGCTTCAGGACAGCGAAAAATTAGAGAAAAGATTTACCTGAATATCATGAAAGAATTATTCTTTGGAATAATAGTAATATAGCGGACAAATAGGCAAACTGGCTACTGTTTTATATTCATCAATCGGTTGATTTTTTATGAAAACACTCTTAATTATGCGCCATGGCGAAGCAACACCGATGCAAGCTAACGACGCAGCAAGAACCCTCACACCGAAAGGCCATGCAGAAGCAGAAAAAATGGGCTTATGGTTGCAAAAACATTTTAACGTAGATGCATTGTTGGTAAGCCCTTACTCTCGCGCCCAGCAAACAGCTAAAGAAGTTGAAAAAAATAATGTCTTTAAATTTAATGAAACCTGCAGCGATATACTTCCCGAAGGTAAGCCTCAAGTAGCTGCTGATTACTTAGAAACACTTATTGCTATGCACCCGCAATGCAATACTTGGCTAGTGGTCGCTCACATGCCAATTGTCAGCTATTTAGTTGACCAGCTTAGTCCAGGTAATATGCCTATTTTCAACACTGCAGCAGTTGCTGTAATTCAGTATGATGAAATCACACAGCGCAGTGAATATGTTAACATTAACGCACCTGATAATATTTAAAGAACAGAGATAAAAATGAGTATAGAACGTCTTGAAACGGGAGCTCGTATGAGCCGTATAGTTAAACATAATGGAACCGTTTATTTATGCGGGCAAGTTTGCGCAGATGCAGAAAAAGGGATAACAGAGCAAACACAAACTATGCTCGACAAAGTAGAGGCATTACTTGAACAGGCGGGTAGTTCAAAAAAGCATATGCTCAGCGCGACAATTTACGTTAAAAGCATGGAATACTTTGCTGATATGAACGCGGTATGGGATGCCTGGGTGCCAGAAGGCTATGCACCGGCACGTGCCTGTGTTGAAGCTAAAATGGCACGCGATGCACTATTGGTTGAAATTTCGGTAGTGGCTGCACTTAAATAAGCGTTTTTATAAAAGCGCAGCAAGCCAAAATGAAAAGCTTACTACACTCAATACCGTTGAAAGCACCACAGCACCGGCAAGCGTGACTTGATGCGTATTTAACTGGCTCGCAATTAAATACGCATTAACACCAACAGGTGAGGCGCTTAGCAATACCAGTACGTTACGAATTTGACTATCTAGCTCAAACCCCCACGTGGCTGTTACAAAAACAACAGCAGGTAATATCAGTATTTTTAACAATGAAGCGATAAGTGCTGGCTGCCAATTTGCAGCTACTTTATAAAATACCAAATTAGCGCCTAATACAAATAAAGCACATGTAATAGCTGGGCTGGCGAGTAGCTCGAGAGAGTTGGCTAAATTAGCAAATAAGGTAACTCCCGATACATTCAACAATAACCCACAGCCAATACTTAATACAATTGGATTAAGGATCATATTTTTAGCAAATTTTAGCCATGAGAAGTCATCAGCATTCCCCTTTGCGCCTATCAAGTAGGTTAATGCAAAAAGCAGTGTGCTATGAAATGTAATGATCATAAAAGCGATAGCAATCATGTCTTTACCAAGCGAGGCAATAACAATGGGTATACCTACTAACACCATATTTGAATAACTACCGGCAAGAGCGAATACACTGTGCTGTTGGTAATTTCCAGCATTGGCTTGTTTAGTTAAATAGTACCTATCGATAAATATGCCCAATGTAAATACAGCTAATACAGGAATATAAAAGCTTAAAAATGCTTCGAGGCTAATACTTTGCTGCAAATTTATTTGCGACATATTGAGCATTAAGAAAGCGGGTAAGCTTACATAAAAAGTAAACTTACTTAGACCCGCAATGTGCTGTTGATTAAAAAATTTTAAATAACAACAGGTATAGCCTAGTGCGACAAGAAAGATTAAGGGAAAAATAATCGAAAAAATTTGCACGAATGTTTCCTAAAATTAGCGTCTAAACTCATCACTTTGTGGTAAATCAATTAAGATCAGCACCGCGCCTCGTCCGCCGTATTCAAGCGGTGCTTGATGCATGGCTATTACATCGGGGTGCTGTACCAAATACTGCGGTACTTTGTGTTTTAACACGCGCTCGCCAATGCCATGTACTATACATGCGCAGTAATAATGCTGTTTTTTGCACTCGTGTATAAGTCCTGCAAGTTCATCTTTGGCACGCTCTTTATTAAGTCCATGTAAGTCAAGCGTTAGATCTGGAGCGTAATCGCCGCGGCGTAACTGTTTTGCTAAAAAAGTGTCGTGCCCATCTTGTACATAATTAATAGTGCTATTTGTGTCTATATCGGGAATGTATTCGTCAGAAAAGAAAAACTCTGACTCAACCTGCTTTTTTTGCTGGGCAAATTGCTTCGCTTGTGACACTTTAGGTTTTGTGTCAAACCTATGGGTGTCTTGTTTAAACACTTTAGCGCCAGAAATTGTTTGACGAAAAAGGTCTATGTCGTCATTGCTTAGGGGCGATTGTGACGAGGTGTTTTTTTTCATAAATTTTACCTAAACAAAAAAACGTAAAAACGCAGCGCAAAAGGCGTTACAATACAAAACTGATGGGCAATTGTAATTTGCTCAGCACAGTTAGGCAATGCAATCGTTGCAAAGACTCAAAACAGTCAGTTAGCTAAAGCAGGTAAAAAATATGAGTGATTTACAAATAGAAGAAGCAACACTTGATGAAGCAGTTGCAGAGCTGTCAACGTTACATGACTGGTTACGCTGGACCACAAGCCAATTTGCAAGTAGTGGAATATTTTTTGGACATGGCACAGATAACGCGTGGGATGAAGCTGTTAGCTTACTACTTCCTGCACTAAGTTTACCTATTGATGCCCCCAAAGAGTTAATGCATGCGCGGTTAACAAGCACAGAAAAAAACCGCTTAGCGGGTTTAATCGCTGAACGTATAAATGATTGCACACCGGTTCCTTATTTAACAAACATTGCTTGGTTTGCCGGTATGCCATTTTATGTTGATGAGCGTGTGTTAATTCCACGTTCGCCATTTGCAGAACTTATTGCTAATAAATTTTCGCCATGGCTTGAGCAGCCGCAAAGCGTTAACCGCATTTTAGATTTATGCACAGGCTCTGCGTGCATTGCCATTGCACTTGCTCAGGCATTTGAAACTGCGCAAGTAGATGCGGTTGATATATCGTATGAAGCTCTTGAAGTGGCAGATATAAATATAAATGATTACATGCTAGGCGAGCGTGTTTTGCCCATTCAATCTGATGTATTTAGTGGTGTGCCAGGGCAAAAGTATGACCTAATAGTCGCAAACCCTCCTTATGTTGATGCTGAGGACATGGCTGATTTACCGCGCGAATTTCATCATGAGCCTGAGCTTGGTTTAGCTTCGGGGCATGATGGCTTAGATGTAACTCGTACCATTTTAGATGAGGCTAGCGATCATCTAACAGATAACGGTTTGTTATTTGTTGAAGTGGGTAACTCTATGGTACATATGGAAGCATTGTATCCAGGGGCACCGTTTGAATGGATAGAGTTTGAGCAAGGTGGCTTAGGTGTATTTGTAATAAGCAAAAAGCAGCTTGATGCATATTTTGCAAAATAAATTTTAGGCCGAGCGTACGCTCGGCAATGTTAAGTAGTCATTAGGAATGAGGAAAGTTAATGGCAGGTAATAGCATAGGGCAGTTATTTAAAGTGTCCACCTTTGGTGAGAGCCACGGCGTTGCCCTAGGTGGTGTTGTAGATGGCACTCCCGCAGGCCTTGAGATCACAGAGGCTGACTTACAAATTGATTTGGACCGTCGTAAACCCGGACAAAGCCGCTATACAACGCAGCGCCGTGAAGACGATCAAATAAAAATTCTTTCAGGCGTTTTTGAAGGTAAAACTACAGGCACCAGTATTGGTTTACTAATTGAAAATACCGATCAGCGCTCAAAAGACTACGGTAAAATTAAAGATGTGTTTCGCCCAGGTCATGGCGATTACACTTACTGGCACAAATACGGCCTGCGTGATTATCGCGGCGGTGGCCGCTCTTC
The DNA here is from genome assembly GCF_963922945.1 of uncultured Pseudoalteromonas sp. Classification (GTDB taxonomy): domain Bacteria; phylum Pseudomonadota; class Gammaproteobacteria; order Enterobacterales; family Alteromonadaceae; genus Pseudoalteromonas. The sequence goes on along the minus strand of NZ_CAWUKC010000012.1, from coordinate 39,786 downwards.
TGCGCGTGAAACCGCAATTCGTGTAGCGGCAGGCGCCATTGCTAAAAAATACTTAAAGCAGTTTCATGGTATTGAAGTAAAAGCATGCCTAAGCCAACTGGGGCCAATAAAAGCCGAAAGCTACGACTGGGATGAAGTTGAAAACAACTTATTCTTTTTCCCTGATGCAAGCAAATTAGAAGCGCTCGACGAGTACATGCGAGACCTAAAAAAACAAGGTGACTCAGTGGGCGCTAAAGTAAAAGTAGTGGCGAGCAATGTACCTGTAGGGTTAGGCGAACCTGTATTTGATAGGCTAGATGCTGAAATTGCGCATTCACTCATGAGCATTAATGCCGTTAAAGGTGTAGAAATTGGCGATGGCTTTGATGTAGTAGAGCAAAAAGGCTCAGCGCATCGTGATGAGTTAACCCCAGATGGCTTTACTTCAAACCACGCAGGTGGCGTACTTGCTGGTATTTCTACAGGGCAAGATATTATTGCCTCTATTGCGCTTAAGCCAACATCAAGCATTACGATTCCAGGTAAAAGCATTAATACTGAAAACGAAGCGGTTGAGATGATCACCAAAGGGCGTCACGATCCGTGTGTTGGTATTCGTGCAATTCCTATTGCTGAGGCAATGATGGCCATTACACTAATGGACCATTTACTGCGCCAGCGCGGCCAAAACCCGCATGTTAACCATGAACATGGGCCAATTAACGGCTCTGTTTAACAGTTAATATTTTAATAAAAACGCGGACTACCGCGTTTTTTTATACTTAAAACTCACTTTTAAGCCTTTCAGGAGTTGTTCAAGTTTGCGCTATATACTGTTTTAAGGAGGAGAGTAATCATGAATGATATTAAGCGCATTAACACACACCTTGAAACTCAAGCTGCTATTACAAGGCTAGAGCGCTTTAGTAAGCTTACCGACAGCAGCATTGGCATCCCTTTTACTAAATTTAATTTAGGCCTAGAGGCTGTAATTGGTTTAATTCCTGTTATAGGGGATGCGGCAGGGCTTATCTTATCAAGCTATGTACTTATAGAAGCGCAGCGCTTAGGTGTGAGTAAACGCATTAAAACCAAGATAGTCATTAATATGCTGATTGATTTTGTAGGCGGCTTAGTACCATTTTTTGGCGATATATTTGATGCATTTTTTAAAGCCAATACCCGTAATACGCGGCTTTTAAAAAAACACTTGAATAGTCAGTTAGCTAACTGATACTAAACCTATTTTTTTTAGTAGCTTAAGTTTAGAATCAAAAATAAAAAACAAACTGTTGTTGGTTTTTTAATCACCGAGTAAAGTAGGGCTGCCTATTCACTTTGGAATACACAAAATGCAATTATTTATCGGTAATAAAAACTATTCTAGCTGGTCACTACGTGCATGGTATTTAATGAGTAAGTTTGATGTCGTGTTTGACGAAACTCAGCTTGTGCTCGACACCAGTGATTTTTACGACGAACTTAAACAACATTTTCACGTTCAAAAAGTGCCGGCGTTAATTGATGGTGATTTGCAAGTGTGGGACTCGCTCGCAATCTGTGAATATATTAACGATGCATACCTATCAGGTGCGGCATGGCCAAAATACATTACCCAAAGAGCTAAAGCACGTGCGTTAAGCGCTGAAATGCATTCGGGCTTTATGGCACTTCGCAATGAAATGCCAATGAATATACGCGCAACCCGTAAAGTAACGCTCTCAAACGAAGCACTAAAAGACATAGCGCGCATAGATGAGATATTTTCGCAGCAACAAGATGTGTTTCCCAATGAATGGTTTTTTGGCGGCTTTAGTATTGCCGATGCGATGTACGTCCCCATTGTACTGCGCTTAAAAACCTATCAAATTACACTATCAGAACAGGCGCAGCAATATTGTGATTTTGTAATGCGCTGCCCCGTATTGCAAACATGGATTACGCAAGCACTAACTGAAACAGATAGAGTAGAGTGTGATGAGGCGGGTGAGGAGGTTTAACTTCCTCATCACTTTTACTTTAAAGGTAAAAGCCCGTACAATTCGTCTCGTTTTTAGTGCGCTAATTTTGCGCTGTAACCGAGACGAATTAATCAGTTTTTATGCATCATATTGCCGATCTTATATCTATTTTCGATAGTGTTTTTTATCAAAGCCATAACACTCGCTTAGTAAAAGGCGATGATGAGCCTATTTATCTACCTGCCAATAATACCCATGGGTTTAATCAAATTGTATTTGCACACGGCTTTTACGCCAGTGCCCTACATGAAATAGCGCATTGGTTAGTGGCTGGCAATAAACGCAGAGAGCTTGAAGATTATGGTTATTGGTATTGCCCTGATGGGCGAGATAAACACCAACAAGCTGAATTTGAAAGCGTAGAAATAAAGCCACAAGCCATAGAGTGGATGCTCAGCACCGCTGCTGGCTTTGATTTTAACGTGTCGGTAGATAATTTAAACGGCGAGCAAACGTGCCGGTTTGATTTTCAGGCGCGAGTACACCAGCAAGTATTAATGTTATTAGAGCAGGGGGTTAACGCACGTACCCATGCATTATTAAAAGCGTTAAGTGATTTTTATAAAACACCGTGGCCGTTAACCGCTTTGCAATTTAATTGGCACCACCCTGAGGATTTACAAAATGCAGTTTAAGTTAGGCTTAATTATTAACCCTGTTGCAGGACTTGGTGGCAGTGTTGCGTTAAAAGGCAGCGATGGTGAAAACACGGCTGCAAAGGCGATAGAACTTGGTGCGCAAGCTAAGGCTAACACTCGTACACAGGCTGCGCTTGAAGTGCTAGTACCGTATAAAGATAAGTTAACCATTTATACGGTAAATGGCGATATGGGTGAAAAAACGGCGCGTAAATTGGGCTTTAATGTTGAAGTAATTTACACCGCTAATTCAGTTACTAGTAGCGATGATACAGAAGCAAGCGCTAAGCTGCTCAAAAGTTTAGACGTAGACTTAGTGCTTTTTGCAGGGGGTGATGGCACGGCACGTAATATTTGTCATGCCATAGAAGACACCATCCCAGTGCTAGGTGTACCAGCTGGCTGTAAAATTCATTCTGGCGTTTATGCCATTACACCTAAAGCAGCAGGGCGCGTAGTCGAAATGTTAGTTACAGGTGAGCTTGTGACACTTGCTGATGCTGATGTTATGGATATTGACGAAGAGGCGTTTAGGCAAGGCACCGTAAAAGCTAAACGCTACGGTGAAATGCAAATACCAAGCGAAGTCCGTTATGTGCAAGCTGTAAAAAATGGCGGTAAGGAAACGGATGAGCTTGTACTTGCAGATATAGCTGCACATGTAGTGAGTGAAATGGATGAAGATACTTATTACATCATGGGGAGTGGCTCAACTGTTGAAGCAATAATGCAGGAAATGGGGCTGGATAATACTCTATTAGGCGTTGATTTAATTAAAGATCAAACTTTAGTTGCGAAAGACCTAACAGCTCGGCAGCTGCTTGATTACACGCACGGGCATAAGAGCAAACTAATTATTACCCTTATTGGTGGTCAAGGCCATATTTTTGGGCGAGGGAATCAGCAGCTAAGCCCTGAGCTTATTCGCACTATTGGCAAAGAAAACATTATTGTGGTGGCAACTAAAATCAAATTACACGCGTTGAACGGGCGTCCACTTATTTGTGACACCGGCGACAGCGCTTTAGATGATGAATTAACAGGTTACATTAAAGTAACCACCGGCTATAACGACCATATTATGTATGCTGTCGGTTATGAAAACCAGGAGAAGTAACACAATGAGTTTAGTGAATTATATTGATGCTGCGCAGCAATACTTTGATGATTTAGTGATTAAAGCAACAGATGATGAGCTGTTCGCTGGTGGTTACTTGCGCGGACATTACGACCTTGCAGTAGGCTATGCACAAGTAGAAGAGCTGACAATTTCTATTGATGAGCTCAACGAAACCGTGGAGCAAAGCTTAGTAAAAGCATACCGCAATGGCGAGCTAAACGAAGAAGATAAAGCTTTAGTCGTGAGACTGTGGGATGAAGTGAAAGCGCTTGCTTAAAACAGTGGGCATTTAGCTATAAAAACGCGGTTACCATGCAGGAACCGCTTTTTTTATGTTTTACTTGTGCCCAAAATAGATTTATTAGTTAATTTACTGTTACTCACTAATCGTATATTGTAACTTAAACCTGTTTAAGGAGCTTTAAATGAATAATAATAACCAAGCTGCGGTACCTTCAGGGGTAATCGCACGTTTTTTAAATTTTGTGGAGCGAGTAGGTAATAAACTCCCGGATCCTGCGATTATTTTCTTATTCGCTATGTTACTTATTTGGCTGTGTTCGTGGTTATTGTCTGGCGTAAGTTTTGACGCGTTAGACCCCCGTACAGGCCAAGCGATTGTGGTAAATAATTTACTCGAGGGTGATTCGCTCGCCTCGTTTTTATCTTCCATGGTTAAAACGTTTACAGGGTTTGCTCCTTTAGGCGTGGTACTGGTTGCTATGCTAGGTGTGGGAGTGGCTGAACATTCTGGCTATATCAACACAGGCCTTAAGCTCATGCTTAAAGTGACCCCAAGGCAACTGCTTACCCCTTCAGTCATTTTGGTTGCTATTGTAAGCCATACAGCAACTGATGCGGGCTATGTATTGGTGATCCCTCTAGCTGGGGTAATATTTTTTGCCGCAGGGCGACACCCGCTAGCGGGTATTGCTGCAGCGTTTGCAGGCGTTAGCGGTGGATTTGGTGCCAACTTTATCCCATCAGGGATAGATCCATTACTACAAAGCTTTACCCAAAGTGCAGCGCAAATTATAAACCCCGATATGTCGATTAACCCTCTTAATAATTGGGCGTTCACCTCTGCTTCGAGTTTATTTATTGTTTTATTAGGCTGGTATATTACTGACAAAATAATTGAACCGCGCTTAAAAAATACAGCGCTTAATGAAGATACTCAAAACTTGCCTGCCTTCGATGAAGCTAAAAGTGATGAAAAACGCGCCTTTTTTATAGCCAGTAGCGTAATGATTGCAGGCCTTGCTTTACTTGCATTTGTATCCGCTCCTGCTGACTCAGCAATGCGCAGTGCCGATGGCTCACTGACTAATTTTAGATCGCCCCTTATGCAATCTATTGTGCCTTTAATCTTTTTATTATTTTGGATACCTGGTGCCGTATATGGTTTTACCGTTGGCACCTTTAAAACCTCAAAAGATATGATAGATGCGATGAGTACCGCAATGAGTGGTATGGCTTATTACATTGTCATGGCGTTCTTTTGCGCGTTATTTATTGCGGCGTTTTCTAACTCTAACTTAGGAGCATTAATGGCCATTGAAGGAGCGCAGCTTTTAAAAGCAATGGAGTTACCAAGCGCTGTAACAGTGATAGGTATTATCTTTTTGACCGGCTTTGTAAACCTATTTGTAGGTTCAAGCTCAGCAAAGTGGGCATTACTTGGGCCTATTTTTGTACCTATGCTTATGCAGTTAGGTATATCACCCGATTTAACCCAAGCGGCTTACCGAATAGGGGATTCTAGCTCAAACATAATTACCCCACTTATGCCGTACTTCCCACTGGTTGTAGTGTATTGCCAAAAATATGTTAAAGATACCGGCATAGGTACGCTTATCGCGCTGATGATCCCTTACTCAATCGCGTTTATGATTGGTTGGAGCATATTCTTGTTAGGGTATTGGGCACTCGGAATTCCGTTAGGCTTAGATGCGAGCTACGTTTACCCTGCGTTACCTTAACTTTAACTTGATTTATAAACCTCACTCACTTGAGTGAGGTTTTTTATATAAAAATGCAGCAATGTAAAAAAGTGCTAATTACCTTTCTAACTCTCTCACTATATAGCCAAATAAACTCGCCTCACCAACAATATACACATAATCGTTTTTACTATTCATTATTGTGGACTTATCGTCATACCATCTAAAATCAAGCGTTTCATTCGTTTTAGGGTCTTTAAAATATAAACGAGTGCAACTATCTTCATAATCAGTTCCACATTCTTGTACATCAGTGAGAATATATTCTTTAAACCAATAGTCACCTTGTGTGTAGTAAGCCCATAGCTCAATGGGGGCAGAAAATAAAAAATAGAGAGTTGCATAGACTAACAAAGGGAGTAGAGGGTAGGAGAATATTAATGATAATTTAGCTTTTGCATCTGAAAAACTATCTTTAAGACGCTGTCTGTACTCACTGCAACGCCTATATTTTTTGATTACAAGTACGTGAAGATAGATAAATAAAGCCCCACAAAAAATAGGAAGCGCTACATAAAAAATAGCCTCATAAATTTTATTTTCAATAAATGGTGGATCGGTAAAATCCATTAGCATAAGCGTGGCAATACTCAGAAGTGGGAAGCCAATTATTGCTGCAAAGAGCAAGTTGTCATAATATTTTTTCAATGTAAATTCATCCGTGAATCATAGTCTTCATTTAGTTTACAGAATTTTTGTTGTTTTAAAAATCAAAGATAACCTATTTATAAGCATTTACTGTTCTGCATTAGTTGCTAATAAAAACTATTAATTGCCATATTAATTTCTGCAAACTGATTTGCGTTGGAGTAATCATACTAGGTGAATTTTAAAACGGCTCGTTTTAAAACAAAAAAACCTTGGCACTTTCGTGACAAGGTTTTTTACAACATAAGCTATATAGCTTAGTTAGATGTGAAGCTCACCGGGCGGCGTTCTTTACGAGGACCGCCACGCTTATCACCGCGTTGATTGTCTTTGTTAAAGCTACGCTTTCTGTCGCCGCTTGGACGCTCACCGCGAGGAGTCGCAGGGCCTTGATCTTGTGTAAGCGTCATATTCATAGGGCGCTTACAAATAAACACTTTTTGGAAGTGATCAAGTACATCTTTAGGCATGTTTTGTGGCAATTGCACTGTGCTGTGGCTGTCGTGAAGACGGATATCACCAATAAACTTACTTGATATATCAGCTTCGTTAGCAATTGCACCAACAATGTTTTTAACCTGTACACCGTGCTCACGACCCACTTCGATACGGTAAGTATCCATAGGGCCAGCATCGCGGCTATTACGCTCACGAGGTTTACGCTCTGGGCGGTCACCACGACGGCGATCGCCTCGTTCGTTACGAGAATTACGCTCGTTGCGAGGTTGAACCTTAACTTCTTCAACTTTTATTGGCGACTGCTGCTGTGCTAAACATAGCAAAGCGCCTGCTAAATCTTCTACAGACAAATCTAGCTTTTGTGCCATATTTGCAGCAACTTCGTTAAAGAACGTAATATCTTTATTTTCAAGAGCAAGCGTTAGCTTTTCTTTTAATGCATTAATACGTTTTTCTTCAACTACTTTTGCAGTAGGTAAATCTACTTGTGCTATTTCAGACTTAGTATGGCGAATAATATTTTTAAGCAAGTAACGCTCGTTATGCTTAACAAATAAAATAGCTTTACCTGTACGTCCAGCACGACCTGTACGGCCAATACGGTGAACGTAGGCTTCTGAGTCTTGCGGAATATCGTAGTTGATAACTAAGCTTAAACGGTCTACATCAAGACCACGTGCTGCTACGTCAGTAGCTATAACAATGTTGATCATACCGCTTTTTAAGCGATCAACAGTGCGCTCACGCGCTTGCTGGTTCATATCACCGTTAAGTGGTGCAGCAGAGAAGCCTTCACGCTCTAGTAACTCAGCAAGTTGTACTGTGTCGTTACGAGTACGCACAAAAACAATAGCACCTTCGTATTGCTCAGCTTCTAAAAAGCGAACAATGGCTTTGTTTTTGTGTACGTTTGCATTCCAAAACACTTGCTCAACAGATGATGTTGTTGAATTGCGAGCAGAAATATGAACCTGTTCAGGGTTATTCATATATTTGCTGCTGATGTTTTGAATTTGCTTAGGCATGGTCGCAGAGAAAAGACATGTTTGCTTTTCGCGCGGTGTTTTTTCCATGATGTTTTCAACATCATCGATAAAGCCCATACGTAACATTTCATCGGCTTCATCAAGTACAAGTGCTTGTAAAGCATCAAACTTGATAGTACCACGGTTTATGTGATCGATTAGTCGACCCGGTGTAGCAACAATAATTTGTGCGCCACGACGAAGTGCGCTTAATTGAATGCTGTAACTTTGGCCACCGTACAGTGCTAACACTTCAACACCACGAGTACCTTTTGCATATTGTTCAAATGCCTCAGCAACTTGGATCGCAAGCTCACGTGTAGGTGTGAGTACAAGGATCTGTGGCTGTTTCACAGACGGGTCAATATTGTTTAACAACGGCAGTGCAAATGCTGCAGTTTTACCTGTACCCGTTTGTGCTAGTCCCAGTACGTCCTTTCTTTCTAGCAATAACGGTATACATTGAGCTTGGATTTCAGATGGTGTCTTGTAACCCAACTCTTCAACTGCCTTTAAAATTGCAGGAGAAAGATTTAGAGATTCAAACGTGACTGGTTCTGACATTAATACGCCTCAACGAATTTAAAGAGGCGCGCATTGTATAGGAAATACGAGGCAATTGCTTGTATAAATTACAACTAATTTGTATGTGATTGATGTTGGTCGAAATTTAACCAGTTTAAATTTCTGATTTTTTAAACTGGTTAACAAGCTATATACAAAGCGCTATTTATACAGGCCTAGGTTTTCTTTTGCATAGGCTTCAAATTCGGTAAATCCACCAATGTGAGTTTGATCAACAAAGATTTGTGGCACAGTAGGGCATGGTTTTCCTGCAGACTTTTCTAAATCCGCTTTGCTGATGCCTTCTTTGATAATATCAATGTAACGGTATTTAAAATCATCACGTTCATTAGCTAGTTGCTCGGCAACGTCTTTAGCACGAACACAAAATGGGCAGCCTTCACGGCCAAAAATTACTGTAAGCATTGTACTCTCCTCAATTTAGTTGGGTTCATATTAAACGATTAATTAATAATTTAAAGCGCAAAAAATCGATTAGTTGATTCTGTTTTTATGGTACGCACATAAATTAGTGATTTGCTTCGCACTTTGAATTGCAATTTGCAAAAATTTTTCTTTTTATAATCAATGGTACTTTTAAAACTCATAAATTCATCGTATTAGCTATGTGAATTTAGGTGGCATATAAATTGATATCCAGAGAGTTACCTACTCTTTTTTAGGAACTGTGATGGGTCATAACAGCCATGTCTTAGAAATTATACAAGGGGTAATTGCACGTTTTTGTATACATGAGCGCTGTACAGTGCCAATTACACTCATCAATAAGTTGCAATGTAACTATATTTGCTTGCAGGTTCTACCGGAGCAAATGATAGCTCAATGTGATGCATTTATTTTGCCCGGCTTAGATAAGGCCAAAACTAGCTTTGTGTTAACTGTAGAGGCTAATTTACAGGGGGTAAATTTAAGCTACTGGGTAGATGGCAACTCCAAAGCGTACTCTATTGATATTCATGGGCTGTTAGCAACTCGACAGCCTATCCAATCACTTAATGATAAAAAAAGGTCTGTATCGGTATTAAATTTAAAAGCGGACTTACAGCAAAACATAGTGTATTTAGCTAGCTCTAGCCTTGAGCATTATAACGTTATATTAGCTGACAGCGATACCGAAAATACTATTGTAATCGAGGATGTACGTCACCTTTCGACCAGTGAACTTGCGAGCGATGTTCAAAAAAATAGAGCAGAAAATCGGATCAAAGTGTGTTCTCTTGATGCAGTGAGTGAATTGCAAAATCAGCAGACAGTTTCTGATCAAGTGCTGGTATGGCCTTTTTTTGATACTGACTTAATCCATGCAATTAACAACACACGGGCCGATAGCAAATTATCTGTATTGGTGGCTGATGATAGTCTACCGAGTCAAATAGCAACTAAAGTAATGCTTGAAATGCTAGGGTGTGCAGTTACTTGCGCTGAAAATGGTTCAACTGCATTGCAGATTGCACAGCAAGAGCCATTTGATTTATTGCTGTTAGATGAGCGTATGCCTGGAATGTTTGGTAGCGACGTTGCTCAGCAATTAAATAAACAAAATACCCCTAACGACAATACACCTAAAGTCATTTTAACGGGTATCACTGAAGAGCAACAAATCGCTCAACTTTTCGATAAAGGGGTTACCCACTATCTACAAAAGCCGGTCACAAAAGCTGTATTAGAAGAATTTATTAAGCCTTGGCAAGTTGCCTAAGGACACGGTTAGGAGATTTATATGCGTGATTTATCAAAAACGGCTTTATTGTTAATCGGGTTTCAAAACGACTACTTTTCGCCTGATGGCATTTTGTATCAAGTTGTGGAAGAGTCCTCAAGAGTCACTGGTGTGGTTGATAATACCTTAGCGTTACTGGATAAATATGTAGATAAATTTGCCTTAGTGCTCAGTACACCTATTCACTTTACACCTGATTATAGTGAGCTTAAAAATCCAATTGGTATTTTAAAAGTCATTGCTGAAGTAGGGGCATTCAAGGCAGATTCATATGGGGCGCAAAGTATTAAAGAGCTAGACAAATACACTAAACAAATAGTTCAAATTCCAGGGAAGCGCGGGTTGAATGCGTTTACAAACACCGAGCTTGCAAGTGTATTAAACGACAACGGTATAACCGATATAGTTTTAGCCGGTACAGTTACCTCTATATGTGTTGATTCAACCGCTCGCTCTGCTGTGGAGCTTGGTTTTAATGTTACGGTATTAAACGATTGTACATCTAGTCGCACACCATTTGAGCAATCATTTTATTGCGAAGAAGTGTTCCCGCTTTATGCAAATGTGTGCGGCTACACTGAATTAGCAAGCGAGTGAGATTTGTATGGAAGAAAAAGACGAGTTACACGTACAGGTTCATTATGCACTCATAGAGCAGCTTTCAGCTAACAATCGGAGACAAACCAAGTTACTTGCTCTACTAGATGAGTGTGTTTTTGAGTGTGATAAACACTTAGCGTTTACCTACGTCAACGAGGCTTGGCTTAATAAATTAGGCTTTACGCCAGCTATGCTTATTGGCAAAAAGATAACATCCTTATTAGGGTGTGAGGATAGCTTAAAGCTATCTGAGTATCTAACATCTGTTTTTGATGGTTCCATAAATGCCTCAGTAGAAATAAAAGTTAAAAATAATGATGGTCTTGGTCATTGGTTTGAAGTGCGTTTAGCGTGCGACGATAGCGGCGGGTACATTGGCTCACTACATGACATTCAGCGACATAAAGATTACCAGTATTTACTCACTCAGCAGCAGGAATACGCTAAACGCCTGTCTTTAGTGGCAAGTCATACTAATAACCTAGTAATAATTACCGATCGCTATGGCAAAATAGAGTGGGTGAACAAAAGCTTTGAGGCGCTCACTCATTATAAATGTGAAGAAGTGATTGGACTTATTCCAGGTCAATTATTACAAGGCCCTAAAACTAACCCAAAGACACGCAGTGTAATGCGCAAGGCTATTAGAGATGCTGAACCTTTTCAAGTTGAGACTGTTAACTATGACAAAAACAAAAACGAATATTGGGTTTCTATTGATGCAACACCTGTCAAAGATGATGACGGCCAAGTTAAGCATTTTATAGCCATAGAAACGAATATCACACAACGAGTGAAAGCCGAACAGGCTATGGCAGAAATAGAGTATAACTATCACTCTGTGGTCGATAATATTCCTGACATTGTATTGAGGCTAGATGTAGAAGGTCGCCTTTTGTTTATGAACAAAGCATGGCAAAAATTTTTCCAAATAGATATTCAACATCACCTCGGTTTATCTGTCGGCAAATTTATTTTGGCAGAGGATGTAGAACAGCTTAACGCAGTGTTAGCTGGTTATAATGGCGGGAATCGTGAAGTTAAACGCTTAGATATTCGATTGCTTGATGCTAATAACGAGCCTAATTGGGTTGAAATGACGCTTACGCCAATTACTTCGCTTAACGGTACATATTTAACGTCTATTGCTGCTACTGTTGTAGATATTCAAGAGCGAGTGATTGCAGAACAAATTCTACTAGATGCGAAAGATCAAGCTGAGTTATTAGCTGAGTCAAAAAGTCGCTTTATGGCTAATATTAGCCATGAGATACGCACGCCTTTAAATGCGGTGATCGGCTGTGCAGATATTTTGCACGATACAGGGCTGACTGCAGAGCAAAAACGTTACACACAAATGATAAAAACGAGCTCTGATGCACTATTAAGTATACTAGATGATGTTTTAACTTACTCTCGTTTTGAGGCGCAAGCTATTTCAATTGACAACCAGCCTTTTAGTCTTGACTCGTGCTTAGAAGAAGCTATTGATATTGTGAGTGAAAGTGCGGTTCAAAAAGGGTTAGAACTTATTTTTGATCTTCACCCTGATATACCCACACAAGTTGTAGGAGACCATGCGCGTATCAGGCAGATTGCAATAAACCTACTGTCTAATGCTATTAAGTTTACTCAAAAAGGCGGACTGATTTTAACGGCTCAATGTGTTGAGCTTAAAAACAATCAATACACGCTTGAGCTCAGCTTTAAAGACACTGGAATAGGGATTGCTCAAAACAAGCTGGACAGTATGTTTAAGCCCTTTATACAGTCAGATAATTCAATAACCCGTGAATATGGTGGCAGCGGCTTAGGTTTAGCTATATGCAAGCAAATATGCGATGCGGCAGGGGGGAGTATTACTGTTAACTCGCAGTTTGGTAAAGGGAGTGAGTTTATTGTGAATTACCCTTTATTAATAGATACAAGCGAGCAGGTGCAAAGAGAAGGCTTTTCAGCCAGAGCCAAAAAGCCCTATGTGTGTGTGATAAGTAAAAACTTGCAATTAAACAGGGCGATAGAGCATATGCTTACTCGCCATTCGATAGATTTTGTACGCCTTGAAAACATCGAAAAGCTAGATAGTATCGATATGCCCGACGCTATTGTTACCACTAACAAAGCCGAATTAGACGCAGTGCAACAATTTTTAAAAAGTTACAAGAGCCTAAATAAGCCGTGTTTATTACTCATAGACCTACTGGGGAAAAACCAGAAAACAGAGGCGCCGAGCTCTGGTACGTTGATGTTTAATGGACCCTTTAAGCCTTCTCATTTACCCAGAGCGATTGCTGCGCTTGAGGAAGAGCTTTTTCATCTTGATATTATTTTCACAAATAAAAAAGATACCACATTAAACACAACCACTATTAGTGCTCAGCCATTTAAAGGTACGCATGTACTTGTGGTTGAAGACAATAAAAATAACCAAATTGTGATTCAGCAATTTTTAGAGCAACAAGGGTGCTTAGTAGTAATGGCCAGTAATGGGCAAGAGGCGATTGAAAAAGTTAAAACGCAAACAATAGATTTAATATTTATGGATATTCAAATGCCAATTTTAGACGGTATTTCTGCCACTAAAAAAATCAGAGAGTTAGCTATTGTCACCCCTATTATAGCGCTTACAGCGAATGCGATTCATGGCGATAAAGAGCGTTTTATTAAGGCAGGGATGAATGACTATTTAGCAAAACCAATAATTAGCAGAAAACTTAATCTGCTTTTGAATCAATACTTACCAAAACTTGATGACGTTAAACACTCTAAGCTAGAGCGTATTAATGAAATTTGGTCATTATTAAAGTAAAAAGTAACACCGTTGTACTAGAGCTTAAATGAAAGCTAAATATGACCTAATAAAGCCTTACATCGGTATTTGAGGTTAATGATTTTTGAAGGTAGAAGACGTGTTTTAAAATGTACTATGAATTAATTTTTTATTTTACTAAACCTTGAGCTGTTAACTAAACGGCTAATTGGTACCTTAATACTAATTTCTTTTGATTATAAAATTAATCTAACCCTACTACTTTTGAATTGCTTTTAAAATGGTTTGCATTTTGCAAATCAAAATGAAATTTATTTCATAATGTAATTGGTTACTCAGCGAGTTTTTATATTCTTCTATTAAATAAATTATTTTAATTGTTGATTTATAAAGACTTAAAACTTTTATCCTCATTTAATTTAATGTGGCATGGCTTTCGCTACATAGACACCAAGTAAAGCGAAATAATCGCAGTTACAAATTTATTATATCGTCATATGATTTTAAGGTGTCTATTATGCAAACTAATACTAAAGTTAAACAGCAACCAAAAAAAATGTCTTTTGTTCTTACTCCTGAATTAATGGTGCTGTCTATTATTATTGTTGCAGCGGTTATTGTTGGTGCAACGGCACTACGAGGCACAGTTACTATTGAGCCTGTTAACGAAGGCATTACCGAGATGTTCACCAATAAATTTAGCAATAGTGATTTAGATAATGCAACTATTGAAAGCAACACATTAAACTACGCTCAAAGCATAGATGAGCAATCTGCTCAATCAGGCACACAAGGTTTAAACAACTAAACAATACTTCTCCTTTAGTATTTACTTCGGCTGACTCTAAGCAATTAGGTCAGCCTTTTTATTTTTAAAGCCACTTTATACCCAAACCATCGCTTACTCCTACTTTAAATCAGCTTGCGTGTCAGTGTGATTTGCAAAATGCAAATATCCTATTAAAAATCCCAGTTTAATAGTTTGTTTCTAGTGCATTGAATTTAAAGGTTTTATTTTTGTTTTTGCCTGCTGGTTTTGGTCTGTAATTTGCAGTTTATGTGACAAGCTTACGGTGAACCCTTATTTGTGGAGAAATTTATGAATGCGTTTAAAAGTTTAGAGCCTATCAATACGCTCAACATTGCACGCTGGCACGAACTTGAGCAAATTATGGTTCATGCAATAAAAAACCACTGTTTTAATATGGTGTATCAACCGCTTGTCTCATTAACAAGCGGTCGGTTAGTCGGTTTTGAATCGTTAGTTAGATGCGAGTCATCTCGCTACGGTGTTGTCGGCCCCGATGAGTTTATTCCACATATTGAAGAGTCTGGAATGATCCTTCATCTAGGTGATTGGATTTTTAAACAAACTTTGAGCGACTTTAGCCAGATGAGAAAAAAGGGGATGAGCGATATCACTATTTCGTTAAATATCTCACCTGTACAGATTATTGAGGGTGATGTTTTCTCACAAGTAATGGCTTTGCTTGATAAGTATCAAATAGATCCTGCTGCAATTAAAGTAGAATTAACAGAAACTGCATTAATCAACAGCCCACAGCGTATCGCTAAAACCTTTGAGAACTTTCACAAAGAAGGTATAAAAATTTGGCTTGACGATTTTGGTACAGGTTACGCATCGTTAGGTCTATTAAGACAATTTAATATAGATGGCCTAAAGATAGATCGCAGTTTTATAAATGGCATAGCAACCAACAACGAAGACTTTACGCTATGCAGCGCGATAATTGCTATGGCACAAAGACTTGGATTGGAAACGGTTGCCGAGGGGATTGAACATAGAGAGCAATTACAAATACTGGAGCAGCTAGGGTGCGATGTAGCGCAAGGTTATTTACTTGGAAAACCCAGCAGCTTAGCGAACAATACACAAACATGGATAAAAATGTATACGCCTTAATGTTTCAATTTGCAAAATGCGAAAAACAACTTATTCTAAGAGTATAAGAACTTTTGAAGCTTCGCATCAAAATAATAAATGAAGGGCTAATATGCCAGTACAGCAAAAGTATATTGATAAAACTATCACGCAAATTCATGTGCTAACCCAACTAGAACAAGACGTTGGCTCAGTTACCTTATCTAGGTTGGTTAATTTATTTATTGATGAATTAGAAGAAATGAAAGGTCGTCTTGAGAATGCCATTGTTGAGCAAGACGAAGAAAATATAAAAGAAATAATGCACGTACTCAAAAACTCTGCGGCGCTTTATGGCGCTTTAACTTTAGCAGCCCTTGCTAGCCAATTACATGATTACCCTCCTGTTACTATTGAAGAGAAAATTCACGCAGCTCAAAATGTTCATCATAATTTAGAAAAAACGCACGCTGCGTATCAGGTTATTGCAAACAGTATTACTTAAAAGGCTTTGCCATGAACGACCCTCAAAAAAAAGCATTGGTTTATATAGTAGAAGACAGTATTGCTAGCGGAGCGCTTTATGCAAGCCAATTAGAGCAGGCAGGGCATGACTGTAAACACTTTACCGATGGATACTCTGCATTGGTAGGGATAAAAGAACAAATGCCTGATGTAATCGTGCAAGATGTTTGTTTACCCGATATTAGTGGCTTAGAAGTATTACAGTTTGTTAAAAAACAAGAAAAGCCCGCAAATGTCGTTATGATAACCTCAAATAGCTCTATCGATGTTGCGGTTGAGGCAATGCGACTGGGTGGTTTTGACTTTTTAGAGAAGCCATTTACAGGCCAGCGTCTTGTGAGTGCCGTAGATAGTGCACTCTCACAACAAGTACCTCAAACGGTAAAAAAACATGAGCAAGCAACGCAGAACACCACTGGGTTTATAGGTGAGTCATTAGCAATGCAAACCGTGTTTAGGCTTTTAGATAGTGCGGCCCGAAGTAAAGCGTGTGTTTTTATTACAGGTGAAAGCGGTACAGGTAAAGAGGTATGTGCACAAACATTGCACGACTCTAGCCCAAGAAGCGAGGGCCCGTTTATTGCAATTAACTGTGCTGCAATTCCTGGGGATCTGTTTGAGTCAGAGTTTTTTGGTCATGTTAAAGGCGCCTTTAGTGGCGCACTGAGTGACAGAAAAGGTGCTGTAGAAGTCGCAAATGGAGGCACGCTATTTTTAGATGAATTGTGCGAAATGGAACTTAATCTACAGGCAAAACTACTGCGATTTTTACAAACAGGGGCCTTTAATCGTGTAGGCAGTAGCGAGGTGTTGCATAGCAATGTAAGGCTAGTATGTGCTACAAACAGAAGCCCAGTTGTTGAAGTTGCAGAAGGGCGTTTCAGAGAAGATTTATACTATCGCCTCAATGTTATCCCTGTAAAGCTACCACCACTGCGTGATCGTGCTGGCGACATAATGCTACTGGCCATGCATATTTTAAAACAAAAGAGTGAAAGCAACTCAAAGCTATTTAATCGTTTTTCAAAAGAAGTTGAAGAGCGTTTTTGCACCTATGACTGGCCTGGGAATATTCGTGAATTACAAAATGTTATTGAGAATATTGTAGTTATCAATGACGGTGAAGTGGTTGAGCTCGATATGCTACCAAGTTCGTTTGGTGTTAACGCTGCTGCTCCTATCAAAAAAACGAACGCACTTGAGCCTAGCGACAGTACTCAATCTTCTTCGCTTATGGGGGTGCACGATATTGAACCACTGTGGCAAGTTGAAAAAAGAGCCATAGAGTCGGCAATAGCCGTATGCGATGATAACATTCCACTTGCTGCGGCCTATTTAGGCGTAAGCGCCTCGACTATTTACAGAAAAATAAAAGCCTGGAGTTAGCTTTTGCTTCTTACATACACCTGCTTGGTGTTTTACCATGCTATAGCTTGTTAATAAGAGTAAGGTGCCTGTTTTATCTAATATTTTATTATTCTGCTTACAGCTTATAATTCTCCTAATCACATTAAACAAGGCTACCTAATAAAAGTGAGTCGCCTGCCATTTCGTTCTCAGTTACATTTTCATGGTTGAAATAAATAAAGATACCCTAAGCTCTATTACTACACCCTAAGTTTAATAGTAAAAGGAGATCACAATGAGTAACGTTAATTTACAGCCAGCCAGTGTAATGCAGCCACTAGTGGTAAGCAGTTTAGATAAAGGCGGCGTGAATTTAGTTGACCGCGTAAGCGACAAACCTTGGAAAATGATAGTGGTGTACAGAGGCCAGCATTGCCCTAAATGTACCGAGCAACTGAACGAGCTTGCAACAATGCATGACGACTTTGCCAGCGCAGGTGTAGAAGTTGTAGCAGTAAGTGGCGATAGCGAAGAGCAGCTTAAAAAGCATCTTGAAAAAATAGACGTAAATTTCCCTCTTTATTACAATTTAACCATTGAGCAAATGACTGATTTAGGCTTATACATTAGTGAACCGCGCAGTGATGCTGAAACAGATCACCCATTTGCTGAGCCTTGTATTATTGTTTTAAACGAAGACAACCAAGTACAGATGCTTGATAAATCAAATAGTCCATTTGTTCGCCCAAGCCTTAAGCAGCTGCTAGGCGGTATTAAATTTTCACGCGAAAACGACTATCCAATTCGCGGTACTTTTATTAAGTAACGTGTATTGAGTAATTTGATGAATATACGAAGAGGGCACATTTTTGTGCCCTTTTTTTTACTTTTTTTAATTTAATTACTTGAAAACTATTTTCCTGCCCATAAATAGTTTAGTGAGGACGCCTGATGGGTCCCAAAAAAGACAGAAGTTATTGAAATTTATATTATTAATTTAATTATGTTGTACTTGTTCAAAAGAAAAGTAACAACATTATATCGCTTAAATATGAGGATATTATTATGCGTACAGTAGATTTATCACCACTTTATCGTTCATTCATCGGCTTTGATCATTTAGCATCTTTAATGGATGCGGCAGCTCGTACAGACAAGCAACCTAGCTTTCCTCCTTATAATATCGAAGCGCTAGATAAAGACAAATACAGAATCACAATGGCCGTTGCTGGTTTTAGTGAAAATGAACTGAGCATTGAGTCAGAGAACAACACTTTAAAAGTTGCAGGCACTAAACCAAACAAAGATGAAAATGAAGAGCGCAAGTTTATTCATCAAGGTATTGCCGAACGTAACTTTGAGCGAAAGTTTCAACTAGGGGATCATGTAAAAGTACTTGGTGCCGATTTAGCCAACGGTCTGCTTAGCATTGACCTTGAGCGTGAAATCCCAGAAGCACTTAAACCACGTAAGATTGAAATTGGCGGTGGAAACCTAATCGAAGGTAAATAATCGCTAATAAACATTTTCCCTGATTGTAGCCGCCTCAACTGAGGCGGCTTTTTCGTTTTTATAACTCGTTTATATGCGTTAAATAATAATTTGCTTGGGCTAAGGTCTGCTGTTGAAGTTGGGGTGTTTGTTTGTCCCAGTTTTTATAGACCATGCCAATGCGTGGGTTTTTTTCAAGTAATGCGCGGTGTTTATCCATAAATTGCCAATATAAGCTGTTGTAAGGACACGCCTTCTCACCTACTTTTTGCTTAACATCATAATGACAGCTTTTGCAGTAATCACTCATTTTATTGATGTAATTACCACTGGCTGCATAAGGTTTAGTAGCAATAATTGCATCATCTGCAAATTGGCTCATGCCACGGGTGTTAGGCATTTCAACCCATTCAATGGCGTCAATATAAACCCCTAAATACCACTGGTCGACTTCATCTGGATCAATACCCGTTAATAAACAGAAATTACCAATGACCATTAACCTTTGAATGTGGTGTGCGTATGCAGTGTCTAAACTTTGCGATAATGCATGATGTAAGCAATTCATTTTAACGTTTGCATCCCAAAAATAGCTTGGCAACGTTCCCTTAGCGTTAAGCTGATTTTTTTGGGCGTAGTCCGGCATATTTACCCAGTATATGCATCGCACGTATTCACGCCAGCCAAGTATTTGCCTAACAAAGCCCTCGACTTGAGAAATTGCGATCGTATTAGGGTGAGCATTAAATTCATCAATGACTCGCTTTATAACATACAGCGGATGGATGAGCTTGGCATTTAGAGCAAACGATAAACGACTATGATATAAGCTAGCATTTTCTTCTATTTGGTCGGTCATCGCATCTTGAAACTGGCCAAAATTCTTTAATAATTGAGTACAAAAATAGTCTAAGCATGTTTTAGCTTGTTCGCGGGTAAGTGGCCAGGGCAGCTGCTGAGGGGTTATTTCACCAAAATAGCTTACGTTATGCTTATCAAGTCTTTCAATAATAGCGCTAACATCATTTTTAAATAGTTTTGGTGATGGGATGGCGTTTAAATCTGATTTTTTGAATTTGTTTCTGTTACTACTATCAAAGTTCCATTTTCCTCCTTGAGGTTTGTTCCCGTCCATAAGAATATCGTACTGCTTACGCATCCCACGATAAAAATGCTCCATAGTCACGTGTTTATTTTTTTTAAACCGCTCGCTTATTTGCTCAAATGGAAGCATAAAATGCTCAGTATCATACGCTTTGACTACAAAATCAGATTCTCTTTTAAATTTACTTAGCTGTGCTTTGAGCCTAAATTCGTCTGGGTATTGGTAATGTATTTCATCGCAATGATATTGCTTGGCTACTCGTGTGAGTAGATCAGGTAAGGTTTTGTCTTGCTGAGTATCATCGAGTGTGAGGTGAAGGGCGCAATAGTTAGCGCTTTTTAAAGCTACTGCAAAGCGTTCCATCGCATAAAAAAAAGCACATATTTTTTGCACATGGTGCTTAACGTAGCTTGTTTCTTGTTTTAGCTCCGCAATTAAATAGAGGGTATCAGGAGATTTTTCTTTAAACCAAGTATGTGAAGCATTAAGTTGATCACCTAATACCAAGCGCAGCACCTTAAAATGAGACATAAACCACCCAAACTCATTGATACGCTTAAAGCGACGTCTTGGATCTAGGTAGTTTATTTATCGATTCACACATCGTGATTTAAGCATGTCTTACTGTTCGTTCGAACGTAACCGATTAACTTTTTGCTCAAACGAAACAACATTTGATTTATTAAACAAGGCTGTATTAGCAAAGCTTTCGAAATACCGTAGTGCCTTTTGCCAAGCAAATTGCGTTTTTTCTGTAAAGAAACGACCTAAATGTTCGCTTAAAGTATCGTAAAAAGTATCGCATAGTATCGATATATCTTTTGACGTCACATCCATCTTTTTTAAGTGCTGTAAGTGAAACGATAAAAATGGCGCTACTGATGATGGATTATCTAAATGCCTGACTATGCGTTCTAAAATACAGTATAAAATGTAACTTTTTTCGTTGAAATATGCAGCGCTTGGGTATTGCATATTTATGTTGGAAGCTTCAAGTTTTGCATGAAAGCGAGCTGTAAATGCATGAAAGTTTGGCTTAACTATATGCAAACTTGTTATTAACTGTGGCTGATAAGTATTCATACGTAATCTCATTAAAATTTGTAATTTTTATTTTTATCCACATCGATGAGCCTTTAGTATAGTGCGTTGCTCACATATCGCACGTAAAATAAACAAAATTACATCATTTTTATGAATTTTAGCTATTTTATTTATAAATATAATGCGCTTTACGTACAAGTTATAGATTGTACGGTTTTCATTTTTAGGCCGAGATAATCATAGTATATACATCAGAAGCTGAAAATAGCTGGACGCTGATTTTATCAAACTTATTCGTTATTATGGTTGCTAATTACCCCGTACATCCTTATAATAGGCGCCATTGTTTAGCGGTTAAATACTCGCTAACAGCGATATTGAATTTTAACTTTAATATCTATTGGCGCGGGATGGAGCAGCCTGGTAGCTCGTCGGGCTCATAACCCGAAGGTCGTCGGTTCAAATCCGGCTCCCGCAACCAATTTTATAGTAAGTGTACTCTTACTAATTCTGTATCGCGCATTCTGAGTAATGCGCGTTTTGCGTTTAAGCTAATTAAGTTTAATTTGGTCAGTATAATGACCCGCAGCCAAGCTTGGCCTGAGGCCACACAGTTTTATGCTTTATTGGTGTGACGCCCCGCTTGGTTCGGGGCGTTGTTGTATCTGCACCTTTGATTTATGGCCTTGTCATCAAATCAAAACTTAAACTCAGTATTTTAGGGCTATAAGCCCTTTTTTTGTTTGTATGGAGGATTTTCGTGACAAAACTTGAGCAAGATTTATTAACCATGCTTACGCCTGCAGTAGAAATGTTAGGCTTTGAATTACATGGTCTTGAGTTTGTACAAGCAGGCCGCCATTCTACCTTAAGGGTTTACATTGACCATGAGGATGGAATAACTGTTGATAATTGTGCGGATGCAAGTCGCCAAATTAGCGCGATTTTAGACGTCGAAGACCCAATTACAAACGAATATGATTTGGAAGTGTCGTCTCCTGGTGTTGATCGTCCATTATTCAAACAAGATCACTACGAGAAGGCGCAAGGAGAGGAAGTACGAGTTCGTACAAAGCTTCCACAAGACGGTCGTCGCAATTTTAAAGGCGACTTAATAGCAGTTAGCAGTGATATGATCACACTTAAAAGCGATGGCGAAGAGCACTTAATCATGCTTAGCAATATCGAACGTGCGAACATCATCGCAAAGTTTTAATTTGAGTGCGAAGGAATAGGGCAAGCGAGGCATTACCCATGGCAAAAGAGATATTATTGGTTGCTGAAGCCGTTTCCAATGAGAAAGCGGTTCCAAAAGAGAAAATTTTTGAAGCGTTAGAGTTCGCTCTAGCAACAGCAACAAAGAAAAAACACGACGGCGAAATTGAAGTACGTGTATCAATCGACCGTAAGACCGGCGATTACGACACGTTCCGTCGTTGGCAAATTGCAGAAGTTCAAGAAGATGGTTCACTAGAGAATCCTTACAGCGAAATCACTTTAGAAGCGGCACAGGTTGAAGAGCCAGGCTTACAACTGGGTGAATATGTTGAAGAACAGATTGAATCTATTAAATTTGACCGCATAACAACTCAAATGGCAAAGCAAGTTATCGTACAAAAAGTACGTGAAGCTGAGCGCGCTTTAGTTGTAGAAGCGTATAAAGATCAAGAAGGTGAGCTTGTAACAGGTGTAGTTAAAAAAGCAACACGTGATGCAATTGTTCTTGATTTAGGTAACAACGCAGAAGCGGTTATTTACCGTGATGATATGTTGCCACGTGAAAACTTCCGCCCGGGTGATCGTATCCGTGGTCTTTTATATGAAGTTAAGCCTGAAGCACGCGGTGCACAATTATTTGTAACACGCTCAAAGCCAGAAATGCTGATGGAATTGTTCCGCATTGAGGTGCCAGAAATTGGCGAAGAAATGATTGAGTTACGTGGTGCTGCCCGTGATCCAGGTTCACGCGCTAAAATTGCAGTTAAGTCTAACGATAAGCGTATTGACCCTGTTGGCGCATGTGTAGGTATGCGTGGAGCGCGTGTACAAGCTGTTTCGTCAGAACTTGGCGGTGAGCGAGTGGATATCGTACTTTATGACGATAACCCTGCACAGTTTGTTATCAATGCAATGGCGCCAGCTGACGTCGCTTCAATTGTAATGGATGAAGACACGCACTCAATGGATATCGCAGTAGAAGCTGATAACCTAGCGCAAGCAATTGGTCGTAATGGTCAAAACGTACGTTTAGCAAGCCAACTAACTGGTTGGGAGTTAAATGTAATGACAGTTGACGAAATGCGCGCCAAAAATGAGGCTGAATCAGACAAGCTAATCAACTTATTTACTGAAAACTTAGATATTGATGATGAGTTTGCGACACTACTTATCAACGAAGGTTTCTCAACGCTAGAAGAAGTAGCCTATGTACCGGCTTCTGAGTTTTTAGAGATTGATGGTTTAGATGAAGAAACAGTGGATGTGTTACGTTCACGTGCAAAAGACGCGCTAACAACTAAAGCACTTAAAACGGAAGAAAGTTTAGAAGGCGTAGAGCCTGCTGAAGACTTGCTTGCGCTTGAAGGCTTAGAGCGTCATTTGGCATTTGTTATGGCAAGTAAAGGTGTAGTAACACTTGAAGACTTAGCTGAGCAAGGTATTGATGAACTGGTTGATATTACAGAGCTTACACCTGAAAAAGCAGGTGAGTTAATTATGGCTGCACGTAATATTTGTTGGTTTGCAGACGAGTAATTTATTAACGGAGGTATGACACACTATGGCAGAAGTAAATGTTGAAAAACTAGCCGGCGATATAGGTACAACTGTTGATAAATTGCTGACGCAGTTTTCACAAGCGGGTATCACTAAAAAAGCGGGTGACAATGTAACGGAAGCAGAAAAAGCGCAGTTGCTTGATCACTTAAGTAAATCACATGGTGGTACTGGTTCAGAAGGGCCGGCGCGCATGACCTTACAGCGTAAGAGTAAAAGCACATTGAGTGTTACAGGCTCTACAGGTAAGGCAAAGGCTGTTCAAGTTGAAGTACGTAAATCACGTACTTATGTGAAAAAAAGCGCAATTGAGCAAGAGCAAGAGCAGCAGCGCCTAGCCGCTGAAGAAAAAGCCCGTATCGAAGAGCAGCAAAAAGCTGCACAAGAAGCCGCTGAATTAAAAGCGAAACAAGAGGCAGAGCGTAAAGCGAAAGAAGAAGCGGAACGTAAAGCCAAAGAAGAAGCTAAACGTAAAGCAGAAGCTGAGCGTAAAGCTAAACAACAGCAGATGACCCCAGAGCAAAGTGCTAAGTCTGAGAAAGATCGCATCGAAGCTGAGCGTCTGCAGAAAGAAGCAGAAGAGGCCGCATTGAAGAAAGCTGAAGAAGAAGCGAAACGTCAAGCAGAAGAGGCAAGAAAGCTAGCTGAAGAGAATGAAGCTCGCTGGAAAAAGGAAGAAGAAGAACGTAAGAAACGCGAAGAAACCGCGGATCACCACCTTACGACTTCTACATATGCACGTGAGGCAGAAGATGTTGCCGATGCACGTGATGAGCAGGGCGCACGCCGTGCAAAGAAAAAGAAAAAAGCCCCAGCAAAAGATAAATTTGCAGGTGGTAAAGGCCGTAAAGGCAAGCTAAAAGCACCTACATCATTGCAGCATGGCTTCCAAAAGCCAACGGCTGATGTTAAAAACGAAGTGCGTATTAGCGAAACAATTACAGTTGCAGAGCTTGCTTCACGCATGGCTGTTAAAGGCGCTGAAGTTGTTAAAACAATGATGAAAATGGGCGACATGGTTACCATTAACCAAGTGATTGACCAAGAAACAGCACAGCTTGTTGCTGAAGAAATGGGTCACAAAGTTATCATCGTTAAAGAAAACGAATTAGAGCAAACAGTACTAAATGATCGTCACGAAGACGGTAAGTCTGAGCCGCGTGCGCCAGTAGTTACTGTAATGGGTCACGTTGACCATGGTAAAACATCAACGCTTGATTACATCCGTTCAGCTAAAGTGGCATCAGGTGAAGCGGGTGGTATTACCCAACACATTGGTGCATACCACGTTGAAACAAATGGCAACATGATCACGTTCTTAGATACACCAGGACACGCGGCATTTACATCAATGCGTGCACGTGGTGCTAAAGCGACAGATATCGTAATCCTAGTAGTTGCAGCAGATGATGGCGTAATGCCTCAAACTAAAGAAGCGGTACAGCATGCTCGCGCAGCTGGCGTTCCTTTAATCATTGCTGTGAACAAAATGGATAAAGAAGGTGCTGATCCAGATCGCGTTAAAAATGAGCTAGCTCAGCTAGACGTTATCCCAGAAGATTGGGGCGGCGATACACAGTACGTGCATATCTCAGCTAAAACTGGTTTAGGTATCGATGACCTACTAGAAGCAGTACTGATGCAATCTGAGCTATTAGAACTAAGTGCGCCTTCTGAAGGTATGGCAGCAGGTGTTGTTATTGAATCGCGTCTTGATAAAGGCCGTGGTCCAGTTGCTTCTATCTTAGTTCAATCAGGTACCCTTAACCAAGGCGATATCGTACTGTGTGGTCTTGAATACGGCCGTGTTCGTGCAATGAAAGACGAAAACGGTAAAGATATTAAATCGGCTGGCCCTTCTATTCCAGTTGAGATTTTAGGTCTATCAGGTATTCCTGCTGCAGGTGATGAAGCGACCGTTGTAAAAGATGAGCGTAAAGCGCGTGAAGTTGCTTTATACCGTCAAGGTAAATTCCGTGACGTTAAACTAGCTCGTCAGCAAAAAGCGAAACTTGAAAACATGTTCTCTAACATGGCTGAAGGCGATGTGTCTGAAGTTAACATTGTACTTAAAGCCGATGTTCAAGGTTCAATTGAAGCTATTTCAGACTCACTAACTAAGCTTTCTACTGATGAAGTTAAAGTGAAGATTGTTGGTTCGGGTGTAGGTGGTATCACCGAAACAGACGCAACACTCGCTGCGGCATCAAATGCAATCGTTGTTGGCTTTAACGTGCGTGCTGATGCATCTGCGCGTAAAGTCATTGACACTGAAAACTTAGACCTTCGTTACTACAGCGTAATCTACAGCCTAATTGAGGAAGTTAAGCAAGCCATGTCTGGTATGCTTGCGCCTGAGTTTAAACAAGAGATTATTGGTCTTGCTGAAGTGCGTGACGTATTTAAGTCTCCAAAAATTGGCGCAATTGCTGGTTGTATGGTTACCGAAGGTACAATTAAGCGCAGTGCACCAATTCGTGTACTACGTGACAACGTGGTTATTTACGAAGGTGAACTTGAGTCACTACGTCGCTTTAAAGATGACGTTCAAGAAGTACGTAACGGCATGGAATGTGGTATCGGTGTTAAGAACTACAATGACGTGCGCGTTGGTGACCAAATCGAAGTATTTGAGACAGTTGAAGTACAACGTACACTTTAATTGCTCGTAAGCTAAGATTGTAAATGGGGGCTTTGCCCCCATTTCTGTATCCATTATTTAATTAACTTATTATTTTAATTCAGTAAGTTATGATTTTAGGAAAACAATCATGAGAGAATTTTCTCGCACTGATCGTGTTGCTCAGCAAATTCAAAAAGAAGTTGCTGTTATTTTACAACGCGAAATTAAAGATCCGCGCTTAGGCATGGTGACAGTGTCTGCGGTAGAAGTATCGCGCGATTTATCTTACGCAAAAGTTTTTATTACGGTGTTTAATACCGAAGATGAGAACAAAGCAAAAGAAAGCGCAAAAATACTTAATGAAGCAACGGGCTATATTCGTTCGTTACTGGGTAAGCGTATTCGTGCGCGTATAATGCCTGAGCTTAAGTTTGTAGTAGATAACTCACTCATGGAAGGGATGCGTATCTCTAACTTAGTGGACTCGGTTATACGCGAAGATAACGCTAAACATGTTGATGATGAAACTGATAGCGAAGAAGGCACTAAAGACTAATGGCTAGACGCAGTAAAGGCCGTCCGATTGATGGTATTTTGTTGTTAAACAAACCGCAAGGCATTTCGTCGAACAAAGCCCTACAGCAAGCTAAAGGTATTTATTTTGCTCAAAAAGCAGGTCATACCGGTGCGCTAGATCCACTGGCCACTGGCATGCTGCCTATTTGCTTTGGTGAAGCGACTAAATTTACCCAGTTCTTGCTCGATACAGATAAAACCTATGTGGTAAGAGCAAAACTAGGGGAGCGAACAACTACCTCTGATTCAGATGGCGAAGTGGTGGAAACCCGCGATGTAAACGTCACCACGGAACAGTTAGCTGCAGAAATTGAAAAGTTTTTAGGCGAGTCAGATCAGTATCCATCAATGTACTCGGCACTTAAATATGAAGGTAAACCTTTATATAAATATGCCCGTGAAGGCATTGAAGTACCGCGAAAATGTCGAAAAATAAACGTGTTTAGTTTGTCGCTTGATGAGTTTGACGAGGTAAATAACGAAGTGCAAATGACTGCGCATGTATCTAAGGGTACATACATCCGTACCATTGTAGATGATTTAGGTGAAAACCTAGGCTGTGGCGCACATGTTATTATGTTGCATCGCTCGGCGGTCGGCCATTATCCTAAAGACAAAATGGTCTCGCTTGAGCACCTTGAAACTCTATTAGCGAAGGCTAAAGAAGAGGAGGTTGCCCCTTCTACATACCTTGATGAACTGCTATTGCCTATGGATAGCGCCTTGGTTGATTTACCTGTGGTTGAAATAAGTAAAGAGCAAGGCGTTGCGTTTAGCCACGGCCAAGCTGTTGTTTTAGGTGTCGATTTACCAGAGGGTGCTATAAAAGTGCTTGCAGACGGGATATTTATTGGCACCGGTGAGCGTAACCCTGACGGGCACTTAAAATCAAAGCGTGGCTTGTCTAATCAGCAGCCTGAGTAAACTTTCACTTGTAGTTATCCTCATAGTTGGTAGAATATGCCCGCTCAATCGTTTTGGCTGAATTAGTGATCGGCTAAAACACCTATTTAATTTAACTTTTGGAGTTATTATGTCACTAAGCAATCAAGAAAAAATCGATATCATTGCTAAATTTGCACGTGCTGAAGGCGACACTGGTTCACCTGAAGTACAAGTAGCTTTACTTACTTTTGATATCAACAAGCTTCAAGGTCACTTTGCTGACCACAAGCATGACTTCCACTCACGTCGTGGTCTGCTTCGTAAAGTAAGTACTCGCCGTAAACTGCTTGATTACCTTAAAGGTAAAGACATCTCGCGTTATACTGCGTTAATCCAAGAGCTTGGCCTACGTCGCTAAGAACTTGATTACGAAAAAAGGAGCTTTATAGCTCCTTTTTTTGTGCCCCAAATTTAATTTGCTTATTCTTGGTTAAATTAAACACCTTTATATACAAACACAAAACAAAAAATGACAAAGGCAATGCGATTGTGTTTTATCTTTTGGTAGGCTCGCAATTTTACGTTGCTTTGGTATATACTATGCGCGTAGATAAATAGGTTATCTGCAGTCATTAAAAATTTTGCCAATTGTAGTACTTAATTGATTTCCAAATGAATACAATTATGTACTGTAATTGGCCCTTTTAATGACACTTACTTAATGAAATACAAAAACATTTAAGGAATATTTTAAGTGCAAGCAATTATTAAAGAATTTCAACTAGGTCAACACACAGTTACCCTAGAAACAGGTGCAATCGCACGTCAGGCAGACGGCGCGGTATTAGCAAGCATCGGCGACACGTCAGTATTAGTAACTGTTGTTGGTAAGCGCGAAGCTCAACCTGGCCAAGATTTTTTCCCACTAACAGTTAACTACCAAGAGCGTATGTACGCTGCAGGTCGTATTCCTGGCGGTTTCTTAAAGCGCGAAGGTCGCCCTAACGATGGTGAAACACTAATTGCACGTCTTATTGACCGCCCGATTCGTCCACTTTTCCCTAATGGCTTCGTAAACGAAGTACAAGTTATTGCAACAGTTGTGTCTGTTAACCCTGAAATCCAACCTGATATGGTTGCAATGATTGGTACTTCAGCTGCACTTGCTATCTCAGGTATCCCATTCAATGGTCCAATCGGTGCATCTCGTGTTGGTTACATCAACGGTGAGTACGTACTTAACCCGACGCTAAAAGAGCTAGAAGAGAGCCAACTTGATTTAGTTGTTGCAGGTACTGATAACGCAGTACTAATGGTTGAATCAGAAGCTGATGTACTAGCAGAAGACGTAATGCTTGGTGCGGTTGTATACGGCCACGAGCAATCACAAGCTATTATTAATGCAATTAACGAGTTTAAAGCAGAAGCCGGCAAGCCTACATGGGATTGGACTGCACCTGAGAAAAACGTATCGCTTGAAGAAAAAGTAGCTGAACTTGCTGCTGATAAAGTAGGCGAAGCGTACCGTATTACTGATAAAGTAGCGCGTAAAGAAGCATTAACTGCAGCCAAAGACGCTGTAATTGAAACACTTACAAGTGAACTTGCTGAAGATGAAACACTTGATAAGCAAGAAGTTGGTAAAGTATTTGGTTCTTTAGAGAAGAAAATTGTACGTGGTCGTATTACGGCAGGTGAAAAACGTATTGATGGTCGTGAACCAGATATGATCCGTGCACTAGATGTTATGACGGGCGTATTACCTCGTACTCATGGTTCTGCAATCTTTACTCGTGGAGAAACACAAGCACTTGTTACAGCAACACTTGGTACAGAACGTGATTCACAGTTAATCGATGATTTGACGGGTACTCACAAAAACCACTTTATGCTTAACTACAATTTCCCTCCATTCTGTGTAGGTGAAACGGGTTTTGTAGGTTCTCCTAAGCGTCGTGAAATTGGTCACGGTAACCTTGCTAAGCGTGGTATTCAAGCTGTAATGCCTACACTGACTGAGTTCCCATACTCTATCCGTGTTGTATCTGAAATCACTGAATCTAACGGTTCATCTTCAATGGCATCTGTATGTGGTACATCACTAGCACTTATGAATGCAGGTGTTCCAATCAAAGCGTCTGTTGCGGGTATCGCGATGGGTCTAGTTAAAGAAGATGAGAAATTTGTTGTTCTTTCAGATATCTTAGGTGACGAAGATCACTTAGGTGACATGGACTTTAAAGTAGCAGGTACTACTACCGGTATTACTGCACTACAAATGGATATCAAGATTGAAGGTATCACAAAAGAAATCATGCAAATTGCGCTTAAACAAGCAAAAGCAGCACGTTTACACATTTTAGGTGTGATGGACGAAGCGATTTCTGCACCTTCTGAAGAATTATCAATGTTTGCTCCTCGTATCTACACTATGCAAATCCCTGCTAAGAAGATTGCTGAAGTTATTGGTAAAGGCGGTGCTACTATCCGTCAACTTACTGAAGAGACAGGCACAACAATTGAAATTGAAGACGACGGTACAATTAAGATTGCTGCAACAGACGGTCAAAGCGCACAAGATGCGATTACTCGTATTGAGCAATTAACGGCTGAACTAGAAGTAGGTACTATCTACACTGGTAAAGTTGTACGTATTGTTGACTTTGGTGCGTTTGTAAACATTCTTCCTGGTAAAGATGGCCTAGTGCATATTTCTCAAATCAGCACTGAGCGTGTTAACAACGTAACTGACCACTTAAGTGAAGGTCAAGAAGTTAAAGTTAAAGTACTAGAAGTAGACCGCCAAGGCCGTGTACGTCTAAGCATTAAAGAAGCAATGGAATCAGCAGCACCTGCAGCTGATGAGTCAAAAGACGCATAATTGCTAAACTTTAACCCGTTAATATACACGGGATAATAAAAAAGGGGCTGTTTAGCCCCTTTTTTTATGC
Organism: uncultured Pseudoalteromonas sp.; assembly: GCF_963922945.1. Classification (GTDB taxonomy): domain Bacteria; phylum Pseudomonadota; class Gammaproteobacteria; order Enterobacterales; family Alteromonadaceae; genus Pseudoalteromonas. The sequence goes on along the minus strand of NZ_CAWUKC010000012.1, from coordinate 9,011 downwards.
TTTAATGAAACCTTATTAGACAAGGTCTGTCTTATTTTTATTGCGATATATCTTGGTATTAAGGATTTTAATGATACTCAAACATTTAGCTTTGGCATCTTTTGCTATTTTGTCTTTAAGCGCTTGCCAAACCACGACTGAATCAAAACCTACGCCGATTGTTAATGTGCCATTTACTGCGCCTTTAGCGTCTGATTTTAGAAGCGAAATTGCAATCGCACGCTATTCTGAACTATTAAATAGGGCCGATTTAAGTACCGAGCAGCAAGCTAAACTTTATTACGACCGCGGGGTATTATTTGACAGCTTAGGCATGACCACGTTATCGCGCATCGATTTTAATCGCGCAATTAAATTAAAGCCTGACTTAGCCGAAGTGTACAACTTTCTAGGTATTCAACATACTCTTATGCAGCAGTACGATAAAGCGTATGAGTTTTTTGACTCAGCCCTTGAGCTTAATGAAGAGCATGAATACGCTTATTTAAACCGAGGGATTGCACTGTATTATGGTGAAAGATCGAACTTGGCGCAAAGCGATTTTGATGAGTTTTTAGCGCGTTCTCCAAACGATCCTTACCGTGTATTATGGCTTTATCTTGCCCAATCGCAAGAAGACAAGGCCCAAGCGTTAAAATCACTCAAAACCAATGCTGCGGCACTTGATGAATCACAATGGGCCTATCAATTAATTTCGCTTTACACTGGCGAAATGAGTGAGCATACGTTTTTATCGGGTATTAGCGAAGGGGTTAAATCTGAGCAAGAATACGCACAGCGCCTGTGCGAGGCGTATTTTTATTTAGCAAAAATGCACCAAGCGGCAGGGCAGCAATTTTTAGCTGCGGATTATTTTAGATTAGCGTTAGCCACGAACGTGCATGAGTTTATTGAATATAAATATGCCCGTTTGGAGCTTGAGCTGATGGCTGGTGCTGACGCTAGCTAAGTATATCAAATTAGCAGCGCTGTTGCTCGGGTGTTTGATTTTATCAGGCTCTGGCAATCAGCGTGGCACCATTGATTTTTGGCACGTATTAAATTCAAAGGCCAATGTGTCACAAAGCTACTGGCATTTCTCTTCTTATTTCACCGCTCACCTTGAGCAGCTTCCTGATAGTATGTTAGTTAAATTAGCACGGCTCTCAATTCCGTTAGCGCAATATATATACTCACTTAGGCTGTTAGAAGGTGATCACCTTAATACAGCTAAAATATATTGGGGCAGTGCCGTTAGTGAATTACCTAATGAACATCGAGAAGTGCTCGCTCAACATCTACTAGCTCGCTCGCGCTGGAGTGACTTAGCGTTTCTTAACGATAACAATTTTTTACCTGAAGGGGCGACTAAAGAGTATCTCAAATTAGAGCTGGGCGTTAACCATAACAAAGTATCTAGCGCATTTGTGAGTGAACTTGGCTTTGCCTCTTTAGGTGACGACATTAAGCCTAAACCCCACTGCTTATTCAACGTGCTTACTATGAGCAACCATCGCTCGGGATTAAATAAATTAGATGAGCTGATTGCCATTTATAACCAAACGCCAGAGCCGCACAAAAATGTTTTTTGCTTTTCCAAACCTGTGTATGTAGCAGGCGCTGTGCAATGTGGGCTTAATGAAAACCAAGCCGCTCGATGTGAAATGCAAACCATTGCGCATACAAATTTAAGCTTTGACGATTTTGACTTTAAAATAATGATGCCAAGGCACGGTACTGCTAATGTTACTAACGATACAATGCATATTAATTCAACCGCCACCTACCCAGTGTTTTTGCACGAATTAATGCACTTTAATGGGTTTGAGGATGAATATGTTCTGCCACAGGCGAAACAGGCTTGGTTATGCACTCAACGTGGTTATGTTGCACCCAATTTGTATATTTCTGATGACGGACACAGACCAAAAGGCTGGCATAAGGCAAAAAGTTGCCAAAAAGGAGGGGTGGCTTATAAGCCGAGTGAAAATTGGTCTATTATGGAATATCAGCAATTAGGGCTTTCTGACCAATATAGAGCGCTTTGGTTAAATCACTTAGATATAGTTAAAGCAGATTTAAAACGTGCTCCTAGAGGCGCTACGTCGATAAATAAAGGGGTTAAAAGCGAGCAAATAAAATAATTAATTAGCCCTTAAATCATGCATAAAAAACAACCATACAGATCCGCTTTTCGTAGACAAAAACTATGTTTTTCAGTATAACTATCAGTATTAATGTCGTTTAAAAACAGGTAGTAAAAGCATCTTCAAGTCTCCAAAAAAGGGATGCCCTGATAAACTTATGATAATAAAAGGCCCTATATTATGACTTTGCTCTGGATACCCTTGTTATCCTTAATTGGCAGTGTTATTTCTGCATGCACAGGTAAACTAACGCGAAACCAAAGCGCGGGTTTAACAGCCCTTGCTCCTTTGGCTGCGTTGGGAATTACGCTTTACCATGCACCTGCGGTTTTAGCGGGCGAAACAATTCGATATTCATTGTCATGGATCCCCACACTTGGACTCGATCTATCACTGCGTTTAGACGGTCTTAGTTTATTGTTTATGTTCATGATTTTGGGCATAGGCCTACTCGTTATTTTATACACCCGCTATTACTTAAGCGCCAACGATTCGATGCCTAAGCTCTACAGCTACTTAATGCTATTTATGACAGCCATGCTGGGTATTGTTATGTCGAATAACGTTATTCAACTGTGGTTATTCTGGGAGTTGACAAGCATCAGCTCATTTTTACTCATTAGTTTTTGGTGGCATAAATCTGAAGCGCGCAAAGGTGCGCGTATGGCGCTGGCTGTTACTGGGGCTGGCGGGTTAGCGTTACTTGCTGGGTTGGTTTTGCTCGGTGATATTGTTGGCAGCTATAACCTTGATACTATTTTAGCGAGTAGGGCTATTATCCAGTCTCACGACTTATATGAAGTTGCGTTAGTGCTAGTTTTATTAGGCGCATTTACAAAATCGGCACAATTTCCATTTCATTTTTGGTTACCTCATGCAATGGCTGCTCCAACACCTGTTAGTGCTTATTTACACTCAGCCACCATGGTTAAAGCGGGTATCTTTTTGCTCGCGCGCTTTTACCCTGCGTTATCGGGCACAGATACGTGGTTTATTTTAGTCGGGTTAACGGGCTTAACAACGTTACTGATCGGTGCCTATATCGCACTATTTAAGCATGATTTAAAAGGCTTGCTGGCCTATTCTACAATCAGCCATTTAGGCTTAATTACCTTACTGTTAGGGCTAGATACAGAGCTTGCGACTGTGGCTGCCATATTCCACATTATTAACCATGCTACATTTAAAGCGTCTTTATTTATGGCGACGGGTATTCTAGATCACGAAACAGGTACGCGTGATATGCGTAAGCTCAATGGTATGTGGCGATTTTTACCGTACACTGCAACCCTGGCTATGGTCGCGGCAGCTTCAATGGCAGGTGTACCTTTGCTTAATGGCTTTTTATCAAAAGAAATGTTTTTTGCCGAGACCTTACATCAACAGGTGCTTGGCTCGATGTCTTGGCTAATTCCTGTGCTGGCAACAATAGCGGGTGCCTTTTCTGTGGCTTATTCAGCACGCTTTATACACGATGTATTTTTTAACGGTGACCCGATTGATTTACCAAAAACTCCACATGAGCCGCCGCGCTATATGCGTGTGCCAATAGAAATCTTAGTTGTCATTTGTTTGCTCGTAGGTATTTTTCCGCACTTTATTGTGGGCGGTATTTTGTCAGCGGCCTCATCATCGGTGCTCGGTAAGGCTATGCCAGAGTATGTGGTAGCTTTATGGCATGGATTTAATTTACCCTTGCTCATGAGTGCTATGGCGGTAGCTGGCGGATTATTTATCTATATTAACCGCAAATACCTATTTCAATTTCAAGCATCGTTACCGCCTTTGAACGCTAAAAAAACGTTTGAACGCGCGGTGCTATCGGCTGTCTCTTGGTGTCAGTCAAGAATTAATAATATCGAAAACGGCTCATTGCAGCGTTATTTAGTGATTATGCTGGGCGTTGTGCTGCTGTGTGCAGGCTGGCCTTTATTTGAAATGCAAGCATTAGCGGGCACCATGACTAGCACGCCTGTTGATGTTCATAACGCAATTGGCGCTGGCTTATTGATTATTGGTGCATTAGCCACTGTAATTTGGCATCGTTCTCGCGTGGTTGCGTTACTAATGATTTCAATTGTAGGGCTTATGGTGTCAGTGGCGTTCACACGTTTTTCTGCGCCTGACTTAGCCCTTACGCAGTTAACAGTAGAAGTGGCTACCGTTATTTTGTTAATGCTCGCGCTCTTTTTCTTACCTCAGCATACGCCCAAAGAGTCTAGCTCGTTACGCGTGCTAAGAGACTTAGGTATAGCCTCAACGCTGGGTATTGTAGTGGCAAGTATTTGTTATGCGCTACTTACTCGCCCACTTGAGTCAATATCAGACTTCTTTATTGCCAATGCTAAAACAGGCGGTGGCGGCACCAATGTTGTTAACGTTATTTTGGTCGATTTTAGGGGCTTTGATACGCTAGGCGAGATAACCGTGTTAGGGATTGCGGCGTTAGGTATATTCAAAGTACTGTCACGTATTCCATTATTTATGCCTGCGAGCGATGGCGAAGGGCGTCCATGGGCCAGAGAGCGTCACCCGATATTACTTGCCAGTATTTCACATAGCCTATTGCCACTAGCTCTATTAGTGTCGGCTTATATTTTCTTGCGTGGTCATAATTTACCAGGTGGTGGCTTTATTGCAGGGTTAGTAACATCTATCGCCTTTATATTACAGTATATGGCGCACGGCTCAGCCTGGATAAGCGAGCGCTTTGTCGTTAATTATCGCAAAATTATTGCGTCAGGCATCGGTATTGCCTTGTTTACAGGTTTAGGTAGCTGGTTCTTTGATAGACCATTTTTAACAACGTGGTTTGATTATTTTGATATTCCATATATCGGCAAAACAGAGCTAGCCAGTGCAATTGTGTTTGATTTAGGCGTTTATTTAACCGTGGTTGGCGCCACGTTAATGATATTAGCAAGCCTTGGCAACATGACAGCAGATACCCAGAAAAAAGAGGTAAATATTTAATGGAGCTATTGTACGCATCTTGCGTTGGTGTATTAGTTAGTTGCGGTGTGTTTTTACTGCTAAGAGCCCGTACGTTTCCGGTAGTGCTTGGGCTTACTATGATTTCCTATGCCGTTAACTTATTTTTGTTTTCTGCAGGTCGTTTAACAATTAATAAAGCCGTTGTACTTGGGACTGGTACTGAATATGCAGACCCTTTGCCTCAAGCCTTGGTGCTTACGGCGATTGTGATTGGCTTTGCAATGACTGCGTTTGTGGTTATTTTAGCAATACGTGGTAGAGCCGATCTAGGGAGCGATCACGTCGATGGCCAAATAACCAGTAGCGCAGCTGATAGCAAGGAGCAAAAATGATTCAGCATTTTACTTCTTTGCCTATTTTGTTACCCATGCTTGCGGCGGTAATATTACTTTTGCCACCGTGCGGTAAAAGTTTACGTATTCGCCGTATTGCTTCATCAATTTTAGCGATTGTTACTTTTGTTATCAGCGCTGTGTTGTTAGTCCACATTTATAACAGTGGTATCAGTGTATATGCCATTGGTAATTGGTCGGCTCCTTTTGGCATTGTGCTTGTAGCCGATATGCTATCTACGTTATTGGTTGCCCTTACATCCTTTTTAGGAATGGGGGTGATTTTATATGGCTGTGCGGGCGATGATGCAAAAGGAAACTTTTTTCACCCTTTAGTTCACTTTTTAATATTAGGTGTTAACGGCGCGTTTTTAACGGGTGATTTGTTTAATGTGTTTGTATTTTTTGAAGTACTATTAATTGCTTCATACTCATTACTTATGCATGCAGGAGATAAGCAAAATACCCGGGCAGCACTTCAGTATGTAATATTAAACTTGGTTGGCTCAAGTGTATTTTTGATTGGTTTAGGCATCTTATATGGTGTACTTGGCACATTAAATATTGCTGATATGACGCAAAAAGTTGCGTTATTAACCGGTGATGACGTTTATTTAGCTAAAGCTGGTGGCTTATTACTATTGGTCGTATTTGCTTTAAAAGCTGCACTCCTTCCTTTGCATTTATGGCTGCCAAATACCTATGCTAGTGCAAAACCTGTGGTTGCTGCTTTGTTTGCAATTATGACCAAGGTCGGCGTATACGCTATGTTGCGTGTATACACAGTTATTTTTGGAGAGCAAGCCGGTGAGCTTGAGCATATGGCGCAATCGTGGTTATGGGGCTTAGCCATTGCTACTATAGTGGTTGGTGCAATTGGCGTAATGGCTGCGCAAGATTTACGTAAATTGACCGCAAATCTCGTTGTTGTTTCTGTTGGCACACTCGTGGCCTTAATCGCACTACAAAATGTAACCGCAACAGCCGCACTATTATATTATTTGGTGCACTCAACATTAGTTAGCGCAGCACTGTTTTTGTTAGCAGATCTTATTGCCACACAAAGAGGTAAAGTAGGGGATAGACTTGTACCAGGGCGTGCTGTGAGCCAGCCATACTTGTTAGGTGCATGTTTTGTGATTGCCGTTTTAACTGTGGTAGGCATGCCTCCGTTATCTGGGTTTGTAGGTAAAGTTTGGATCCTCAAAACAACCTTAAATAGCGAGCAAGCCTTACTCTTTTGGCCTGTGTACTTAATTGCTAGCTTTGTTTTATTAGTAGCACTTTCTCGTGCTGGTACAAGTATGTTTTGGGAAAGAAAAGGCACTAAGACAGAGAGTAGCGATGGCACAAATGCTCATCCGCTACAGGTAGCAATAATTGTAGGGCTTCTTGCATGTTCACCTTTGTTAGTTGTTTTCGGCGGTTCAATAAGCGAATACATGGTCAGTGCTGCTACGCAGTTGCACGACATTAGTGGTGGCATTAACGCAGTCATGAAAGGAGGCAAGTAATGAGATTACAAGCCCGGTATCGTTGGTTGCCAACGCCGTTTCGTAGTTTGTTCTTGTTTTTAATTTGGTTATTATTAAATAATAGTGTATCGCCAGGTCATCTCGTATTAGCTACATTTTTTGCGATATTTATACCGCTATTGAGCTTTTCATTACGCGATCCGCAACCATTAATACTCAAACCTGGTTTGGCACTTAAGCAATTGCTTATTGTCCTTTACGATATAGTGGTAGCTAACTTGCAAGTTGCTTTGTTAATACTCGGCCCAGCTAAAAAACTACGTCCTGCTTTTGTAAAAGTACCGATAGATTTGAAGCATGATATGCCTATTACTATTCTTGCCAGTTGTGTTTCACTCACACCAGGTACAGTAAGCGCCGAGGTATACCCAATACCTGAGTCGCTTAGCGAAGGTGAGGTACCAAAGCAACGTTACCTACTTATACACGTGCTTGATTTAAAAGATGAAGAGGCACTTATCAAACAAATTAAACAACGCTATGAAGCTCCCCTAAAGGAGATTTTTCAATGTTAGATACAGTATTACTTATTGTTTTTTCAATGATCGGCTTATCGTTATTACTTAATTTATGGCGGCTTATTATAGGCCCTTCGGTGCCTGACCGTATCTTGGCACTGGATACTATGTATATAAACGTAATCGCGCTAATTATTTTATACAGCATTAGTATGGGTACAGGTTTGTATTTTGAAGCTGCTTTGCTTATAGCTATGCTTGGATTTATTAGTACTGTTGCTGTGTGCAAATATTTACTACGCGGTGACATAATTGAATAGGACATTAAAATGATAAGCGAATGGGTTGTATCAATATTACTACTTTTTGGTGGACTATTTATTTTAATAGGATCGCTGGGTTTAATAAAATTGCCCGATTTTTACATGCGCTTACATGGCCCAACTAAAGCAACAACACTAGGCATGGCCAGTATATTAATCGCAGCTATGGTGTTCTTTGCAAGCTTGGCGCACACATTAAGCGTAAAAGAGATTTTAATTACCGTGTTTTTGTTAATTACTGCCCCTATTAGTGGGTATATGTTAATAAAGTCAGCAATTCACCATAAACTCAAAGCCAAAGAAGGCACAAAAGGGCTTGATAACGTAGAAGACGATTAGCCCAGAGAACTGATAAAAAGGCCAGATAAGCATGTTTTATTTGGCCTTTTTAGTATGGGTTTACGCATTCACAAACTATTTTATATTAATGCGCATAATTAAGTGCTCTATTTTGAGGGTGGATAAACGTATTGACAGCAAGGCAAAAAATTAGCTATTAAGTTGTTCTCAGCAATTGCTCTACCTTTGCATCCATGCAGTCGTGAATGAGAATTTTTAACGTAAGTAGCGACACGACTAGCCCACCAAAATGAGTAAGTATTATTGCGCATTGGTATTAATCATGTGAGTATGCCTCTTACTTTTAATGTTTAAGGATATAATAATGGTTAAAACACTATTACTTTCGTTACTTTTGCTTTCTGGCAGCGTATTGGCTGACGAGGCAACTAAGCAGCAAAAAATAGATGAGCTAATTACCGTGATGAACATGGATGCTATGGTTGACTCTATGTACGGGCAGGTTGAGGGCATGATGAAAAATATGTCTGCACAAATGGGAGTTAAGCCCTCTGAGCAAGCTATTTTTGATAAATACTATGCAGATATGACTAACGTACTTAAAACCGAAATGAGCTGGAAAAAGATGCAGCCAATGATGGTGAATGTCTATGACAAACATTTTAGCGAGCAAGAAATTGCCGATATGCTGGCGTTTTATAAAACTGAAACAGGGCAAAAAATTCTCAAAAAAATGCCTGTAGTTATGCAAGAGTCTATGCAAATGTCGCAAAGCTTAGTGCAAGATGCAATGCCAAAAATTCAAGATATAGCAGGCAAGCTAAGTGAAGAGCTAAAAGCCTCTCGCCAACAAGAAAATTAGGGCGTGTTGATCTTTGCGGATTGAAATTTGTTCAATCTAGGGGCGATCAAATCGCGGCGCGAGGTTTGTAACCTAGTGGGC
>NZ_CAWUKC010000011.1:0-70786 GCF_963922945.1 uncultured Pseudoalteromonas sp. | reverse complement strand
TAAAAATTGCACGTAGCTTAGCTCCTTGCGGATAGGGCTTATCTACGAGCGTTTCTCCGCGCCCTTGCGCATCACATTGGCATGCCTGGGTAAACGAAATAAACCGCTCAGGGTGCACTAAAGCATTTAAATTAGTGACAATTAATTTATGAATCGTTTGTGGCCTTAATTGCTCAAGCGTATGGCATAAGGTGTGATTATCGCTGGTGAGAACGCCAATATCGCGAAAGCGGTTAGGCACTTTTAAACGCTCACAAAACTTTTCTACTACGGCTACCCCTTCGCGCTCATGGCCGCGTAAATTACCGCGTTTTTTATAGCTCAGTGCCTTGCCAAAATCATGAGTGAGTGCCGCAAAGCGTGTTTCTAAATTAAAGTTTAAATCGGCAGCGCGCCTAAGTACCATCATAGTATGCACAAACACATCGCCTTCAGGGTGGTGATTGGCAGGTTGTGGCACCCCCTCCATTTGCTCTATTTCAGGGAAAATACCTAAACCATGCAGTGCTTGAAAATACAGTTCTGGGTGTTTTTCACCCAGTGCTTTTTCGGTTTCAAGCCATACGCGTTCGGGCACTAAATGATTAAGCTCACCTTTGCTTTTAAGCTCGCGCATTAATGCATACGTACTTGGGTGAATACGCCATTCACTTCCGTAACGCGCCAAAAAACGCGCTATGCGTAATACCCTTACAGGGTCTTCTACAAAGGCCTCTGTGGTATGGCGCAATATTTTATTGTGTAAATCGCTTTGGCCATTAAAAGGGTCAATAACAGTGCCGTTTTTATCTAGTGCCATTGAGTTTATGGTTAAATCGCGACGCGCTAAATCTTCCTCAAGGGTGACCTTAGGGCTAGCGTCTACCACAAAGCCAGTATAGCCTTTACCACTTTTTCGCTCAGTGCGACCCAAGGCGTATTCTTCTTTTGTTTTTGGGTGTAAATAAACCGGAAAATCACTACCTATAGGCACAAAACCAAGCGACTCCATAGTTTGGGGTGTTTCGCCTATAACAACATAGTCGTTATCTTTTGATGCTATATTAAGTAGCTGGTCGCGTACCGCGCCACCAACAAGGTAAACTTGCTTAAGGTTGTGTTTCACTGTTTATCCTAATCACACTGGGTGGTTATTTGATATCGATCATACCATTAAAATCACCATAGTTTGCCAAGCTTAAGTAAGCTCATTACAATAGCGCTTTATTTTAAGCCATAGCCTTATACTCAATGAAAAATCATTCATCAAAAAAAGAACTTATGCTACTGCCTATATTACTTGTGGTTATTGTAATGTGCGTGGCGGGTCACTTTTTACTACAGGCTAACTTTCAAGATAGCAACATGGTTGAATACATGTTGGCAGCGCTGCCCTTTGCGATGTTTGGCCTCGTTATTGTGGCATTTAAAATGGCGGCTAAAAGCGAAGCCAATGAGCAAAGCGAGCAAGACTCCTAATCAAAGAATATAATACCCAAACCAATCAGGCTTTATTGGCTGAGCATGCCCACTTGGCGTAAGCTTGATATTTAATTGGCTGTCGAGTAAATCTATTGCAAAGCAGTCATCGACATCATGTAAATCATCTTTATGAATATGGCTAAGGCCTGCAAGCAAATCGCTTTTAGCGCGCTGCTTGGCCTCTGCTGCGCTACTGGCAACATATAAGGCAAAGTCGTGTTGCTCTGCCATAGAGTCACTTCTGTAAGCGCCTAAATTAACAAAGTACAGCTGCTTATTTTGTTCAACATAACTATCAACGACCTCTACTTTATAACCGTCGATATGGTTAATTGCCATGTAGCTATCCATATGCACATTGTTTTTATCGCCCACCCATTGGCTTTTTAGTTTTGAGTAGATTTGCTCAATGTTTTGCCCTACGACAAAACGAATATCGTGCATTTCTATGTGGCAGCCTTGAATTCGCCCGCCTAGGTACACCATAAATAACTGCATTTAATAACCTTACTCTTAAATTACACTAAATTATCGACATCAATATTGTGTTTTTTTATTAGCTTATAAAAGTCTGAGCGGTTTCGTTTAGCAAGCTTTGCGCCTTCGGCTACGTTTCCACCGGCCATTTTGAGGGTGTTTATTACATAATCGCGCTCAAACTCTTTTTTAGCATCATTTAAAGAAAGCGGCTCGGCACTGGCCTCGTTTGAGTTAAGTGCGTTTAGCACTAAGTGTGCAGAAATTACCTCGCTGGCGCTTAATGCGACCACTTGCTCTACAACATTTTGTAACTGGCGAATATTCCCAGGCCAGTCGTAACGTACCAGTGCATGCATGGCATCGTTTGCAAAGCGCTTTTCTTTTTGGTTCATACGTTTAGCAATACTTGCGCTAAAGTGCTGGGCAAGCAGGCTTATGTCTTCGCGGCGCTCACACAGCGGCGGCAATTTTAAATTAACAACATTTAGTCGGTAGTATAAATCTTCCCTAAATTGTTGATTGCTAATCGCATCGGGTAAATTTTTATGCGTAGCCGATACAATGCGCACATCAATAGGAATTTCTTCTTGAAAGCCTACGGGGCGAATCGTTTTTTCTTGTAATACACGCAGTAACTTAACCTGTAAGTTAAGCGGCATATCGCCAATTTCATCTAAAAATAAGGTGCCACCCTGCGCTTGTTGAAACAAACCTTGGTGATCTTTCACCGCCCCTGTAAATGCGCCCTTTTTATGGCCAAATAATTCTGACTCTAAAAGCTCCCCTGGCACTGCACCACAGTTAATAGCCACAAAAGGCCCTTCACTTACATGGCTGTGTTGATGAATCGCCTGAGCCAATAGCTCTTTACCGGTACCACTGGCGCCCGAAATAAGCACATTTACTTGGGTTGGCCCCAATAATTTAACTTGCTCAAGTAGGTGTAACATAGCGCCACTGCGCGTGACTATATTACTTTTTTGAGGCGATTCTTCTGCGTTTACGCCATGTATTTCAATCGCTTTGGCTAGGCTATCAAAAAGCTCATCTTTATCTACCGGTTTTGTAATAAACGCAAAAATACCTTGTTTTGTCGCCTCAACCGCATCGGGAATAGAGCCATGCGCTGTCATCATTATTACCGGCAGTGCTGGGTAGCGGCTTTGTAATTGGCGATGCAGTGCCATGCCGTCCATTTCGTCCATACGCAGGTCAGTTATAACTGCATCAAACACTTGGTTTTTAAGAACTTGCAATGCAAGTATGCCGCTTTCGCAAGTTGTTACTTCATACCCTTTCGACTCGATTCTTAGCGCGAGTAATTTAAGTAAACTTGCATCATCATCAACAAGTAATACTTTTGCACCTTGTGCTGTGTGTGTTGCCATGATTACTGCTCCTTCGTGTCTTCGCGTAGTAATAACTGTTGCTCTATTGTGGCTAAAGACGATAACGTTTGCTGCATTTTATCATTTAACGCTTGCTGCTCTTTTAGCGCATTGATTTGCCGAGTAACATGCTGCTTTTGAAGCCATAAATATTGTTTAATCGGGTCTGGCCAAAAGTAGGCTAAATCGAGTTTTTGTAAGCGCGTCATTACCTCTTCGGGTGCACTTGAAGTGTTAATACACATGTATTTAAAAAAGCGTTTTAGCTCTTTTTCGCCTAAATAAGTGTGTAGGCTTGGTTTTACTTTAAAACCACCACATTGATTAGCATGCCATGCAACAACACGTGCTGCGCTGGGGTAAACGGGGTCACTTTTAGGACGCTTTTTAGGATTTGGCACCGCATTTTTTGCAGGTGCAACCTCCTGTGACACAGCTGCTGTTTGTGTGTTATTTATTTCACAGCCAGCTAAAATAACCGCACTACTGAGCACACATAAAATAGCTATTAAACGCGTACGCATGCTATTAAACTCCTTGATTAATTAAAGGTATTTTTATTGTAAATAAGCAGCCTTGAGGCTGGTTATGCTCAACACTGAGCTGACCTTGTAACTGCTCAACCGACTCTTTTACTATGGTTAAACCTAGGCCACTGCCTTGCAGCGTAACATCTTTATTATGCTTACCTTGGTAAAATGCGCTGAAAATCTGGTTTTTTTCTTGCTCTTTAATGCCGCAGCCTTCATCGCGCACTTGCATTATTAATAGCTTTTGCTCAAGCGTTAAGGTTACATCAACACTTTGCCCTGTATTTGAAAATTTTAACGCATTAGAAATGAGCTGAATGAGGGTCATTTCTATCAGCTCTGCGGGTAATGCAAGTGCCTGTTTTGTAATGCTGTTGTGCCAATTTAAGCGTTGCTTCTTAGCCGTTAAGCGGTGCTCAAAATGGCTGTTTATTTTATTTATTAAATTATCAAATTCGACTTCGCTTACGCTGTTTTTGCTGGTTCTGATAGCGTTATAACTAAGTAGGCTGTCAATCATAGTACGCAAACGCACCATCGATTGACTAATAAGTTCAAGTACAGCTTGCTGCTCTTTTGTAATAGGCCCGACTATTTCATCGCTAAGTAAATCGGTACCCTCAACCATTGAAGCCAACGGCGTTTTAAGCTCGTGGGTTACATGGCGTAAAAAGGTATCTTTTTGTTGCTCAAGCACATGTAGCTGCTCTTGCACCCATTGTAGTTTTTCGCCCAATTCCACCAGCTCACTTGAACCTTGCACCGCTATTTTTTGCTGCCAATGCCCTTGCCCTAGTTTATCTATTACCGACGTAAGCCCTTTTAAACGTTTACTTATGCGCCATAAAAAACCTCCACCAACAAGTAAAGTAAGCGGTATAAGCGCCACTAACCAGTTAATAAACGAGCTTTGCAAAGTACTTAATTCGCTTTGGTTGTTTTGAATTTGTGCCGCATTTGTATCACGCAACCATACCGTAAGCTCAGCCACTAAATCGCTAATAGGCACAAATAATGCTGCATCTTGTTGGTTATTTTCAATTAAAGCTTGATGTGTGCTACGTAATATTGTTGCTAAGCGACACCATTGCATAGTGTATTGTTTTGAAGCACTATTTTGGCTCAAAGTATCGATTGTTTGTAATGAGGATTGCCATTTTTCGTTTATTAACGTGTCGAGCGACTCGCTTTTTAAAACCCAGTTTTGACGCGTTGCCCGCTCAAGACTATTAAGCTCTTGCTTTAAAAAGTTAAACGACTTAGTAACTTGGTAATTATTACTGACAATAAGCTGAGTAACAGCGAGCTGCTTATTTAATGCATTTAAAAAAACAATAACCACTAAACTAAGCGGCAGTAACGACAGCAGCATACTTATTATAAACTGACCTATTAAGTTTGGCCGCCAATTAAGCATTGCACGATACTTGTTAGCAAGCGTTACAGGCATTATCATTTCCTTTTATTGTTTTAAGCACTCTATTTTAGTTACTTACCTTATACTCTCGCTGAATCAACTTCTATATTTAACCCAACATACCCACCTGTTGCTATTTAGCAACACGCTAAGTGATTGATAACTATGCTAAGTGTTAATACTGCGTACTGCCTGTTGCAAAAATAACACACATTTGAGTAAAAAATTCCGACCAGCGCCCCATGAAAATCATAAGCCACTGATTTTAAAGAGCTATTTAAATTGGCACTATTTTTGTAATAGTGAGTGCAACTTTAATCAATAAGGAAATTAAATGAACAACCGCTTTTTAGTAATTTTACCCATGCTAGCTTTTGGGTTTGTGGGCACAGATGCAATAGCTATGGACGTTCAAGCTACATTTAATGAGCTAGATAAAGACAGTAACGGCACACTTAGCGAATCAGAAGCGGGTGAAGATGCCGTGTTACACGAAAACTTTTCACAAATAGACACTAACCAAGATGGCCAGTTGTCGCTAAGTGAATTCAAAAAGTTTATTCAATAAATTCATTTAATAAGGAACATGATTATGAAACAACTTATTGCAGCATTTTCTTTGATGTTTTTAGCCATTAGCGCCACGGCCTTAGCCTCTTCTGTCAATATTCGCTTTGCACATTTAGATAAAAATATGGATGGGGCAGTATCGCTTGCAGAAGCAAAGCAAGACAAAGAAGTCATGAGACAATTTGCCGACTTAGACGAAAATGAAGATAAAGAAATCTCAAAAGAAGAGTTTCAGAACTTTAAACCTTAATTAAGTTTTACTTAAGCTTTTACCTAGTAAAGTAAGCCTTAAAGCATTTGCCATAATCCCTGAGGGAATGTGTAAACGGATTTAATGTTGGGAAGTTAAATTATGGCAAGTGCTTTTTTTATTTACCTATAAACACTGTATGTTGGAAGGAAAACCATGAAGTGTGTTTTTTTTAGTGTTATCGCTATTACCATGATCAGCTTTAATGCTGTTGCGCTAGATGTTAAACAGCGTTTTAACCACCTTGATGCTAACAAGAATGGCTTTTTAACCGAAGACGAATTAGAGCCGCAACCTCAGCTACTCAGCACCTTTACTCGCTGGGACAAAAACCAAGACAAACAAATTTCACTCCTTGAGTTTAAAGACTATTTAACCAATAACCTTTACTGAGTATAAGTATGAAAACTGTAAGCTATTTAGCGCTTGTTGCGCTAGGCCTTTTTAGCGATGCAACCCTTGCCCAAAGTACAGACATTGCCGATAAATTTAAAAAGTTTGACCGTAACCACGACGGTTTTTTAACACGCTCTGAAACCGCCGTAGACCCCGCTCTTTGGTCACGTTTTTCAAGTTATGATAAAGATAAAGACGGCAAACTTACTCTCCTTGAATACGGTATATACGCCAGTAAATAACCCTATGTCGAGCGTAAATGCCTATTCCTTTGCACTTACGCTTTTAAGCTATCTATCTCAGCCTATTGGTATTCTAAAGCGAGTTTGCTAGTGTTATTTTATTAACAATAAAAAATAGCATACCTATGCATTTAAAAAAAATAATTAAGCCCCTCCTGCTTGCTAGCGTATTTATAAACAGCGCGGCGATTGCGCAAACCCAGGTCATCTTTAATGCCAATGGTTATACACCTCTTTATCAAGGGGGCGTTAAAGCGTTTTCTACATTAGTAATTAAAGATGGCAAAGTCGTCAAAACGGGCGATGATAGCCTTAAAAGCACCTTTCCAGGAGCGACCCTCATTGACGCCAAAGGAAATACCTTATTACCTGGACTCATTGACGCTCACGGCCATGTTATCGGCCTCGGTGATAACTTATCGCAACTAGATGTACGCGGTGCTAAATCAGTTGATGAAATAAGTGCAAAGTTAAAAGCGTTTGCAAAAAACAAGCAAGGCTGGATATTAGGGCGAGGTTGGAACCAAGAGCTGTGGAGCGACACCCGCTTCCCAACCGCCAAAGACTTGGATAAAGTGGTCAGTGACCGCCCTGTGGTACTTTCGCGCGTTGACAGCCATGCGATTTGGGTTAATAGCAAAGCATTAAAACTGGCAGGCATTACCAGCGCAACCAAAGCGCCTAACGGCGGCGAAATTATAAAAGATGAATTTGGAAACCCAACTGGTATTTTTATTGATAAAGCAGAGTCGTTAATAACTCAGCATATGAGCGCCCCTACCAAACAAGCAATTAGCGACTCGTTAGATGCCGCAGGCGCGCATTTATTAAGCTTAGGAATTACCTCTACTCATGATGCCGGTATTGATAAAACCACTTGGGAAGTTTATAAAGCGCGCAGCGAGCAAGGTAATTTACCACTGAGAATTGTTGGGATGTTAAGTGCAGCAAGCCCTGATTTAACCGAAATGCTTAAAGCAGGGCGCTACCAAGATGCCAGCTCGTTTATGTCTATCCGCAGTGTAAAAGTGTATGCTGATGGCGCACTCGGCTCGCGCGGGGCTGCGCTAATTGATGACTACGCAGATAGAAAAAACCACCATGGCCTCATGCTAGAAACCCAAGCCAAGCTTGAAGAGCTATTTACTTTAAGCTTTAAAAATGGCTTTAGCGCCAACACCCATGCAATTGGTGATAAAGCCAATAAAGTGGTGCTGGATGCTTATCAAAACGTGTTTAAACAAACCGGCGGTATTTTACTACGTAACCGTATTGAGCATGCGCAAATTGTTACCCCTGATGATATTCCACGTTTTAAAACGCTAAAAATAATTCCATCTATGCAACCAGTACACGCCACCTCAGATATGCATATGGCAGAGCAGCGCTTAAACGATGAGCAATTACAAGGCGCATATGCCTGGCAAACATTTTTAAAACAAGGCTCTGTGATTGCAGCAGGCTCTGACTACCCAGTAGAGCTTGCCAACCCGTTTAATGGCTTGTATTCAGCCATTACCCGTATGGATCATAATATGCTGCCTGAAAACGGTTGGCGCGCAAGCGAAGTGCTAAGCCGCGAACAAGCTTTGAGAGCGTTTACACTGGGCGGCGCGTATGCAGCGCACCAAGAGTTTAAAATAGGCAGCTTAGAGCACGGAAAGTGGGCAGACTTTATTTTAATAGATAAAGACTACTTTAAAGTTCCTGTGGATGAGATTTATAAAACACAGGTTTTACAGACTTGGATTGCTGGAGAATTACGCTTTGAAATAGAATAGGTTACAAAATAGGCAAACTAAAAAATAAATGAATTTATTATGAATATTTATTAAAGTAATTAAAAAGTATGTCGATAAGTGAAGGTATTTAAAAAACCTCTTATGTTTCAGGAAGAAAACATGTTATCTAAAAAAATATCTCTTACTTTATCGACTCTTTTTACTTTATCACTCTCTGCATGCTCTACTCACCCAGTTTATAATGGTCATGCTCCCCATAATAATATTGGTCATCATAACGCTCATAGCCGCTACTCAGACATTCACCAACCTCGTGTAAATAATTGGCAATTTCCTGAAAATAACTATCGCCCTATTAACAGTAGTAAGTTGTTAAGTAACTATACAGAGCAATTAGCAATGAAGCTGATTGAAAATATGAACTACATCAACAGTGGAACCCCTGTGGCAATTACTTCGTTTGTGAATTTAGATGACAATTTACAAACCACTAATATATTTGGTAATCACTTAGCTGAAAGCTTTATTACTGAAATGCAGGAGTTTGGTTTGTCTGTGGTTGATTACAAGCACACAGGTGCTGTGCATGTAACCCCATTAGGTGACTTCTCGTTTAGTCGTAATGGTAAAGAAATTAAAGGTTATCCGCACATCGAATACACTTTATCAGGCACTCTAACTTATACAAATCGCGGTGTTATTGTTAACGCTCGAATTATTGGTGCGAAATCTAAAGTGGTGGTCTCATCTGCAAAAGGGTTTATACCAAGCTTTGTTGTTGAGTCACTTTACCCAACTCGCAGAACTGATGGCATTGTTTTAGACGCGGTGCTTTAAAACAAAAAAAGGGTTAACTTAAATGTTAACCCTTTTTTTGAATTTTTAGCTTCACACTTCTTTGACTTTTGGCTGTCGGTATAGTTTTATCAGGTGGTAAATATTTACCAGTGCTAATAAGCCATTAGTAAACGCAACAGGCACAGCGCCAATAGCCAAACCATATACAGTAAATACAATACAGCCAAACATATTATACCAACGCAGTTTTACTACATCGGTCATCGTTAACGATGCAACCAATAAAGCTGATGCAATATAACCTAAATATTCCCAACTCAATTGTTCTCTCCTACCCTTTGGGTTAGCATTACGCTAATGCTAACTTGTGGCACTTGTCAGTGTTGCAACGTTTAATACCAATGCGCAATAATACTCAGTTATTTTACGAGGCTAAACGTGTCGCTATCTGCGTTAAAAGATGCTCATTTACGACCGCATGGATACAGTAAGGTAGAGCAATGCGGAGCAATTGCCGAGAACAACTAAATAGCTATTTTTTGACTAGCTACCAACACGTTTTTGCAAACTCAAAATTAATCACTTAGTTAAGCTGATTGGTATAAAATAAAAAACTAACTTGCTTAAAAAACCTTAAAAAGTATATTGGTTGTAGCCAATTACTTCCTAAATCATTACACGGGAAATGAAGGCATTGCGTAATTAGCAAGGCTAAATACAGTAGCAAGTTAGTGTAAATTCTTAGAGCCTTAATAATATCGTCATTAAGGTGTAATAAATAGGACAATTGTCCGAAGAGCATATTGATGTTTCAATACCATTTTTCTAGTTATCTTGTTGAACAGTTACTCACCTTTGCAGGAAGTAGCTATCAACAATCAAAAAAAGAAGTGCTGATCCACCAAGATCAACCACTTAGTAAACTTGTGCTGGTACGCAGCGGAACTATTTCATTTAGTTATGATGTAGGTAACGGACGCCGCCTATTATTAGGCCAGTTAGATTGCAACAACACTCTTATTGGGGAAATAGAAGCACTTAACAATAATCCTTGTATTTACACTGTTACCTGTTTTAGCGATGTAACTTACAACTTAATAGAGCTTCGTCACTGGCGAGCGTTGCTTTTAGAAAAGCCAGAGCTGAGCTTATACACCGCGCAAACCATTGCGGCTAAATTTCAAGAAAACCAAAAAATTAATTTAGATAAGTTACTGCTGCCTTTAAGCTACAACATTGCTAAAGACTGTTTACTAAGGGCCGAGAATAATAACCCAACGCTACTGCGTGCATATCCAACGGTTAACGCCGAGGCAGAGCGCTTTGCAACCACTGAGCGAGCGTATCGTCGTGTGGTAACTGAACTGGTTGAAAAAGGCTTAGTACAGCGCAGCTCTCACGGACTAAAAGCCGTCGATACACAAAGTTTAAGTGACTATGTAGATAGCTTTGCCCAGCTTTAAAGAAGCTAAAAACGGGCACAAAAAAAGGCCGTTATGGCCTTTTTTAGTTTGTAAGGTTTTTAATCCCAGTATGCTATTGAGCTACTAAATTTAGGAGTTAACACTTCTGGTTATTCGCCTTAAATAAACAACGCAATTTTGCGAGCGGATATTACTTATCTAATAAAATATCTTTAATATTTACTAAATCAGATTTACCTTCAATAATTTCATCTGGCGTTAAGCCCGATAACTCATGGGGGAATACTAACCACTCTTCTGACTCGTGAATAAAGTAATCTGGCACCATGTCTACTTTTGAGTTTTTTGGCTTATAGTATGGGCATGCTACACGAATATCGCGCGGTAAGTTTAAACGCATAAGCTCAGAAAGCTTTTCTTTTAGTGCAAATATACTGCGGCCAGAGTCAAACACATCATCTACAATTAGCAGTGAATCGCCTGCATTGGCGTTTTCTACAATGTAGTGTAAACCATGTACTTTTATTTCTTTAGATTGCTGGCCAATTCCATAATAAGACGATGTACGCACCGCAATGTGATCAGTCTCAATGCCTTTATAATCGTAGTATTCTTGCACAGCAATACCAATAGGTGCACCACCTCGCCAAATCCCAATAATAAAGTCTGGACGAAAGCCATCTTTATAAACTTGTGCCGCTACGCGGAATGAATCTTCAAGTAGCTGTTGAGCTGTGATGTAGCACTTATCTGACATAGTTTAGAACCCCAGTGGTGAGTATAACATTTGGATGTAGGCACTTTAGCCAATAATTAAACACCCAAACCGGTATTGGCAAAGGATTTTACCGCAAATAAAAATAAATTGCTTGTCTGCATATAGCAAAATAGGCACCAATTGATGCCTATTTTATGTATTAAACGCTTAGTTACGTACTATTAAGCTTTTTCTAACAAGGTACGAGCCACTGTTCGCATACCTTGCGTTGTTGCACCAGCAGCCCATTGGCTCGTGCTGCCCATATTAAATGCAGCAGCTAAATCTATGTGTACCCAACCTTTACCATCATTTGGCACAAAGCGCGATAAGAAGCCCGCAGCATTTGATGCGCCGCCGTAACCACCGCCTTTTTGAGCACGGCTATTAGCTGTGTCAGCGTATGGTGATGGGCAGTTTTGTTGGTGCCACTTTTCAAGCGGTAAAGGCCATGCAGCTTCCATTTCTTGCGAGGCAAAGTCTTCTACTTCGCGAACCAGCTCTTTATCAAGGGCAAATAAAGCGTTGTATTCTTGACCTACCGCCACCAATGCCGCGCCAGTTAATGTTGCCGCATTAATAATAAGTGGTGCGCCAGTCTCACCGGCTGCCATTAGGCCATCGGCAAGGACTAAACGCCCTTCAGCATCGGTGTTTACAATCTCTACTGTAGTACCATTTTTGTACGTTAAAATGTCACCTAGTTTATAAGCATGACCCGAGATCAAGTTCTCTGCACAGCATAAAAACAGCTTAATACGTTTTTCTATACCGCGGTTAATAGCTAATGCTAATCCCGCGGTTACCGTTGCCGCGCCACCCATATCACATTTCATACCTAGCATACCTTCGCTAGATTTAATTGAGTAACCGCCAGAGTCAAACGTAATACCTTTACCTACAAGTGCTGCACTTACCGGTGCGTTTTCGTCACCTGTTGGGTTGTAATCAAGCTCAAGTAATACCGGTGGGCGCTCAGAGCCACGGCCTACGGCGTGAATGCCAATCCATTGTTGCTCTAATAATGCATCGCCTTTAATAATTTGATAGCTTACGTGCTCAGGCGCTAATGATTGAATAAATTCAGCCGCTTTTTCAGCAAGGCTCTCCGGGTAAATATCATCGGCTGTGCCGTTAACCATTTCGCGAGCCCACGTCGCTGAGGCTTTTAAATGCGCAAGCTCGTTTAGATCTGATTGTGCGTTATCAACAAACTCAACACCGTGTAATGATTTAGGTGTAACAAATCCTTGATAAAAAGCCCATTGGCTTTCGGTGCACCATACGTCCCCCGCAAGCTCAACCTGTTTAACGCCTTGGTTTGCAATAGTTCGCGCCGCTTTTTGAACATTTTTTAATGTTTCTTGTTCAGATAAATGAACCGTTGCACCTCGCTCGTTAAAAGACAAGGTAGCGTTTTCGCCCCAATGACTAGGTGCTGCTTGCTCGCTTAGTTGAACAACAAATTTTTCACTCATGTTAGAATACCCTTACACTTAAATGTGCACCGAGTTTACTATAGAGAGTACAAGTTCCCAACAGCTTGAGATAAATAACATAAACCAACGCATCTGCAGCGTTTAGCATTGGAATTTAAATGAAATACACCCCCGCTTTACAGCCCGCCACATTATTAAGACGTTATAAACGTTTTTTAGCTGACTTACAGCTTACCAATGGCACTGAATTTACCGCACATTGCGCCAATACAGGAAAAATGACCGGCTGTGCCGAGCCTGGCTTTAACGCTTTTTACTCAACCAGCGATAACAGTAAACGAAAATACCCGCATTCATTAGAGCTCACACAGAACAGCTTGTCGCAGCTGATATGTGTAAATACCGCCGTGGCAAATAAAGTAGTCGAAGAGGCAATTACCAACCAGCTTATTACGGAGCTTAACGGCTATGCGCACCTGCAAAGTGAAGTAAAATATGGCAGCGAGAACAGCCGTATCGATTTTTTGCTCACCAATGATAACAAACCCGATTGCTATGTAGAGGTGAAGTCAGTCACGTTATTGAGCGAAACAACTCCAGAAAGTGGTCAAGGTTACTTCCCTGATGCACAAACAGTGCGTGGGCAAAAGCACATTCGCGAACTCATAGAAATGATCGAACAAGGCCACCGCGCAGTATTACTGTTCGTTGTTTTACACCAAGGTATCAATACTGTGAGTGCCGCAAGCCATATAGATAAAAAATACAACGATTTACTAAACCAAGCGATTAAAAAAGGCGTGGAGGTCTACGCTTATAAGGCATCTATTTCGCCAAGTGAAGTAACGCTCAGTGAGAAAGTAGCCTTTAAATAAAAAATTAACTTGCTTTTAAACTTTATGCCCATATAACTAGGCAAGTTTAAATACCGAAATAACGATTAATAAAGCATCAAAATTAAAATATGAGCCTTTTTAGTCAACACACTGGTTGAAGCTAATTCGATTAATTAAAAAATAAATTTGCCTAGGGTATAAGATTCTGCTATTTATACCGCCGGCTAATGCTGAGGCATTAAATTAAGGATTTAGGAGAGAGTTATGCCAGACCAACAAAGACATGGTTTATTGGCTCAAGCCGGTTTAGAACCATACCAAGAAAAGCCGGGCGAAGAGTATATGAATGAAGCACAACGTGCTCATTTTAAAGCGATTTTAGAAGCGTGGCGTAACGACTTACGTAATGAAGTTGACCGCACAAAATCGCATATGCAAGACGAAGCTGCCAACTTTCCTGATCCAGTTGACCGCGCTGCGCAAGAAGAAGAGTTCTCTTTAGAACTTCGTACTCGCGACCGTGAGCGTAAACTGATCAAAAAAATTGAAAAAACAATCAACTTAATTAAAGAAGATGATTTTGGTTTTTGTGAGTCATGCGGAATCGAAATTGGTATTCGCCGTTTAGAGGCACGTCCAACAGCCGATTTATGCGTAGACTGTAAAACCCTTGCAGAAATTAAAGAAAAACAAGCTGGGCGCGGTTAATTTAACTTAGTTAACTATGTCTCCTACAGCCGTTACCACGCCAAAGCGTGACTATCGCGGTCGATTTGCACCGTCTCCTTCAGGGCCACTTCATTTTGGCTCACTTGTGGCGGCTGTGGGCAGCTACCTTGATGCTAAAGTAAATCAAGGTAAATGGTTAGTTCGCATTGAAGATATAGACACCACACGCGTGGTAAAAAATGCCGACTCCGATATTCTCAACACCCTCCAAGCCTACGGCCTTTATTGGGACGAACCTGTTGTTTACCAAACTCAGCGCTTACACCTTTACAAAGAGGTGACAAACTCTCTGATCCAGCAGCAATATGTATATGGCTGCCAATGTTCTCGCAAACAAATAAAAGCCATTGGTGGGATTTATCAGGGACACTGTAAATCACTTAATTTATCAACAGAGCAAGGGGCACTTCGCCTTAGCCAGCAATATCCAACATGTCAGTTTACTGACTTGATTCAAGGTGAGATAACTGTAAATAGTGCCTTAGCCCATGAAGATTACATAATTAAACGCAGTGATGGATTATTTGCTTACCAACTAGTCGTAGTGATCGATGATATAGAGCAAGGGATTAACCGTGTAGTGCGTGGCGCCGATTTAATCGAGCCCACAGCACGGCAAATTAGTTTATTTAAACAACTCAATAAACCCATACCAGAATACGCACATTTGCCATTAGCGGTTGCAAAACCTGGGTTTAAACTTTCTAAACAAAATTACGCCCCTGCAATTAGTTCAAGCAACCCTAAACCTGCATTGATTGATGCATTTGCGTTTTTAAATTTACCTGTGCATAAGCAGCTGCACGATCTTACTGTAGAGCAATTAATGACATGGGCTATTAAGGAATTTAGCTTAAGCGTAGTGCCAACCATTCCCGAAATTCAAATTTCGCAAGGGCAGCAACAAAACAGCACTAAATTTACGCATTTAAGCAAATAAAAAGCTTAAAAAGCGCTTAATTTCAGTCCATCAACTTAATTTTTATACCATGCTAGTATATGATAGCCGCCTTAATAGAGGCTATTTACAATAAATGCAAAGCACCGCACTATGTAGCTAATTTATGTGCTTTTGATTGCGATGACCAGTCGACCATCATTTCTGTAGGAGACAGATTATTATTTCCAAGCTTTTTCAATTTTGCAGGCAAATAATCGGCCCTAATGCCGATGTGCAAAGCACTCAAACAAGTGATGAACCGGTTGTTGTAACACGCGGCGAACATGGTATTTCACGTAAACAATTTAGCCCAAATGCAATCAAAGTCCTTTACCGTTTAAAAGACGGTGGTTACGATGCTTACTTAGTAGGTGGTTGTATTCGCGATATATTGTTAGGTCAACAACCTAAAGATTTTGACGTAGTTACCAACGCTACCCCTGAGCAAGTAAAAAAACTATTTAGAAACTGTCGGTTAATTGGCCGTCGCTTTCGCTTAGCGCATATAGTTTTTGGTCGTGAGATTATAGAAGTGGCCACCATGCGTGGACACCACGAAGCGCAAGAAGACAAAAACCAAATTAGTCAATCAAGTGAGCAAGGCCAATTACTGCGTGACAACGTTTACGGTAGCATTGAAGAAGATGCCGAACGCCGTGATTTTTCTATCAATGCGTTGTACTACTCTATTAATGATTTTTGCATCTACGACTACGCAAATGGCTTAGCAGCTATTCAAGCAAAACAAATAGAGTTAATTGGCGACCCCGTTAAACGTTACCGCGAAGACCCTGTGCGCATGCTACGTGCCGTACGATTCGCAACAAAGCTTGATATGAGCATTGCCCCTAAAAGCGAAAAACCGATTACTGAGCTTGCCAATTTATTGGATAATATTCCGCCAGCACGATTATTTGAAGAAGTCCTTAAGCTATTTTTAAACGGTAAAGCCGAAGCTAACTATTTAATGCTACGTCAATACGGTTTGTTTAAATCGTTATTTCCGGTGCTTGATAAAATTTTAGATAAGAACCCTGACGGTTTAGAAGCGGCATTTATTCAGCAAATGTTTCAAAATACCGATAAACGCATTAATGCTGATAAAAAAGTCACGCCTGCATTCATATTTGCCGCCTTACTCTGGTTCCCACTGCTTGAACGTGCAAATAAAATTAAACAACAAGAGCAGCTTTCTTACTTTGATGCGTTTGCACAAGCAATGAACAAAGTATTAAGTGAAAACGCCCAGCATATAGCCGTACCAAAACGCTTTACTCTGGGCGCACGCGATATTTGGCATATTCAGCAACGTTTAGATAAACGTGCCGGCCAACGCGCTTACAGATTAACTCAGCAGCCTCGCTTCAAAGCCGCTTACGACTTTTTACTATTACGTGTTGATGCCGGTGAACACCAACACAGTGAACTTGCCCAGTGGTGGACTCAGTACTTAAGCCAAGATATAAATGGCCAAAAAGACATGGTAAAAAATCTAGGCCATCAAGGGGGGCCTAAACCACGTAAGCGCTCACGCCGCCGAACCACTAAAAAGCCGACTGAGTAATTGTATGCAGTGTGTATATTTGGGTTTAGGTGCCAACCTAAACTCACCCAAAGAACAGCTTGATAACGCAGTGGCAGCACTTAAAAAGCTGCCCCATTGCGAATTTATTAGTGTATCTCATTATTACGCAAGCAAACCAATGGGGCCTCAAGATCAACCCGACTACGTCAATGCCGTTGCGTGTATTAAAACCGCGCTTGAACCTGAGCAATTACTTGATTTAACGCAAGCCATAGAGCTTGAGCATGGACGAGTAAGAAAAGCCGAACGTTGGGGTCCGCGTACGCTTGATATAGATACCTTATTATTTGGGCAGCAAGTGATTAATACCGAGCGCTTAACGGTTCCACATTATGGCCTGTGCGAGCGTGAGTTTGTAGTTTACCCGCTGCTAGAGCTTACACCTGAACTGATTTTACCAAGCGGCATTGCATTAAAAACCATTGCGCAAAACTTACCGCTAAACGACTTACAACAATTACCTCTGTAATTAACCAAGGCTTATGCCTGCGAGGATATTATGTCTAAAATAACCGTTTCTACTTTAAATAAAATGAAAGCAGAAAATAACAAGATCACCGCATTAACCGCATACGATGCCAGTTTTGCTAAGTTATTTCATGATAACGGCGTGGATGTTATTTTAGTGGGTGACTCTTTAGGCATGGTGCTACAAGGTAGCGACGATACCTTAGCTGTTACAAACCAAGATATAGCCTATCATACCCGCTGTGTACGTGGTGGCAGCCGTGAGCTTTTTGTTATCGCCGATATGCCGTTTATGAGTTATTCAAACGTCAGCGATACCTGTAAAAATGCAGCTGAGCTTATGCGTGCCGGTGCTAATATGGTAAAACTTGAAGGCGGTGAATGGCTTTACGACAGCATTAAAAGCTTAACGCAGCAAGGTATTCCTGTGTGTGGTCATTTAGGATTAACGCCGCAATCAGTACACGTATTTGGTGGCTTTAAAATTCAAGGACGCGAAGACGACAAAGCACAAAAAATGATTGACGATGCAAAAGCACTTGAGGAGGCAGGCGCGCAATTATTAGTACTTGAGTGTATCCCAAGCGCGCTTGCTAAACGCATTACTGATGCCGTGACTATTCCTACTATAGGTATTGGCGCAGGCAATGTAACAGATGGCCAAATACTGGTAATGCACGACCTAGTGGGTATTTCGGCAGGATACATTCCTAAATTTTCTAAAAACTTTTTACTGGAAACGGGCAACATGCCTGATGCAGTTAAAAAATATTGTACAGACGTTAAAAGTGGCGCATTTCCAAGCGCCGAACATGAGTTTAAATAATGCAGTCAATCACTGAAATTAAATCGTTACGTAGTCAAATCAAAGCGTGGCGCCAAGCAGGCTTAAGCGTGGCACTCGTACCAACAATGGGCAATTTGCATCGTGGTCACTTTTCATTAGTTGAAAAAGCAAAAACAATAGCCGATAAGGTTGTAGTAAGTATTTTTGTCAACCCAATGCAATTTGGTGCTAACGAAGATTTAGATAGCTACCCACGTACATTAAATGAAGACAAACAAGGCTTAGCCGAGCTAAACACCGATATTGTATTTACTCCAAGCGTCGATACTATTTACCCAAACGGGCTCGGTGAGCAAAGCTTTGTTGATGTACCTGGCGTGTCTATGGGGTACTGTGGCGGCACGCGCCCTGGGCACTTTAGAGGCGTTGCCACAGTAGTGACTAAGTTATTTAATTTAGTACAGCCGGATTACGCTTGCTTTGGAGAAAAAGATTTTCAGCAGCTGCAAGTGATTAAAACCATGGTACGTGATTTATCAATTCCGGTTGAAATTATTGGTGTACCGACCATGCGTGAAGTATCAGGGCTTGCTATGAGCTCGCGTAATGGCTATTTATCTGCAGAGCAAAAAGCCACGGCGACCGCATTATTTAAAACATTAAGCAGCTGTGCAAAAGAGCTTAAAGCAGGCAATACTGATTACACCGCTTTGCAGCAAAGCGCAAAGCTTAGTTTAGAGCAAGCCGGCTTAAAGCCAGATTATTTTGAGATAGCTCAACGAGATACATTAAAAGCTGCTACACTTGATGATACACAATTTGTTATTTTAGCTGCCGCCTTTTTAGGCAATGTTAGATTAATCGACAACTTACAAGTTGAGATTTAACAAAAGCGCAGCACAACGTTAAGGATAAGCATGCAAACATTTATTAAAACAAGCGCCCTCGCCCTTTCATTTTCATTGTTAGCAGCTTGCCAAAATCAGGTGAAAAACCCTGAGTTAAACCAATGCGCACAACAAAACTATCAGTGTGAAAATAGCTGTGATCAGCAATCGATTGACAAAGGCTTAAAACAACAAGTGTGCTCTGCTAAATGTGTTGAGACTTACAACCAATGTAAAGCTCAGGCGCAAAAGCTAACTGATTTATAGTCGGTGTTAATTTTACACACAAAAAAACCGCTCATTGAGCGGTTTTTTTATTGGTTGGGTTTAAATTATAAACCTAACTTTTTAAGCTCTGCTTCTGCTAACTTAGCAGATAGTGGTACGTAACCATCTTTTTCAACGATTTTTTGACCGTCTTTAGAAAGTACCATTTTTAAGAACTCAGCTTCAATTGGTGAAAGCGGCTTATTAGGGTGCTTGTTCACGTAAACGTATAAGAAACGAGAAAGTGGGTATTTACCTTTAGCAACATTATCAAGCGTTGCATCTACGTAGTTAGTGCCTTTTTTAGATAAAGGTACCGTACGTACACCTGATGTTTTGTAACCAATGCCTGAGTAACCAATCGCGTTTAATGACGATGAGATTGACTGTACAACAGAGGCTGAACCTGGTTGCTCATTTACGTTGTTACGGAAGTCACCTTTACACAGTGCTTTCTTTTTAAAGTAACCGTAAGTACCTGATACAGAGTTACGTCCGTATAATTGAACGTCTTTTGCAGCCCAGTCGCCCGTTAGGCCAACATCGCTCCAGCGGTTAACTTGCTCAGACGCACCACATTTACGAGTAGATGAAAAAATAGCATCTACTTGGTCAATACGTAAGCCTTCAATTGGGTTATCTTTGTGTACAAATACTGCTAATGCATCAATCGCTACACGGACTTCTGTAGGCTTGTAACCGTAACGTTTTTCAAACGCTTCGATTTCTTTTGATTTCATTTTACGGCTCATAGGACCCATGTTAGAGGTACCTTCAGT
The DNA here is from genome assembly GCF_963922945.1 of uncultured Pseudoalteromonas sp. Lineage (GTDB taxonomy): Bacteria > Pseudomonadota > Gammaproteobacteria > Enterobacterales > Alteromonadaceae > Pseudoalteromonas. The sequence goes on along the minus strand of NZ_CAWUKC010000011.1, from coordinate 50,614 downwards.
GAGCGCTGGTGGCGCTGTAGACGAACCGGCCGCTTGAATTTGAATATTTACGTTAGGGTAAATACGTTTGTACTCTTCAGCCCAAAAAGTCATCATATTAGCTAACGTATCAGAGCCTACAGATGAAAAGTTACCTGAAACGCCGTTAATTTTTTGATATTCAGGAATTGCGTCGTCAAGAGCAACAGCCTGTGCAGATACTAATGTTGTAACAGCCACACCCATTGCGGCAACTAAATTTTTAAACTTCATGCGGGTTCTCCGATTTGTTCGTCCCATTTCCTAACTGCAAACTACTTTAAAGTGAGTACATGACAGTTGCATTACTCTTAAATGACACTTTTATGACTTTACTTTTTATTTCCTTTAACCTGCTAAGTTAACAAGTTTATCCTTTGAAAAATCAAAAGAAAAACACGAACCTTTACCAAGCTCACTGGTTATATTTAATTGACTATCGTGACGTGTTAGCACGTGTTTTGTAATGGCTAAGCCTAAACCTGAACCACCAGTTGTGCGACTTCTTGCTTTATCTACACGGTAAAAACGCTCGGTTAGCCTGTTAATATGCTCAGGTGCAATACCATCGCCGTTGTCACTCACACTAAAGTGCGCAAGGCCATCTTTACGCTGCCAGGTAACAACAATTTTTCCACCCGCTTTAGTGTAATGTATAGCGTTAAACACTAAATTAGAAAATGCACTGCGTAGCTCATCTTCAGAGCCTTTAATATCAAGCTCATTGTCTATATTAAAAATAAGCTCATGGCCTTTATCTTGGTTTATAGACTGCGCTTCGGTTTTAATGTAGTTGAGCATTTGCGGCACATCAATGGCTTTGTCGTTGTCTTGTCTACGGGAGCCTTCAATACGCGAAAGAGATAAAAGCTGATTAACTAAGCTGTCCATACGCTTACATTGCTCAAGCATGGTGTTTTGCGCTTTATTCCACATTGCAGGCGGTGGCATCGAATCGCCATCCATCATCTCTAGGTAGCCAGTAACAACCGTAAGCGGCGTACGCAGCTCATGGGATACATTGGCAACAAAGTCTTTGCGCATTTGCTCTAGCTGCTTTAGGCGTGTTACATCACGTACTACCACCATAAGCTGCGTGTTGGCATATGGCATTACCCTAAATTCAAGCACTTGGTCAACAATATGCCCGTTATCAAGTTCGAGTGGCTCTTCAAATTCACCGCGCAGCATGTACTTGGCAAATTTAGGTTCGCGTATTAGGTTATCTAGGCGCTGGCCATGATCGGTCGGCCATTGTAAGCCCAATACTTTAAGTGCAAGTTGGTTACACCAAACAATGCTTAAATCACTTTGCAACACCACTACCGCATCGGGGACGGCTTCGGCTCCATCGCGAAAGCGACGAATTAAATCAGCCAACTCGTTGCGTTTTTTACGATTACGGTGCTGTAAATGATAAATGCCTTCAAATACTTGTTCCCACGCACCCTCGCCCTCTGGTGGGTTAAAGCTACGTTGATTTAAAAGCCAATCGCTTAAGCGATAAAGTTGATGGTAATGCCAGACTAAAAGAGAAGAAGTGCCTAAAAATAAAAGCAAAAATGGTGCGCCAGTAAGCACACCAATTAATAATAGAGGTAAAAAATAGATAAACAGGCGTTTTACTAACGCCTGTTTATTAATAACTCGATACATACACTCACTTTACCTTTGAGTAGTAAATTATCCATACTCACAATCTAGTTGCGGTAGCTCATAATTTACTAGAAAAACGATAACCTGCACCACGCACTGTTTGTACTAAGCGATCATGCCCCAGCGGTGCAATCGCTTTGCGTAAACGGCGTATGTGCACATCAACAGTACGGTCTTCAACGTACACATTGGTTCCCCACACATGATCAAGCAATTGCTCTCGGCTATAAACACGTTCTGGATGAGTCATAAAAAAATGTAACAACCTAAATTCGGTAGGCCCCATATCAAGCTCGCTTCCCTCAGAGGTAACGCGGTGCGATATTGGGTCTAAACGCAAGCCATGTACTTCTATGGCTTCTTCTAATGAGGTAGGCGATACCCGGCGAATAACCGCTTTAATACGAGCCATTAACTCTTTAGGAGAAAAAGGTTTAGTGACGTAGTCATCTGCCCCTACTTCTAGACCGCGTACTTTGTCTTCTTCTTCGCCGCGGGCTGTAAGCATAATAATTGGAATTTGGCGTGTGTATTCACTTTGCTTAAATTGCTTAGCAATTTGAATACCGCTACCACCTGGTAACATCCAATCAAGCAACACCATATCTGGGTAGGGTTCAACCATAGCTGCAATTGCAGAATCGTAATCTTCTGCTTCAATTGCTTGAAATCCATTTTGCTCTAAAACAAAAACTAACATCTCTCTGATAGGAGCTTCATCATCTACGACTAGTACTTTACGTGACATTCCAAATTATCTCTTACGCTATCGAATTAGATTTCATTATTATGACTAAGTATGACATTTTTATGAAAGTGTAACGTGTAAATTAAAATCCTGGTAAAAAAATACAAATTTGTTACTAAACCGTCCATTAGAGGCATATTTTTTAAAAGTATTTTGATTATTTATATGGTCATAAACATATTTAAAAGAGAATACCGGTTTATTCAATACGAATATAAACTGGATCGTTTTGATAGATCATTGGTTTACTAACTTAACTAGCCCTCTTTCGTTTTTGCCCAATAATAAGTAAAAACACCAAAGTTTTCGCTCAAAAATAGATCGTTTTTTTACTAAGGGCTGTGTAAAAGATCAGAGTTTTACCAAGCTGATCGTGTTTGGGATCATTGTTATACTTAGTCAAACCGCTAAGTAACTGATTAGTTGTTTAAATATAAAACGATCGGATTATTTTTAGTTCAAGAGCAGCCTTAAAATTTGCGGCGCTTAGTAAATTAATGATCCAAAAAGTACATGTGTTAGTAAATACATGATCCCAAATAACAGGGTTAGTAATACAGTGATCTGTGCATAATAAAACTTACAAGCATTAAAAAGCCAGCAACTAACTTGCTGGCTTTTAAGTAAACAGCTTAAAAAATGCGGTTATCTAATTTTAGGATCTAGCTCGCCGCTTAAGTATTTAAGGTGCATGTCGTCCAGTGAAATTGGCTTAATTTTACCAGCTTGTCCTGCGGTGCCAAACGCGTTATAACGCGCCACACAAATCTCTGTCATCGCTTTTGTCGCTTCTGCTAAGTATTTACGCGGATCAAAGTTAGACGGGTTGAGTGCTAAGTGGCGGCGAATAGCACCGGTAGAGGCTAGGCGCAAATCGGTATCAATATTTACTTTACGTACACCGTATTTGATCCCTTCTACAATTTGTTCTACAGGTACACCATACGTTTCAGGAATTTCGCCACCGTATTGATTTATGATCTCTAACCACTCTTGCGGTACAGACGATGATCCGTGCATTACTAAGTGCGTGTTCGGGATACGTGCGTGAATTTCTTTAATACGATCAATCGCTAAAATATCATCTGTGGGTGGGCGCGTAAATTTGTACGCACCATGTGACGTACCACACGCTATTGCCAAGGCATCAACGTGGGTTTTATTTACAAAATCGGCGGCTTCTTCAGGGTCGGTAAGCATTTGATCGGTAGTTAATTTACCTTCTGCGCCTACACCATCTTCTTCGCCCGCTTCACCAGTTTCGAGTGAGCCAAGTACACCCAGCTCGCCTTCCACCGACACACCACAAGCATGTGCCATAGCCACTGTTTCGCGTGTTACTTCTACATTATATTCGTAGCTTGAAAGGGTCTTTCCATCAGTCATTAGTGAGCCATCCATCATTACTGATGAAAAACCAAGTTGAATTGAGCGTTGACAAACACCAGGTGAGGTGCCGTGATCTTGATGCATTACTACTGGAATGTGCGGCCATTCTTCAACGGCTGCTAAAATCATGTGGCGGATAAATGGAGCACCAGCATAAGCACGTGCACCTGCTGATCCTTGAACAATTACTGGGCTGTTTGTTTTATCAGCCGCTTCCATTATAGCGCGCATTTGCTCTTGGTTATTCACGTTAAAGGCTGGAACGCCGTAACCGTGTTCAGCTGCATGATCTAAAAGTTGTCGCATACTGATTAAAGCCATTGGGTATTCTCCAATTTATCGACAGCAGTCTCCTACCATCTAGTTTGAACGGATATGTTAGTTTGACGCAATCACTGCGCCACAAAATAAAGCAAGCTAGACTGCTTAGTTTTGTCTTCATTAACTATTAAATAAGGGTGAGAGGTATTTAATAATTAATCGTTAGTGAGGGTTTCCCCTCACTACTCACGGCTAAATAATAACTTATTTAGCGCGCGATTCTAGCATTTCTACTGCTGGAAGTTTTTTGCCTTCTAAAAACTCTAAGAACGCACCACCACCGGTAGAAATGTAAGATACTTTATCGGCAATGCCGTATTTATCAATGGCCGCTAAAGTGTCGCCACCACCAGCAATTGAAAACGCATTCGAGTTAGCGATAGCTTGTGCAATAGCGCGTGTGCCATTACCAAATTGATCAAACTCAAATACACCTACTGGACCATTCCACACTACAGTACCTGCGTTTGCAATAATTTTTGCAAGCTGATTAGCAGTATCTGGGCCAATATCAAAAATCATGTCATCGCTTGTTACTTCACTTACATCTTTAAGCGTCGCAACTGCAGAGTCTGAAAATTCATTACCTACCACAACATCAGTCGGTACTGGGATCTCGCCATTGTTAGCTTTAGCGGCTGCACATAAGCGATTTGCTTCATCCATTAAATCAGCTTCATAAAGTGATTTTCCAACAGGATGACCTGCTGCAGCAATAAAGGTATTAGCAATACCGCCACCTGTAACAAGCTGATCTACAATGGTTGAAAGCGAGTCTAAAACAGTTAACTTAGTTGAAACTTTAGAACCACCAACAATAGCCACTAGTGGGCGAGCTGGGTTATCTAATGCTTTACCAAGTGCTTCAAGTTCTGCTGATAATAGCGGGCCAGCACAGGCAACATCTGCAAATAAGCCAACGCCATGAGTAGACGCTTGTGCGCGGTGAGCAGTACCAAATGCATCCATTACATACACATCACACAAAGCTGCAAGTTGTTTTGATAACGCTTCGTCGTTTTTCTTCTCGCCTTTGTTAAAGCGTACGTTTTCAAAAACAACCACTTCATTATCTGCAACGTCAACGCCGTTTAAGTAGCCTTTTTCAAGACGTACATTTTGCTCAAGTGCATCGTTTAGGTAATCAGCTACAGGAGCAAGTGAAAACTCGTCGTCGTATTCGCCTTCTGTTGGGCGGCCAAGGTGTGACATAAGCATTACTTTAGCGCCTTTTTCAAGCGCTAATTTAATCGTAGGCAGTGCTGCACGAATACGTGCATCTGAGGTCACTTTACCTGCTTTAACTGGTACATTTAAATCTTCACGAATTAATACGCGTTTGCCGTTTAAATCTAAATCTGCCATTTTTATGACCGACATAACATCTCCTTAGTTAACGATACTTGAACCTGAAAAATAAATTTTAAAATTATTATAAAATACGTTTACTTAGCCATCATCGCACGTGCTGTATCTAGCATGCGATTGGCAAAACCCCACTCATTGTCACACCAAACAAGTAACTTTATCAGCCTTTTATGACTAACACGTGTCTGCGTGCCATCAATAATACAAGAATGCGGGTCGTGATTAAAATCAACCGATACCAGTGGCTCTTCGGTGTAACTTAAAATACCTTCTAAGCGGTCTTTTGCTTGTGCTTTAAGTGCATTATTAACCGCGTTTAAATCTACATCGGCGTTTACTGTCACACTTAAATCCATCGCTGTTACGTTAATCGTTGGTACGCGAACCGCAATGGCTTCAAAGCGACCTTTAAATTTGGGTAAAATGCGGTCTATACCACGCGCAAGCTTTGTATCTACCGGAATAATAGACTGACTCGCAGCGCGAGTACGGCGTAAATCATGATGATACGCATCAATCACTTGTTGATCGTTCATTGAAGCATGAATAGTAGTAATAGCGCCCGACTCAATGCCAAATGCATCATCGAGCACTTTAATAACAGGCACCACACAGTTTGTTGTACACGAGCCGTTAGATACAATAGTGTGCTCGTGTTTGAGCTCATTGTCGTTAATGCCATACACAATGGTGGCATCTACATCGTTATCAGCTGGGTGAGAAAACAACACCTTTTTAGCACCCGCAGTAATGTGTAGTTGTGCATGCTCACGCGAGTGATAAACACCGGTACATTCAAGCACAACATCTACATCAAGGGTTTGCCAAGGCAATTCTACTGGGTTTTCTTCACAAAATAGTGCAATGGTATCGCCTGCAACACTAATGGTGTCTTCACCAAGTTTTACAGGAAAAGAAAAACGACCGTGGGACGTGTCGTATTTTAATAAATGAGCAATAGCTTCAGGGTCAGCAAGTTCGTTAATCGCAACAATTTTTATCTCGTTGCTTAAACCTGACTCGTACAACGCGCGGACAATATTTCGACCAATACGACCAAAACCATTAATTGCAAGTTTGATTGCCATGAAATATAAAATCCACTCTCTTTACGTGCAGACAAAGGCATCGATGCCTTTTAGATGGCTGTATTGTAATCGACCTTGAACATTTTTATAAGAGGGAGCGATTAGAAACTTTAAATTAATAAACCTTTTAATATCAATATTAATAAGCAAAATTAGTTAACAGCATTTATATCCTTCTAATTAAACAATAAAAGTCTTAGTCCTTTAGTCTAATTTATAGAATTAACATTGAATTTTAATCTAATCGGGTTATGTTATTAAAACAAAAAAATTTACCTTTTCTTAAAAGTAAATTATCAAAATAAAAGATCATTTATCTAAACTCTAGGTTAGAAAATAAAATGACAGCACACACAAAAATTATCATCGCAGATGATCACCCCCTGTTTAGGCAAGCATTGTCGTTAATGGTTACATCAAGTTTTACTAATGCATCATTACTTGAGGCACAAACCATAGCTGAGCTAGAACAAGCACTCATTAACACACCCGACATCGACCTTATTTTATTAGATTTGGATATACCCGGTGCAGAGGGGTTTAATACACTCAATTGTATTCGCCTCAAATATCCACATATCGCAGTAGTGGTTATTTCAGGTTTTGAAGAGTCTGAAACCATTAATAAGGCAATAGAATTTGGGGCAGCTGGTTTTATACCTAAATCTACTCCTGTTAACGACATGGTTGCTGCACTTAAAAGCGTTATTAATGGTGAGCTTTGGGTTCCCCCTTACGCATTAAAACAAGGGGCGCAACAGGGTAAAGAAAAAAGTAAAATTTCAACACTAACTAATCAACAACGAAAAATACTTTTTATGCTGGCAGATGGCTTACTCAATAAACAAATTGCGTATGACCTAAACTTGTCTGAATCTACAATAAAAAGCCATGTAAGTACCATATTTTTAAAGCTTGGTGTTAAAAATCGCACTCAAGCAGTTATATTACTAAACCAGCATAAGCATGAACATGACTTTTTTACTCATAACACACCTTAAAGAAATGTATCAGATATATAGTTTTTTTCTAACCGCTTAGTTAAAAGAGAGCTCATCAAAGCTCTCAACGCAATAGGTTTAACTATTTTACGCAAATATCCGATATCAGCATTGTGCGCTTGTTTCTGAACTGACTCATCCATTGTGGCTGTAATGAGAATTGCAGGTAATGGATAACGACTTACGGCACGTATAGCTTGAATCAGCTCAATTCCATTATAGTAACTAATATGTGAAGGACTGTGTTTTTGTGCCCCTAGCAACCCGGTGCTCGTTTGTGAATCGCATGCGGGTTGTTCCTCGTCTGTTAGCTGATAATCCACCAGTAATATATCAATATCTTCTTCATGACTTTTGTAAATAGACAAAGCCTGTTGAGCATTTGAGGCTATGAGCACATTACACTTCCATGCTGATAGTAAATCCTTCATACCCGCCGTCACGCTTTGCTCATTGTCTATGCATAATACACACACACCTTGTAAGTTATTACTCGCTTGTAAAGGTTGAGGTATTTCTATCTTAATCTCTGACGCTAATGGCACCTCTACACTAAACGTACTGCCACAATTTACTTTAGAGAGTAGCCCAAGCTTATGATTGAGTATTTCAGCTAAACTTTTAGCAATATTTAAGCCTAAACCAAGCCCTTTTGGACCCACTAGCTTGGTTGATAATTGTGTAAATTGCTCAAACACTTGCTGTTGTTTTTCATATGGGATCCCTGGACCATTATCAATTACTTGTATACATAGACTCTGCCCTTTCCTGCGACAGCCTAATAATACTTTTCCATCGTGTGCATAACGAAAAGCATTACTCAAAAAGTTTTGCACAATTCGGGCAAGTAAAGTTAAATCACTTTTTATATACAACTTACTCGACGTGCATCTAAAATCTATTTTGTAATCATGCGTTAAAGCTGAAAACTCAAGCTTTAACATAGAGAATAATTTTTCAATTGAAAATACACTGATATCAGGAGTTATATTCCCGCTTTCAATACGTGCTATTTCGTTTAAATCGAGTAAAAGATTATTTGCAATCTCTAACGAGTTGTCTATTTGCTTAATCTGCATTCGCTCTTGTGGAGAAACTTTGGCGCTTAAACTCACCGCAGATGAAAACAAGCGGGCAGCAGAAAGGGGCTGTAACAAATCGTGACTACATGCTCTTAAGTACTGGCTTTTTTTAAGGTGAGCTTGCTCAGCTTTTAGTTGTGCAGCTACAAGCTCTTGATTCGCTTTTTCAAGCTCAACATTCGCTTGCTCTAACTCTTTTGTTCGTGCCAAAACGCGACTTTCTAGGTCTGTATTTTCTTCTTTTAGGTATTTTTCAGCTTTTCTAAACTCTGTAATATCCGTAAAAATCATTACAAAGCCTCCGCCTGGGATCGGATTTCCTTCAATATTAATAATTTTATCATTAAGCAAACGTCGCTCAGACTGGTGTTTACTGCCTGCTTTTAAGTAATCTAAGCGTTTATTTACTTGAGCTTCAATATCACATACATAACGCTTTTGATTAGTAAGGTTGTATCTAATAAGTTCACTTATAGGGCAACCAATATAAATAAAGTCTTTAGGATAATTAAAAATATCAAGATATTGTTTATTCCAAGCGACTAAATTTAAGTCGCCATCAATCACTGAAATACCCTCACTGGTATTCTCAATTGCGCCTTGTAAAACTGAGCGACTAAACTCAAGCTGTTGAGTAGAATTGTCTTCTACAATTTTTGCCACTTGGTCAAAAGCCATATCACGACCACCTAAGCCAAAAGACAATACTAGCTTGGCCGATGCAGCTCCAAGTACGGGTGCTAAGGTATTTTCCGCATGAAACAGTAACGCCTCATTATAGGTTTTATGCTTTTTATCTTTGTGCTGTAAATTAAATTGCGCAAAACATTCTTTTGACTTGTCAAAGCCAATAAAGCGGGCCAAAAGCAGTTCAAGTTCACTTATATCTACCTTCGGTTGCTTAGGAAAATGTCGATGATGATTTTTACCAGAGTCGTAAAAAAATTTACTCTGCACTTCTTCGCGAATGTTTTGCCGAGTTAACAACGACACTATAAATAATATGCTTATATTGAAGCTTAACCCTATTAAGGTCATTACTGTGGTTTTAGGCCAAGTTGTGTTACTAAATAAGTGCTCGTAAAAACCAAGCTGTGGAAATAAATTGCCCCCCACCCAAATTAGAAATCCGCACATAATCCCCCAAAACACGCCCTTTTGTGTGGCTCTTGGCCAAAAAAAAGCAGCTATTAACGCAGGTCCTATTTGCGCAATGGCACCAAAGGCAATTTCACCTAAAGATGATAATGCGCCAGGCGGAGAAATAAGTAACATGCCAAGACTCAACGCTATTACAACGACAACTAATGCCTTGCGGATAAACAACAGCCTTGATTGAAAATGCAAATAGTCATGATTTTTTCTAGGTGAAAATTTAAATATAAGCGGAAAAACAATTTCATTGCTCAACATCGTACTCAACGCAATAGTTGAAACAATAACCATAGAACTTGCAGCAGAAACAGCTCCTAAAAACGCAAACAGCGATAGCCAAACTTGCCCATAATAGGCGGGCAAAAATAATACATAAGCATCAGCGTTAAGAGAGTCGGCATAATTTAATGTACCCGCTAAACCAATTGGTCCAGCAAAAAATGCAAATACTAAAATATAAGCAGGTAACCACCAGCGAGCTAAGCTACTTGTTTTTCGATCTTTTATTTCAACAAACATCACCTGAAATTGCCGAGGCAAACATAAACATGCTGACATAACAATAAATAGTAAACCAAATAGCCCCACTAAGTTACTTGGCTCAAATTGCTGCGCTAAAGAAACATGCCCTTTAGACTTTTCTAAGATTTCTAGCGGTGAGTCATAAATTACAAACGACACAAACAGTCCAACAAGTAAAAATGCGATTAACTTAACTGTGGACTCAAAAGCAATGGCTATCATTACACCAGGGTGGCGCTCTGTTACATCAATTGTTCTGATCCCAAAAATAATTGTAAAACCAGTTAAAATAATACTCACAATCAAACCTAGCTGCCAAATAGGTAGGTCCTGACTTTCTTGTAAGATAATGTATGAGTCAATAATTGCTTTAAGCTGTAGGGCTAGATAAGGCAAAGTACCGATTAGAGCAACCAATGTAATAATGAGTGCCAAACTTTGTGATTTGCCAAAACGTGCTGAGAGTAAATCTGCTATTGAATTTGTTTTTAACTGCAGGCTCGTTTTTATAATTCGTTGTATAAAAGGCCAAGCAAATATAAATAATAAAATAGGGGCTAAATAAACAGGGATATAATTGAAGGAACCACCAGCAGCTTGTGCAGATGTGCCTAAAAACCCCCACGAAGTACAGTAAACTCCAAGCGATAGCGCATAAATAATGGCATGCTGCTTAGCAACAAGCTTGTGGCGATACTTACCGCCTAAAAAAGCGATTAAGAACAGTAAACTTATATAGCCAATGCTAACACTTATTAGTAACCAGTTAGAAAACATAATTAGCTTCTTTTACGTACTTTTAGCACGTTTTTTATTATTGTTAGAAGTAGAATTTACCCTTTTACGACCTGAATTTAATCATATAGCACGCCACTAAAGAACTAGACTAAAGGACTAAACGCTAGGTGCTAAGTCTTATTACTAATTGTTGGTTTGTTCGGTTTACTTACTATTAGCTGAACAACTAATACAAGGGAATAAGCTAGATGTTCGATTCAAAATATAAAAAACTACTCTTGGTATCTGCGTTACTAACTGCAAGTTCATCCGCTTTTGCCGGCTACGAAATCAAGCTAACTGAAAATGATAAACTCACATTTGGTGGTTATATAAAAATTGACTCTCGGTATGTTGATGGCGATGTAGCTTATCGTGATTTCTGGATTGGAGATGGTACAGCGCTTGAAGAAGACGCCTCTCAGTTTAAAATATTTGCAAATGAAACCCGTTTCAACACCAAGTATGTTCATGGCGATGTTACCGGCTTTATTGAAATGGACTTTAATGGTGGTGGTGGTAATGAAATCATATCGAACTCTGCAAACCCACGTATTCGCCACGCTTTTATAAACTATCAAGACCTTACTGTTGGGCAAACATGGTCAACATTTATGAATACTAGTGCCATTCCTGAAGCAGCCGATTTTGCAGGGGCTACCACGGGCTTAGTTTTTATCCGTCAAGGGCAAGTGCGCTATAACATGGGTAATTTTCAACTATCGCTAGAAAACCCAGAAACATGGGGCGGCGATACCTCTAACGACAAACTTCCAGATTTAGTCGCTCGCTATAACTTTAAAGATGACTGGGGCAACGTATCAGTATCAGCCCTTGCGCGTCAGCTTAACACTCTCTCAGGTGAGCAAGAACCTGCTTTTGGTGTCTCTGTGGCAGGTTTAGTTAAAACAACTGGCAAGGATGATTTTCGTTTTCAGTTACACAAAGGTGAGCTTGGGCGCTATGTCGGTGCTGCCGCTGCAAAAGATGTATACGATAACGAAGTTGAAGATCTTACTTCAGTACTCATAGCATACCGCCACTTTTGGACAGATACACTTCGTTCAAGCGTACTCTACGGGAAAGTTGAAGGTAATGTGTCTGAGCGCGAACGAACTCAATGGGGCGTTAACATATTTCAAAATTTAACCAAGGATTTAGTGGTCGGTTTTGAAGTAGGTAACTTTTGTATGGATGAACAAGATAAAGACTCTAACTACGTTCAAGCCACACTGAGGTTTGCACTTTAGCTCTAATGCTTAGCACCGCGTAACACTTCCAACCAATGTTGCGTTTGGGAGGAGAATACTCTCCTCCCCTTTTTACCTTAGAGACAGTCAATCCAAAAAACTTGGAGAGCAGCAATGACAACTTCAATACTTAATGTAGAAAACATATCACTTGCATTTGGTGGGGTTAAAGCCTTAACCGATGTCAGCTTTTCTGTAACAGAAGGGTCTATTTTTTCGATTATTGGTCCTAATGGAGCCGGTAAAACCTCAATGTTAAATTGTATTTCAGGACGCTACACTCCTCATAGCGGTCACATTTTTTTTAATAATAAAAACGTAACAAACTTGCAGCCAAACGACCGTGCAGATTTAGGCATGGGTCGAACATTTCAAAACCTCGCTTTATTTGGTCATATGTCGGTATTAGACAACATTATGGTTGGCCGTCATCACTTATTAAAAAATAATTGGCTAACGGGTCCATTATATTGGGCATCAGGTGCTCAAAAAGAAGAGCTCGAACACAGACGAAAAGTTGAAGAAGTCATCGACTTTTTAGAAATATCCCACATCCGAAAATCCATAGCAGGCACCCTGTCTTATGGTCTACGCAAACGCGTAGAGCTTGCAAGAGCAATGGCCCTCAACCCTAAACTTATTTTACTCGACGAGCCTATGGCAGGCATGAACCTAGAAGAAAAAGAAGACATGGCTAGGTACATTCTTGACCTTAATGAAGAGTTTGGGATCACCGTTGTCATGATTGAACATGACATGGGCGTGGTAATGGACATTTCCCATGAAGTAATGGTTTTAGATTTTGGGAAAAACTTAATTTGTGCCAAACCCGAGCAAGTAATGGCAGACCCATATGTAAAACGTGCCTATTTAGGGCTCGAAGAAGCCAATAGCGAACCTGAAAAAGCAATCATATTAGAGAGAGTAAGCTAATGACTCAACATGATTCAATTAATGACTTTGAAATGGCCGAACTCAATACCTTTCCTAAAATATTACAGTTCAATGCCAAGCAGTGGCCTCATGAAATAGCCATGCGAGAAAAAGAGTTTGGTATTTGGAATGAATTTACATGGGAAGATTATAACAACCAAGTAAAGTGGCTCACACTTGCATTGCTAGATAAAGGGATAAAAAAAGGTGATGCAATTGCTTTGCTTGGCGATAATCGCCCAGAATGGGTGTGGGGAGAAGTAGCTGCACACGCAATGCGATGCCACTCTTTAGGTATTTATCAAGATTCAATGCATGAGGAAGTGGCCTACTTACTCCAAAGTAGCCATTCCACGGTTGTAATAGCTGAAAATGAAGAACAGTGCGATAAATTACTCGAACTAGGCGATGAAATTTCACACGTAAAATTAATTGTTTACTGCGATCCTAGAGGCATGCGCAAATACAGCGATGAGCGCTTAATTGACGTAAATTCACTGTATGCACTTGGCCAAACTATAGATAACAGTGAACCCAATCGCTACCCACAACTAGTTGAAGCAACCTCCCCAGACGACATAGCAATTTACTGCACAACATCAGGCACTACTTCAAAGCCTAAAATAGCACTACTCAACGGTGGTAATTTTGTTAAACATTGCAGCGCTTACTTAAGAGCCGATCCACGCCAACCAGGCGATAATTACGTATCGGTATTACCTCTGCCTTGGATAATGGAGCAAGTTTATGCTGTTGGCCAAGCGCTTATTGCACGTCAAATAGTTAACTTTGTTGAAGAGCAACAAACATTAATGTCTGATCTTAGAGAAATAGGACCAAGCTTTGTATTACTAGCCCCAAGCGTATGGGAAGGAATATTAGCGGATGTTCAAGCTCGGATGATGGACTCAACTCCACTAAAAAGAAAACTATTTTCTTTTGCCATGGGCATTGCCCAAAAGAGCCAGCTTAAAGGAAAAAAATCGTGGCTTGCAGAGCTTATTTTAATGAGAGCGCTTAGAGACAGACTCGGCTTTTCATATTTAAAATCTGCAGCAACAGGTGGAGCCGCAATGGGACCTGACACATTTAGGTTTTTTCAAACCATTGGGGTACCGTTAAGACAACTTTATGGTCAAACAGAAATGTGCGGCGCTTATACAATTCATCATCAAAACGATGTTGATTACGATAGCGTTGGCTTTGCGTTTGATAATGCGCAAGTAAAGGTTATTAACGAAGATGAAGCCGGTGTTGGCGAAATTGTTGCAAAAACAGTGGGTATGTTTACCGGCTACCTTAATAATCAAAATGCATACAACGAAGATGTTAAAGATGGATGGATGCAAACAGGCGATGCTGGCTACTTTAAGCCTTCAGGGCATTTGGTTGTTATTGATCGGATAAAAGACTTAGCATGTACAAGTAACGGCGTTCAATACTCACCGCAATACATTGAGAATAAATTGAAGTTTTCGTCATTTATTGGCGAAGCCGTCATATTAGGTAAAAACAAACCTTATTTATCAGCCATCATTTGTATTCGTTTTAGTATCGTTGCTAAATGGGCAGAACAACACGGTTACTCATTCACAAATTACACTAACTTATCGACCCACCCTGAAGTTTATAAAAAGCTCAGTGAAGAAATACAACGTGTTAATGAATCGCTTCCTGACGCTCAAAAAATACATAAGTTTTTACTGCTTTATAAAGAGCTTGATGCCGATGATGGAGAGCTTACACGTACGCGTAAAGTAAGACGCAGCGTTATTGCCCAAAAGTATGGCGATATCATAGATGCGATATACCAAGATCAAAATATAGTTGATATTGATACCCTTGTTGTATTTCAAGATGGCACTAAAACACGCATTCAAACGCAACTTAAAATCCAATCTCTTATTAATATTCCCACAGTCACTCCCGTGGCAAACACTCACACTGAAGCACAACGGAGAGCATCATGAACTTTGAATTACTCATTCAGTTAATCATTAATGGGCTTATTGTCGGCCTGCTGTATGGCGTCGTCGGTATGTGTTTTGTTTTAGTTTATAAGTCGACACAAATTGTAAATTTTGCACAGGGCGAATTTTTACTTGTAGGTGCCTGGGTGTGCTGGAGCGTGCTTATTTATTTAGAACTCCCCTTTATTGTTGGCTTTTTGCTCACAATGGCGTTTATGGCGGCCTTTGGTATTTTAATTCAAATGATTGTATTACGCCCTATGATTGGCGAGCCAATTATTTCAGTCATTATGGTCACAATTGGTTTATCTATCTTTTTCCAAGCATTGATGAAATGGATCTTTGGTGTATCAGCGCAAAGTTACCCGCAGGTATTTGATGCGCAAAGCATTCAAATCTTTGGCCTAAATATTGAGTCAGCCTACTTAATGAGTACGGTTATCGCCTTAATTATTATGGTTGCATTTTACCTCTTTTTTAAACATTCAAAATATGGTCTCGCTATGCGAGCCACTGCATTTAATCAGCAAATTGCACAAAGCTTAGGTATTTCCGTTAAACAAGTGTTTGCTATGAGCTGGGGCATTGCGGCAACGGTATCAGCAACAGCCGGTATTGTAATAGGGATGGTTAACGGGGTTTCAAGTTCCCTATCAATGATGGGGATTAAAGTGTTCCCAGCCGTTATTTTAGGTGGCCTTGACTCGATTGTAGGTGCAATTGTGGGTGGTTTAACAATTGGAGTGCTGGAAAACTTAGCTGAGTTTTTTGATAGCCAATACCTTCATGTTGGCAACATGTACGACATAGCGCCATTTTACGTCCTTCTCATCATACTTTGGTTTAAACCTTACGGTTTATTTGGGACTAAAGATATTGAACGAATTTAAGAGCTTACATTTAGCGACTCGCTGTAAAAATACAGCGTAATGCGCTTACACATAAATTATAAAAATTAGGATTTTATTATGTCTAGCTTAACTATGCGCCCATGTGGCGACTTTAGAACCAGTTACAAACAAGACAATACCATTTACGAAACTAAAACTATTCGTAACGTAGCTATTATTGCCATTGCACTACTATGCTGCGCACCATTTTTGGTCGATGCATACTTTCTAACGCTTTTTATTCAAATTTCATATTTAGGCATTGCAGCACTAGGGCTTAACATTTTAGTCGGTTATACGGGTCAAATATCATTAGGCCATGGCGCCTTTTTTGGCTTTGGTGCGTTTGCGTCAGCTTGGCTGAATATGTCCTTTGGCATCCCTGTTTTATTGTGTATCCCTATTGCAGGCTTTTTAACTATGTTGGTAGGCATGCTATTTGGCCTTCCCGCTTCGCGTATAAAAGGGCTTTATTTAGCAATTGCCACTTTAGCCGCCCAGTTTATTCTCGAAGACTTTTTTGCTCGCGCCCAATGGTTTACTGGTGGCTCAGCAGGCTCATCAGCCGACCCTGTCTCTATTTTTGGCTTTGTGTTTAATACCGACCAACGCTTTTTTTACATTGCGTTGTTTGCCCTTGTTTTTATGTATATCTGGGGATGTAACCTAATGCGCAGCCGAGAAGGTCGCGCCTTTATTGCAGTAAGAGATCACTACCTATCAGCAGAAATTATGGGAATAAAACTTAATAAGTACCGTTTGCTGTCATTTGGAGTTTCATCTTTCTATGCGGGTATTGGCGGTGCGTTATACGCGCATTACCTAGGCTACGTTTCAGCTGAAGGATTTACATTATTCATGTCGATTCAATTTCTAGCGATGATCATCATTGGTGGCTTAGGTTCTATTAAAGGCACTCTTATGGGTGTTGTATTTATGGTGTTTTTACCTGAAGTGTTAGAAAGCGGCGTTGGGTTAATGAAAATGACGGATTGGGGCAATATTCCTATGGTGGTTGATGGCCTTGCTTACATTAAAGAAATGGCTATTGGCCTAGTCATTATTTTATTTTTAATTTTTGAACCTGAAGGCATGGCGCATCGCTGGGCACAAATTAAAAACTATTGGAAATTTTACCCGTTTTCTTACTAATAAATTACACGACAACAACAAGCTCACTGGCAACACAGCCAAAAATGAAAAGGAAATTATCATGCACAATAAATTAAAACTTAGTTCTGTATTTGTATGTTGCTCATTAGCCATGAGTAACCATGTTATTGCTCAAGATTCAGTCTTTGTAGGCCACTTAGCTGATATGTCAGGGCCTACCTCATTTGTTGGTAAAAACTATGCTGACGGAGTACGAGACTCACTTGCTTATATTAATGAAAATGGCGGCATTAATGGCACTCAATTAGAGTCTGAAACTATTGATTACGCCTATAAGGTACCACAGGCCATTGCATCTTATAAAAAATGGTATTCGCGTAAAAAAATGGTCGCAATGCAAGGCTGGGGTACCGCAGATACAGAAGCGCTAATTTCGTTTGTAGCCAGAGACAAAGTCCCCGTATTCTCAGCGTCTTATTCTGGACATTTAACCGACCCGACAGGCAAAAACCCACACACTAAAAAACCAGCGCCTTATAACTTTTTTTATGGCGCTTCATACTCAGACTCTTGCCGTGGACTTGTTCAATGGGCAGCTGAGGATTGGAAGAATAAAGGCGGTAAAGGTAAACCTAAATTTACTCACCTCGGCGCAAATCATCCATTTCCTAATGCACCTAAAGAAGCCTGTGCAGAATACGCAACTGAGCTAGGTTTTGATGTACAACCTGCAATCGTGATTTCAATGAAACCAGGCGATTTTAAAGCGCAATGTTTAAGTTTAAAAAGTTCAGGTTCTAATTACGGCTACATTGGTAACTTAGGTGGCTCTGTACTTTCGCTGGTTAAATCATGTAATACCGTGGGAACCGATATTCAATTCATGTCGAATATTTGGGGAGGAGACAAAAAAATATTCAATGCAGCGGGTGAAGGCATTAAAGATTATATTTTCCCTACTATGACCCCTTTTTGGGAAGATGAAACACCTGGCATGAAGTTGGTGAGAGAAATATCAAAACAATCAGATCCATCAGGACAAGCGCAGCGCGTTCACCATTATGTGCGCGGTGTTTGTTCAACGTTTTATATGAAAGAAGCCATGGAATGGGCAAAAGAAAACGGCGGTTTAACTGGCGAAAACATTATAAAAGGGATGTACGTTAAAAAGAACTGGGTGCCTAAAGGGCTTGAGGGTGTGTGCTTAGCTGCCAACTGGAGTAAAGACGATCACCGCGGCGTAAACCAAGTAAACATATATAAAGGTAATTATAACAAAGGCAATGTAACAGCTGAGAAAGTGTCAGTAGTAACGCTTGAACGCCGTGACGATTGGTTAGGCTACTAATAAATACAAAAATTGGTTGCAAAGACCCCAAAGGTTTTTTGCAACCAACCTACAAGACTAAATAATTACGGAGTATGTATGTCATCAGCAACAAAAAAATTAGAGCCCGCCTCACCCATCTTAACCGTCAATAATATAGAGGTTGTGTACGATGAAGTTATTCAGGTACTCAGAGGTGTTAGCTTAGATGTACCAGAGGGAGAAATTATTACTTTATTAGGCCCAAATGGAGCCGGTAAATCAACAACACTTAAAGCTATTTCTGGATTACTTAAAACCGAGAACGGTGAAGTAACTAAAGGTGACATTACTTTTATGGGCGAGCGCATAGATTCTAAAAATGCAGAAGATGTAGTGCGCAGTGGTTTATTTCAGATAATGGAGGGGCGTCGCATTATCGAAGATATGACGTCTTTAGAAAACTTAAAGCTCGGTGCCTTTACTAGAAGAGACTCGCAAATAAACCAAGATATTGACATGGTTTATCATTACTTTCCACGTTTGAAAGAGCGCACAGGTTTAGCCGGCTATTTATCTGGCGGTGAACAACAAATGTTAGCAATAGGCCGGGCATTAATGGCGAGGCCAAAGATGATCTGCCTAGATGAGCCATCAATGGGCCTATCGCCTCTACTTGTTAAAGAAGTATTCGCGATAATAAAAAAAATAAATGAAGAGCAAGGCATCACTATGTTTTTAGTAGAGCAAAACGCTAATTACGCGCTGCGTGCTGCTAATTATGGCTACATTATGGAGTCTGGAAAAGTGGTATTAGACGGAACGCAAGAGCAGCTCATGAATAACGAGGATGTTAAAGAGTTTTACTTAGGCGGTGGTAACGAAGACCGTAAAAGCTTTAAAGATTTAAAGTCTTATAAACGCAGAAAGCGCTGGCTGTAATAAAAACAGTTTAAATAAATTTACTTTTTAGCATGACTTCGGAGCCCCTTATGACTAACTTATTTAGCTCAAAAGAAAGCCAATCGCATCTAAGCCGAGAAAACGATTTATTTGAAAAATTACCTGGCTTTATTTCGTACGCAAAGCAAAACAGTCCCTATTACAAAAATATATTAGCCAACATTACTGCGGATAATATAACTAATCGGGAACAATTGGCCACACTGCCCATTACCAGAAAATCATCACTCATTAGCTTACAAAAAACAGAATCGCCGTTAGCGGGTTTAAACTCAGAACAAGGACATATTAGTCGGTTGTTTCAATCCCCCGGCCCTATTAACGACCCAGAAAACTGTGAAAATGACTGGTGGAGAATGGGTCAAGCATTTTACGCAGCTGGTTTTAGAAAGCACGATAAAGTGCAAAACTGCTTATCGTACCATTTAACGCCAGGTGGGTTCATACTTGATTCGGGAGCTCGCGCCTGTGGCTGTATTGTAATACCCGCAGGACCTGGGCAAACCGAACAACAGCTCGACACCATTGAAGGGTTGAAACCTCAAGGCTATTGCGGCACTCCCTCGTTTTTAAAAATTTTATTAAACAAAGCTCAGCAACAAAAGCGCGATATAAGCAGTATTACTAAAGCATTAGTCACCGGTGAGGCTTTACCTAAAGCACTGCGTGATGAGTTTACAGCAGCAGGCATTAATACATTACAAGCCTATGCCAGCGCAGATGTAGGTTTAATTGCTTACGAGAGTATTGCAGATGACGGTTTAGTTATTGCTGAAGACCTTATCGTAGAAATTGTTCGCCCTGGCAGTTTAGAGCCGGTAGCCGATGGCGAAGTGGGTGAGGTAGTTGTAACCAGCTTCAACCATGACTACCCTTTAATTCGCTTCGCTACAGGTGACTTATCTGCTATTAAATCAGGGCAAAGTACATGTGGGCGTACAAATTTACGCATAAAAGGCTGGATGGGCCGAGCAGATCAGACAACCAAAATTAAAGGTATGTTTGTCCATCCCGAGCAGGTGGAGCGCGTTAGGTTAAGTGTTAATGGCATTGCTAAAGTCAGGCTTAATGTTACAAGTGAAAGCCATAACGATCAAATGCACCTTTTATGTGAGCTAAGTACAAGTGCCAATGATATAGACACAAAAACACTGCAAAACACACTAACAGAAAACCTAAAGCTATATACAAAGTTAAATGGCAGTATTGAGCTTGTGAGCCCCGGCACTTTAAACGATGACGGCAAAGTGATCGACGACCTAAGAGCTACTTGTTAGTTTTACTTTCAACAAGGCTTTGAGTTTGCTAATAAAATTCCTACCTCAGCAATTTAAAGCCTTTATCTCTAAAAGAGCAATATATGAGTAAAATCGCTTTTCAAGACTGCTACATACAAAGCTTAAGCCATTGTTATGGATGCGGTAAAAACAACCCCGAAGGGCATCAGCTTAAAAGCTACTGGTTAGATAACTTTGAGGGAAGTAAAACAAGAGCTCACTTTACACCTAAGCCTTACCACACCGCTATTCCTGGGTTTGTGTATGGTGGCTTATTGGCCTCTCTTATTGATTGCCATGGCACAGGGAGCGCAGCAGCCGTTGTCCATTATAAAAATAACTTAACTATTGGCAGCGACCCTACAATTCGCTTTGTTACAGCGGCCTTAAATATTAATTATTTAGCGCCAACACCTATAGATAAACAACTAGAGCTCGTAGGCGAGTTTAGCCAAGTAAAAGATAACAAAGTAATTGTTGATATTACTTTATCTACACAAAACGTTATGTGCGTAAAAGGTGAAGTAGTCGCTGTTAAAATGCCAGCCACGTTTAAATAAGCAGTATTTAAAACTTTTAAATGAACTCAAAACTAGCTAATTAACTTGGCTACTTTTGGGTATAAAGCAAGCTTACTTTATTGCTTACTACAGTGCTTTTAAGGCATTAATTATATCTTCTGGCTCTGAGCGTGTGCGGTAATCAACATCGACATAGCGCCACGTTACCTTACCCTCGCTATTTAAAACAAAGGTGGCAGGGATAGGTAAAATACTGCCGTTGCCATTATTAAGCGACTCTAAATCAAGGCCGCGGTCTACACGCATATGCTCTAGTAAAAATTCAGGAACTTGCCACGCTACGCCATAGCTTGCTGCTACATCTGCATTTTGGTCACTCAGCACAACAAAATCCATGTTACTTATTTCGTTTTCGCTCATTGAGCCATCGGGCATTTGTGGGCTAATAGCCACCAGCTGCGCACCTAATACATGAATTTCAGGTAAACGTGATTGAAGCGCTTTTAGCTGTAAATTACAATAAGGGCACCAACTACCACGATAAAAAGTAATAACCACGGGGCCTTTAGCAAGTAAGTCGTTTAACTGCACCGATTGGCCATGTTGATTTGGTAACTCAAAGTTTGGCGCGTTTTGGTTTAGAGCAACTGCATTTGCCCCTTCTTGAAACGCTTTTGCCTGCGCAATGGTTTCATCAACGCCTTTCATAAAATCAGGATTACCTTTTCTCCCTGCTGCTACTTTTGCCTCGGTTTGTGCTTTTAATGTGTTGCTTTCATCGCTCATAGTATGGCTACCTTCCAATTAATCAAAAACATAAAGCTAGCTTACAGGACGAACATATATTTGGAATGAAAATTTTAATTTATCCAGTTAATTCTAAATCAAACAGCACGTTAATGGACGAGTGGTAAAAAGAGTAGAGCAATAGCGGTAATGAGTTTCAGATCGTTCCTTAAATTAGTTAGTTAAATAATGATTACCCAAACGTACCTATAATCATACATGTAAAAATAAACTACGCTTTATTGTAAGCAGAGTTTACCTCGCGCGGCATAAAGCCACGCCTACAGCCAGCCTACGTTAACTCACCAATTTTTAGCTCTTTACCACGGTTTATTTGATGGCACTGGGCTAGCAATAATTCGGCGGTGGCTTGTGCGTCTGTTAGTGCGTTATGACAGTGATAGCTTGGTAACTCATAACGTTTGCGACACGCACTTAGGGTTAAATCATCTTGCTTTATTTCTGCACCTTGGCAAATAAGGCGCTTTTTTTCTATGTGTAGGGTGTCTAGTATTAGCTTAGGTTGTGCGTTTATATTGCTACTTTTAAGGGCTGCTTTTAAAAACCCCCAATCGAGTATCGCGTTATGAAATACCAAAATATGGTCGCTAAAATAACGGCTTAACTGCATTAATATACTTTCTAAGCTTTGCCCTTTAGCCACAGTGTCGTCAATAATGCCGTGAAAAACAGGGCTTTGCTCTAGGCTTTTTACATCCTTGTTTATTAAATGCTGCGATTCGCTCATTTTTATACATTGGTTGTCTATTTTAATCCAAGCCACCGAGACAATTTCATGCTGGTTTACATCAAGTCCAGTAAGCTCCAAATCAATCACTAAATAGCGCTGAGTGAGTGCATTTTGGCTTAATAAATTACGCCTTTTTATATACTTACTGAGCCATTTTTTAACCATAGCGCTTACCTCTTGTTACAAACTACCTCGGGCAAATTTAAACGCCGCGGCTTGCTGCGCTTGTTTAACTAAATAAAAAGCCTCTTTAAGCTGATGACGCTCTAATGAACTTAATTTATCTGGGTTTATGCAATTACTTGGCAAACCTTCTTCGTTTATTTGCGTACTAAAACGCAACTGAGTTAAAAATCGCCAACAATCTTTTAAATTATAAATATCGTCTTTATTTAGCAGTGGGTGCTTTAGTAACGCATCTAAACGCTCT
The DNA here is from genome assembly GCF_963922945.1 of uncultured Pseudoalteromonas sp. Lineage (GTDB taxonomy): Bacteria > Pseudomonadota > Gammaproteobacteria > Enterobacterales > Alteromonadaceae > Pseudoalteromonas. The sequence goes on along the minus strand of NZ_CAWUKC010000011.1, from coordinate 27,299 downwards.
TGGGTATTGGCGCGTTTTATGCCGGCTTTTAACGCATATAAACGCACTATGTCGTTAATAATAACAACGCCGCGTTTTTTTAAATCTATGTATTTATGGTGGTTGTCGCTTTTTTGCGTTTTAAGTTTATTAAACAAGCCAATAGGCACTGAGCTTGCTTTTATGTCGGTGGCCATCGCAGCGTAAAATAATTCATCGCGCGATATTCTATTTAGCTGCTCGCAAAAGCCGCTGTATAAGGCGTTGGAGCCTTCTATAAAGCGCAAATCAAAAAATATTTTGCAATTAAGCATGGCACTTGGCGTTGGGCTCTTTATCCATCTAAAAAAGCGCTCACACCACTGGCTTACGCTCATTCTACATTCATCATTGCTGGCCATTATATTACCGGGGCAACGCCTAATGCCGCACTCTATTAATTGTTCACATACAAACTCGCCCATGTTTTTAAAATAAGCTTGATGCTCGTCACTTAAGTCATCAGGCAGTAATAACCCATTGTCTTGATCTGAATGCAGAGTTTGCTCTTCGCGTGCTTGCGAGCCAAAACATATAAAGCAAAAGCTGGTGGGCGCTGCGCCATTTTCTTCTTGAAATAAGTGAATGAGGCGCGAGGTGAGCGCATCGGTTAAGCCACTAAGTAATTTACCAATTAGCGATATGTCTTCTATGTTGTACGAAAAACTTCGCAGTAACTCAGGGATTTCGCTTGCATAATGTTTTAAATCGGCAATGCTGTGGGCTTTATAAATGCGGCCAATAAGCTGTACAGGGTCGCTTTTTTGCTGGCGCAGTAAATCGGTGCTGGTAAGCATGCCCAAGGGCTTATGATTTTCGTCGAGCACGGGTAAATGATGAATATTGTATTTAAGCATTAAATGCAACGCAGAAAATACCCGATTGTTTTCAAATATAAATTTAGGTTTGGCACTCATTATGGTGCTCACTGCATCCTGCGGGTCGACTTCGTCGGCAAGTACGCGGTTACGTAAATCGCGGTCAGTCACAACCCCCACTAAAATGGCGTGTTCGGTGATCATAATTGACGATACACCGTTTTTTTTCATCTTTTTAGCGGTTTGTCGTATGCTTGCATCAGGGGCTAGAGTGATGGCTGTTCGGGTCATCAGCTCTGATATTCTGCGCTCAGACCAGCTATCGTTTTTACTTTTATAATGCGATGAGAGTAAACGGTTAGCGTGCGCACGAACAAAGTATTGCTCAAATGGCTTATATTGGCGTCGTAAAAAGTCAAAGTCGTCTTGGGAGAGCATATACACTATGCCCTCTTTTTGTACCTGCAGCCTGTTTTGAATCGCTTCCCCTGTTAGTAAAGAAGGGTAACCAAAATAATCACCTTGTGCTAAACGTTTTACTACGTCGCCTTTTGCATCGACTAAATCGTATAATCCTGAACGTATTAAAAATAGCTTTGGCGATTGTGTTTGTAGCCACTGTGCTTGGTTTTCGCGGGTTAAATATACGCTATCAATATGGCTTACAAAATACTCACACGCACTGTCATGCAGCATGCTAAATGGCGCCTGCACACACACAAACTGGGCAACTTCTTGCTGCTCTACACTCATTGTTGTACTCATTAAAAAGTATACACAAAACCTAATGTACTCATTATTTGAACAAATAAAAAGCCCGACTAAAGTCGGGCTTTTGGTACTTTTTTAAGTAGGTTTAGCGCATTAATGAGCGTGAGCTTCACCTGACCCTTTAGGATTACGAATACCTTCTACCATTTGCTGTATTTCTACTGGTGTTGGTTTAGTTAATTTAAGTACAAGTGCTGCCACCACAAAGTTGACCACCATTCCCACTAAGCCAATCCCTTCTGGCGAAATACCTAAAAACCAATTTTCGGGGCTATTGAGCTCAGGGCTTACAAATTTAAAGAAGATAATATACGCAGCGGTAAAACCTATACCGGTTACCATGCCTGCAATGGCACCTTCTTTGTTCATGCTTTTAGAGAATATCCCCATAATAATTGCTGGGAAGAAACTCGCTGCCGCCAAACCAAAGGCAAAAGCAACCACCGATGCCACAAACCCTGGCGGATTAATACCAAAGTAAGCCGATATAACAATAGCAATCATCGCGGATAGCCTTGCAGCCAATAGCTCTTGTTTATCACTTATATCAGGTTTCATGGTTCGTTTGAGTAAATCATGCGACACGGAGGTTGAAATAACCAATAATAAACCTGCAGTAGTCGAAAGTGCTGCTGCAATACCACCCGCTGCAACAAGTGCAATTACCCAGGCTGGTAAGTCGGCAATTTCAGGGTTCGCCAGTACCATAATATCGCGGTCTACTTTTACTTCGTTTGCGCTATTAGGATCTTCTACCTTGCCTGCGGTGTAAAACATTTTGCCATCACCATTTTTATCATTAAAGGTAATTAGGCCTGTGCGTTCCCAGTTTTTGATCCACGCTGGAGCTTGTGCATACTCAGTACCGCTGCCATCTTTACCGTTAATAGTGTCAATCATGTTTACACGAGCAAACGAAGCAACTGCTGGGGCCGTGGTGTAAACAATGGCAATAAATACCAATGTCCATGCTGCTGAAATACGAGTATCTTTGACGCGCGGTACTGTGAAAAAGCGAACGATTACATGGGGTAAACCCGCAGTACCGACCATTAGCGCACCGGTAATGGCAAACACATCAATCATACTTTTAGAGCCTTCGGTGTATTGTGCAAAGCCAAGCTCTGCGCTTAAGCCGTCAAGTTTATCGAGTACGTACATGCCTGAGCCATCACTTAATGTGGCACCAAAACCTGTTTGTGGGAAGAAGTGGCCGGTCATCATCATTGAGATAAAAATAGCAGGCACTAAATATGCAAAAACAAGTACACAATACTGCGCTACTTGCGTGTAAGTAATACCTTTCATGCCACCAAGTACCGCATAAAAGAAAACAATCACCATACCAATGTAAACACCGGTTTCAATTTCTACTTCTAAAAAGCGCGAAAATACCACGCCTACACCACGCATTTGCCCTGCAATGTAGGTAAAACAAATAAATATGGCACATAAAATAGCCACAACACGTGCTGTTTGTGAGTAGTAACGATCACCAATAAAGTCAGGTACAGTGAATTTGCCAAATTTACGTAAGTAAGGCGCTAAACACATGGCGAGTAACACATATCCGCCAGTCCACCCCATTAAGTAAACACCGCCATCGTAGCCTGCAAACGATATAATCCCCGCCATTGAAATAAACGACGCTGCGCTCATCCAATCAGCTGCGGTTGCCATGCCATTAGCAAGAGGAGGAACCCCGCCGCCCGCTACGTAAAATTCATTTGTAGATCCCGCTCGCGCCCAAATTGCTATACCGATATATAGCGCAAAACTTAAACCTACAATTATAAATGTGAGTACTTGAACATCCATTGCCTAGCTCCTATTCGTCTACGCCGTATTTTTTATCTAACGTGTTCATTTTGAAAACGTAAACAAAAATCAAAGCTACAAAGGTGTAAATAGCGCCCTGTTGTGAAAACCAGAAGCCAAGTTTAAACCCAAAAAAACGTACTTCGTTCAGTACATCTACCAGTAATATGCCAAAACCAAATGAGACCACAAACCACACTGCTAATAATTTAAATAGCAATGAAATGTTTTCTGCCCAATAAGCTTTTGCTTGTTCTTCATCTTTAAAAGCCATTTTTATTTTCCCCTTTAAGCATTGCATAATTGCAATGAGTGGTTTTTTTATAGTCGATTATTAATTTAGCAACGCACTGTAAAGAGTGAAGTGAGACCATAGTCGTAACACGATATTAACGTTTACGTAAACTGCAGATGCAAACGTATTTATAAGCTAACTAATTTATAATTTTCAATTACTTAAATTTGATGAAGACGAATTACTAGCAAGATTAAAGGCGAACTGTGTAAAAATGCGACATTAGTCTAATAAACCGACAAAAATAAGAATAATAATTTAAAATCATATAGATAAATATAATGTTAAAATTTTACATAAAATTGGGCGCGTACACGCAAAGTTATCTCTGGTATTGTGTGTGGGTGTAAATAATAAGGTTAAATAACAACATGACTGCTGTACTGATATTTGTAGCGCTGGGCTACATTGGTGTGCTGTTTTGGCTTGCTAATTGGGGCGATAAAACTACACCACTGGCTAAACGGATTAGCCATCACCCTTTTGTGTATTCGTTATCGTTAGGTATTTATTGTACTTCATGGACATACTATGGGTCGGTTGGTACGGCCGCTACCAGTAGCTGGAGCTACTTACCCATTTTGCTCGGGCCCTCGTTGTTATTTATTTTTGGCCAAGGCTTTTTACGCAAACTGGTATTGGTCAGCAAAAAACAAAACATTACTACCATTGCCGATTTTATTTCTGCCCGTTACGGAAAACGCCAAACCAGCGCCATATTGGTCACCGTTATTGCTTTGCTTGCGACCATTCCTTATATAGCGCTGCAATTAAAAGCGCTTAGTACCAGCTTTTTGCTTTTACAAAACAGTAATCAAATCTCTGGTGAAATGCTTACCCTCACCGCCACATTAATCATGGCGCTATTCGCAATATTTTTTGGTACTCGTAAGGTCGATGTTACTGAATATCGCTCAGGACTTATGCTAGCCGTTGCCTTTGAGTCTATGATCAAGCTTATTGCACTTGTTGCCGTAGCAGGCTTAGCGTTATACACCTTATTTAATTTACCTACCCTTACAGGTGATAAAGTCACCGAGTCGATTTGGCATCATTGGGGCAACTTTAACTTTTTTAGTTTTAACTTTATTGGCCAGTCACTTATGGCTGCCGCGGCCATAATATGTTTACCACGACAATTTCATGTCACCGTGGTAGATAATCAAGACAAACGCCATTTATTTACTGCTCGCTGGGCGTTTCCGCTGTATTTATTACTCACCGCTGCGATGATTATTCCCATCGCAACTGCCGCCATTCACCCAAGCATTGGCAGCAGTTTTTCACCCGACAGCTTTGTATTAGCGTTACCGCTTATACATGACCAAGCTTTTTTAAGTACCTTTGTATTTATTGGCGGGCTTTCTGCGGCCACCGCCATGATAGTGGTGGCTACACTAACACTGAGCACCATGATCTCTAACGATGTAGTGTTACCACTTATGCTACGCCGTAAATTTAAACGAAATTTAATTACTAGTAGCTATAAATCACAAATTTTACTCGTTAGACGCTTTACCATTGCCGGAATATTAATATTGGCTTATTTCTATCAGCAATGGTTTGGTCATGGGAGCGCGCTGGCCAGTATGGGGTTAGTGGCGTTTTCGTTAGTAACGCAGCTGCTCCCCGCTATTGTTGGCGGGCTCTATTGGCGTAAAGGCCATGCTTATGGTGTTTATGCAGGGCTATTAGCAGGCTTTATTTGCTGGGTGTTATTTTTAATGATGCCAATTTTAGATGCGGGTAGCGCACTCAATAGTGAACTTCAGCAAACACTTATTACACGCGGCACTCTGATTGCCCTATTTGCCAATATTGGCTGCTATATTAGCTTTTCCTTAGGAGCAGAAGAGCGTTTAATAGATAAAATTCAAGCCGCAGCGTTTGTTAACCCTAAAGATCAGGCTATTTTATCGCGCCGCTTAAACAAAAATGTAAAAGCCACGGTTTACGATTTTAAAATACTGCTGCAAACCTTTTTAGGCATTCAGCGCAGTCAACAAGTACTGGCGCACTTTTCGCTTTCGCATCAGCTAAGTGACAATAACGCACACCCCGAGCCCGAGTTTATCGCTTATTGTGAACGTGCATTAACTGGCGTGCTAGGGGCGTCGTCGGCGCAGGCGCTAATACGCACGGTTTCATCGGGTAAGCGTATGGCCTTTGAAGAGGTGGTTAACTTTTTTGACGAAACCACACAAGCGTTGCAGTTTAACCAAAATCTTTTATATACCTCGCTCGAAAACTTAAGCCATGGTATTTCGGTGGTCGATAAAGACTTAAAGCTGGTGGCATGGAATAAACGCTACAGCCAAATGTTTGACTACCCAGAGGGGTTTTTAGAAGTTGGGCAACCGATAGAAGACATAATACGATACAATGCAGTTCGTGGAGAGTGTGGCCCTGGCGAAATAGAACGCCAAGTAGAGAAACGCGTTCAGCATTTAAAAAATGGCAGCTCACATCATTTTATTCGCCACCGTCGCAATGGCCAAGTCTATGAGATGATAGGTAACCCCTTACCTGATGGTGGCTTTGTAACGAGCTTTTCTGATATTACCAACCATATAAGCACTCAAAACGCGCTTGAAGAAATTAACATGGATCTTGAAAACCGCATTGAAGCGCGCACCCAAGAAGTGCAAACCATTAATAAAGACTTACAAGCACAAATAGATAGCCGAGTGAAAACAGAGCAAGCACTTACTTTAGCCAAACGTGAGGCCGAGCAAGCAAACGACAGTAAAACACGCTTTTTAGCTCTGGCGAGCCATGATATTTTACAACCCCTTAACGCGGCGCGTTTATACCTTGCTGCTATTGATGAAAAGCAGCTAGATACCACTAATCAAAATAACTTTAATAAGCTTGGTCATAGTTTAGATTCAACCGTACATTTAATGTCGGCCTTATTAGAAATAGCTAAGCTAGAGCAAGGCGCTATGACCCCTACCCCACGACACTTTTGTATAAACGATATACTGATGCCACTGCAAAGTGAGTACGCTATTTTATCAAGCGATAAAGGCTTAAAACTCACGGTGCGTTCAAACGCACAAATTGTGCATAGCGACATTACCTATTTGCGTCGAATTATTCAAAACTTGGTATCTAATGCAGTTAAATACACCGAAACAGGCCGTGTATTAATTGCGTGCAGAAACCGTAAGCACAATTTACGCATAGAAGTGTGGGATACAGGCCCAGGTATTAGCGAAATTGAGCAAGCTAAAATATTTAACGACTTTTACCGAATTGAGGCCGGCGATAACAAAGGCGTTGGTTTAGGATTGGGTGTTGTAAAGCGCATGGCTGATTTACTTAGCTTAGAGCTTGATGTGCACTCAGAGCCTGGTAAAGGGAGCCGCTTTAGTATTGAAGTGCCTTATGGTGAAGCACAGTTTGTACAGCAAAAAATACAGGCCAGTAGCCTAGTCGAAAATCGCGAAGCCATTAATATTATAGCCGTAGATGACGACCCAGAAAATCTTGCCGCGATGGCAAGCTTGCTAAAAAAATGGCAAGCCAATTACACCTTATTTGACGATGTAGATAACGTACTTAAGCACGCCAAACAGCACTCTGCACCCGATGTTATCTTAATGGATTATCAATTAGGCAATGATTATGATGGTATTACGCTTATAAAAACACTTCGTAAAATTTGGCGTAATGAAGTACCGGCTATCTTAATTACCGCCGTACGCGACACCGAGCTAAAACAAGAAACCAAAGCCGCTAATATTCATTATTTAAGTAAGCCTATTAAACCAGGTAAGCTCAAAGCCCTGCTTAATCACAGCACTTAATATTATCAAGCTAAAGGCCAGCACGTTGCTGGCCTTTAGCTTATAACTAACCTCTAGGATTGAGCTTGATTTGCGCGGCTTCTGAGCTTTTGAAATAACCAGCTCAACCCCACTAACGAAAGCCCTAAACCAATAAAGGAGAGTGCTTTTAACAGCCCTGTTAAATTGGCCATATCAATTAAAAACACTTTAACAATAACAGCCGCGAGTAACCCTAAGCCAACTTTTTGAATGAGTAACTGCTTTTTAAGATGCCCTAATATAACCGTACCTGCACCTAGAATTAACCAAACAACCGAGTAGCTGTATAGCTCTGCATTATTCGCCCCTTTTGACAGGTAAATATAAGCCCCCTGCCAATATTGGCGAATAAAACTATTAATAGCGATTAGGCCAAGTATACCAGCGGCTGTAAGTATAAATGGTGCGGCCTTAGCGTTAATAGGTTTAATAAGTTTATATAGCCAAAACGCTAAGAGCGCAGGTACTAACCATAGTAAAAACAGCCAGTTAAACACGGGTAGTTCACCAATATAAATAGAGGTGAGTAACGGATTGTCATCAAGGAGTGTTTTAAGTGTAAAAATCCCAGCGCCACAGGTTAATACACAACCCGCAACTTGGTATAACTTAGCTAAGCTGCCGGCAATACGAGCGCGGTGTAAATATACACAACCCAGCGCGAGCCAATTACACGTAAGTAAGGCTTGTTCGTAAAAACTCAATGAGCCAAACTTCGGATAATGCCCTACAAGCTGATAACTGGTTTCGGTGGTAATAAATAACGCCAGGCAATGTAGTGCCGCACCTTCTAACCATATTTTTAATTGCGATGTATTAAAGCACTTAGCGGCTGCAAAAAATAATGCAGTACACAGCGGGTAAACAATAATACTCCAATGAAGATTAAATAGAGTGAGGGTATCGTAACTTGGCGTCCATGGTGCAAGCGTTAAGCGTAGTAATAAAGCAGCCACTAACGCTTTAATTGGCCAATGCGGCATTGGTACTCGATAGCGCTTTATTAACACACTAATAAGTAAAACTTGTATAGCTAACGCAATGGTCAGCCCGCTGTCATTTAATAGCATAGTGATAGCAAGCGTGATGTTGGCATTTGCCCCCACCCAATATGTAAAGCGCTGAAAAAGAGTTATCCCGCGCATGGCGCACTTAATTAAAATAGCGCTACTTATAAGTAATATTACTGCCCATAATGGATAAGCGACTTGCAAGGCATGATTGGGAGTAATAGCGTATAAACAGGCAATCATTAAAAATATGCTAAACGAGGCCGTAATATGAAAAGCCAAGCGTTTAGGTGCCCACTTTATTCCAAAATAAAGCCCATAAGCACTAAGCGCTAAACCTAAGAATAGAGCGCCACCATAGGGGTATTTAAATATAAATAGAGAGTCTGAAAAATCAATGTGATAGGACGGCGTACTTAGTAGTATTAGTGCAGCAGTCATTAACGCTGCCCCCTGCCATAAATCCCAACGGCTGTTTTTAAGCACTAAAAACAGTAAAATTAATATGTTTAATGCATTTATTATTTGCCATTGTAGGTAATTAGCAGTATCAAAAAGCATAGCTATTAGCAAAGGGGCAATACAGGCAAGCATTAAAGGGTGACTAGGGAGTGCGTTTATCAAACGCTTTAAACTATGCGGGCGCGTTTCAACCACCGTTAGTTTTAACCCTAAGCGCGGTACAGCAATTAAACCAATAACACTGAATATCCCATACGTGCCCATAAGCCAAATGGTACTGCTGTTAGCTATGGTAAAGCCAACAATATACCAGCCTAAATGCCCCGCCCACAGCAGATACCACAACCATGCTCGTTGTACTTTATGTGCCACCAACGCCGCTGATAAGCTAATAAAACCAATATACATATACAGCGCAAATAAATTATTGCTGCCAGTGTTGACCAGCACGGGGACACAATAAGCACCAATAATACCCAACACAGCCAATAAAGGACCAAACATTAATGCCATAGCACTGGCGCTAATAGCAATAACCCCAAGTACAACAAAGGCTGTTAAGGGGCTGATCATGCTATAGCTGCTATACGCTAATAAGGTCAGTGCAAAGCATGTAATAAAACCGCCACTAGCAAGCGCTGCGGGTATATAGTTATTAAACCCTTCAAACACCACGTTTTTGTAATGCAGGTAAGCCGCTATTGCAATTAAGCCGCCACCAAATAATCCGCCTAGGGTTAAGCGCATTGCAACAGAGAGCAAGCCAGCCTCTAAACTGTACTTTGCTAAAAATATGCCGCCTAGCGCCAATGCGACTGCACCTATCCAGGTCATCCAGTTTTGTTCAAAGTCGCCACGCAGTTTTTCAATAAAAGAAGTAACCAGTGTAGGCTTAAGATTTTTTCCGCTTTGCTTATGTTTGTCGCCAGAAACACTCGCGAAAGATTTTATTGATGAAGCAGCCGTTTTTACCTGCCCATGAGGCTGATTTGACTGATTAGGTTGATTAGGACTAACTTGATTAAAAGTCGCCTCATTGCTATTTGCTTGAGCCGTGCCGGCATGGTGAGCTGTGGAGCAATCGGTACTTTCATCCGCCCCTTCATAATGGCTTTGTGCGTTGTTAGCTAATTCTAAGCTGAGTACTTTTGCTTTTAATTGAGCAATTTCTTGCTTTAAGTTACTTAGTTGTGCAATGGCTATAATACCGCAAATTGCACCGGCTATTATTGCAAATGCAAATAAACCGACTATTCCTAAAAACTCATCCATGGCACGCTCTTTTTATTTATTTTGTAATGAGTGTACCTAAAACTTTTACGTTCATGTAAATTTTTGTGCAAAAAAAGCCCTAAACAATAATGCTTAGGGCTTTTACTTTCTAGAACGTGTTACATGTTACTTATTCTACACTGTCTGTAATTGTGCGTGTTACACTCATTTTAAAGCCTGAGCTTGTTGTCTCATCGTGCTCTAAAATTAAGATGTAGTTACCTTCCTGCGTAAAATCTATGTCGCTTTGTTGAATTAACACTATTTGTTGGCCGTTATCTTCATATACGGCATACACAGTATAAGCTTCGTCATCTACGTCAATTTCTTCTTGGTCGTATCTATCTAAGCCATCAATCACATTGGTGGCGTCATCAACCGTTTCGCCATTTAAGGTAAAGTACACGTCAACTTCACTTACGGTTTGCCCGGCGTAGCTTTCAATTAGGTTAATGACCGAAATTGTATGGCTGTAGCTACTTGGTGTTAGGTTTTCCTCAACACTCATCATACGTAAACCATTATCTACATTGTTGTAAAACACACCAACGGCGCTTTGTTCGCGCTCAAGGGTCATTAAAAAGTTATCGGCAAGCTTAGTGCCCTCTTCGTCGTACATGGCAACGCTGTAACTATTTGGCGAAAGCTCTACGTAATCGGTGTAGGTGTCGCTTGCTACTGTATTTGTCTCGTTAACAGTTGTGCCTCGGGTCGTGCTAAAGCTAACTGGCGAGTAATCGTCAACGGTATTTATAAAGCGCAATTGACCAAGCGCGGATTGGTGCTTTAGCGCTGTAACATAGTTATTGTCAGTCACAATATCGAGCGTAATGCCGTTTTCTTCTGTTGCGTAGCTTGGGCGGATCATGGCTACGTAGCTTTCTTCATCGTAAAAATAAACCGACTCAGATTCGTATACCACATCTGTACTACCTGCCTCAGTAATATAAATTGTGTAGTAGCCCTCATCAAGGGTTTGTAAATCTAGCTCACTTAAGTACTGTGTTGATGTGAATAGCTCTGCGCTTTCAAATACACCGTCATCGGTTGCTAAGTAAACATCGTAACTGGTCTCTTCGCTGGTGATATTATAAAAACCTAAGTTAAACTCATCCGTATCGCTTGAAATAGGTACACTAAGCTCAGTAAACGTAGGTTCATCAAAGTTGCCACTCATTACAATAAGCTCGGTTTTATCACTTTTTATTGATACTTCTTGTTCGCTAATTGTAATGTAGCTGTCGTTTGCATCTAAGTACTCAAAGCTTAAATCGTAAGTACCGGTGCTGTAGTTATGACGCGTGGTTACATCAGCAAAGTCGGTACCTGATCGTTCAGTTTCATCTACAAATAAACGCGTATATGGGCTGTTATAAGAGCCATTATATAATTGCACGTAGCCTGTATCACTTGAGCCGTCGCTGCCGCCACAACCAACTAAAATAGACATTAAACTTAGAGGTAAAGCAGCTTTCAACAGAGAGTTGGTCATTAAAGTTTCCTTATTATTAAAATCACTAGTATGACGCTTTTGCTGCATTTTAATTTCATAGTTTACAAAGTATTACCCTCACTGACGATTCTTTACGAAAACGTAAAAAACTGTTTAAAATGTGCAAATAATAAGGATGTGTTTCAAACAGGCGATGTAGGAAGTGGCGCAATTTCTAATCTGTCTCGACCATTATTTTTAGCAAGATACAACGCCATGTCTGCACGCTTCATTACTTTATCGAGGGACTCGTTGGGGGTTTGCAGCGCCATGCCAATACTTACTGTAAGGTGTTTAGCCTGCTTAACTTGAACACTGTGTGCAATATCTATAAGTTGCAGGCAAAACTCAGCGGCCTCATTTAAATCATTCGTAGGTAAGTAACCACCAAACTCCTCACCACCAAGGCGAGCAAACCGAGCATTATTAACAAAGGCATGATTATATTTACTAGCAAGTTGCTGAAGAACTAAGTCACCTTCATCATGACCATACTCATCATTAATTGCCTTAAAATGATCAATATCGATAATTAAAATAACATAGGGTGTAACAGAAACACTTTTAACGTGTCGATAAAAATAACGCCTATTATGTACTTGTGTTAAGTCATCAATAATTAACTCACGCGCTAAACGGTTATGGATACTTTGTACAAAACGCATAGTTTTAAACAAGCCATAGGCGGTAAAAAGCATGCCTATGGTTCTACATAAATCTTCAAAGTAAACACTCATCCAATAAGGCTGCACAACTAATTCATCTATTACATCGGCCGTTGTGCCCATACTCCATAAAGATAAACCCAACGTAGAGTACACATACGCTTGTTTTGAAAGCTCAGAGCATTGCACTATCCAAAATAGGAATACAAGTACAATAAGATTGCAAAAATCGGTCGTAAAACCATATACGTTATTTTGTACCTTTAAAGGCGGGAAACTATTTAAAGCATAAATTGAAAAAATAATTATGTAGAGCAGTAACGCTATACTTACCGTTTTATTTACCCAACTCATTTTAAAAAAGTTAGACAGCCGAACGGTAAGCTTTACAGTTTCAATCATAGGGCGGCGCTTTTTAGTGCGTTATTAACAAACTATAGCACACGAAAAAAACGCTATAGAGCGATACCTTACAAAGTGCTTGTTGCTTTAGTGCTTTAACATAAAAATGACCTGAGATTAAAGCCAAGCAGTGCAAACAAAATACAAAGGATAACCACACAAATACTGCTTTGATATTGAGCAGCAGTGTTCGCATTGTATGGTTAACTGAGGAGTTTAAAGCTATATTAGGGTGCTTATTCCCCACAATGCCAATACTAAAATAGTAATAGCAATCATCGCCTTGGTTTTATGCTTACTGATTATTTGCTCTGCTTTATTACCTGCGTAATACACAACAATAGCTAAACCAAAGTAGCGAATAGAGCGCGCAATACCTGATGCTAATAAAAACAAACCTATTGAATACTTTGTAGCGCCTGCAGCGAGCATCGCAATTTGAAACGGAATGGGCACTATTCCTAACGTCATTACAAACCAAAACCCTTGGTTTTGCATTTGCTGCTTAACATTTTCAAATTGCTCTTGGCTTGAAAACATGTCAATAACCCAGTCACCTATCGCATCAAACAGGTAATAACCCAGCGCATAACCAAATAAAGCCCCTATTATACACCCTAATGTGGCCATTAATGCGATTAACCAAAGCTTTTCACGGCGTGCTTGCATAAGCGGTACAAGCACGGCCTCAAGTGGAATGGGGACAATTGTAGACTCTAAAAATGACGCCACAGTTATACCCGTTAGCATGTGCTTCGAATCAATAAAGTGCCGAGTTTTTTCTTTTAGTTTTTTTTGAATAGCCATGTAAATCCCTTAATAAGTCACCAATATGTATAAAGTGTATAATAAAAGGATTAAGGTACGCTTAAGCATAAAAAAGCCCGTTTTAAAACGGGCTTTTTTAAATTGAAGTAAGCAATTTAGATAGTTGAGTTGTATACATCAAATTGCATTTGCATAACACTCGACTGTTCACCTTCAACTAATGCAATAACACGGGTTTCTCGTCCTTGCAGCTCAGTCGGTATTTTTTTGGTTTCAATAAAGGTTTGTTGCGAAATTTTCTCTTCTTCTACATTAAGCGCAAGCAGAGCTGTCTTTACTGTTTCGATACGCTTTAATGCTAACTTTTGGTTGTAATCAATAGAGCCTTTTTTGCTCGTGTCACCAATTAAAATAACGTTCAATAATGGTGAATCTTTAATTGATTGAGCAAGCTCTACAACTTTTTCCTGTTCCTCAGCTGTGAGTACATATTTATCAAATTCAAAGTTAATTACCACACCACGTGTTGTGCTTATGTTTTTTTCTAGCGGACAACCATCATTATCTGTTACCGCTTTAAGCGGTGTATCTACACATTTGTCGCGCTCGTTAATAACGCCGTCTTGATCCTGATCAAGTAGATCATTAGATTGTAGTTTATGTTCGTATGGACCTGGCTCTGTCGCACAGGCGGTTAAAAGTAAAGCGGCACTTAATAAAGTTACGTTTTTCATTATTATCTATCTCCAAGCTGCCAAGCGTCTGGCTTATCTACTTTTAAGGCGCTCACCAAACGGCCCGTTGCATTGATCAATCTGTAACTAGCAATACGTTGATCATAGGCTGATTCAATATAGTTTCTTCTTGCAGTAAATAATTCAATTTGCGAATCAAGTACATCTAATAATGAGCGACGCCCTAACCCAAACTGTCTTTCGTAGCCTTGTTGTGCAACTTCTGCATAGCCAACATTTTCTTGATAAAAATTCTTTTGTTCATCTAAAAAAACATAAGCATTCCACGCAAAGCTTGTTGCCTCTTTAACTTGCCTATGAGTTGAATCTTTTACCGCTACAGCCTCTTGATAGCGCCATTTAGCAGCGTCAGTGTCCGCATTTGTTTTACCTCCACTGTATAAGTCGTAACTCATTGTTAGCATTACACGGCCGTTATCGTCTCGCCCTGGTGATCCTGATATATTTCGGTTATCTGCAACATCAAGCTCTAAACTCACCTTTGGCCAGTAACCGCTTTTTTCTCGTTGTATTTGCTTATCTGCTGCTTGAATATCGTAAATAGCAGCAGCAATTTCAGGGTGTGAATTTTTCGCAATTCTAATCGCTTCCTCTAATGAGTCAGGCAAAAAATGTGCATCTGCTTTAGGAATAACAAGATTATCAGGGTATTCACCCACTAGATCATAATAATTTGCTTGTAAATCTAATAGGTTATTTTTAGCCGCTAAATAACCAGACTGAGATGTTGCTAAACGCGACTGCACTTGAGCTACATCAGCATCACTTGACAAACCTCGTTGATGGCGCTGTTCTATATCACTTAAAATCTTTTTATGTATTTCGATATTTTTTTCAGATAGTTCAATTAGCTCTACAGCTTTTAAGAGATCTAGATACACTTGTACTACTTCAAGGCTGATGTTCTCTGCCTCTGAAATTAAACCAAGCTGATCGGCACGCGCTTCATTATCTAATCGAGCCACCTCAGAAGAGGTGCTAAAGCCATCAAACAGCATTTGCGTTATTTTTAAGCCTAATTCACGACGATCTAACTCTGTGTCAAATTCGCTACCCGATTTATAATTAACGTGTTCATAGCCATAAGCCGCATATAAACGTATTTGCGGTAAATACTCACTAAATGCACTGCGCTTATCGCGATACTTAGCTTCAAAGCTGGCATATTTTTGCATTAAGCGAGGGTTTGTATTTAATGTTTCTGCTACCGCTTGCTCTAACGTAAGAGCACTTACATAGCCGGGTGTTAAAGCTAAAGCAGAGAGTAATCCTAAAATTCGCATTTAATATTCCTATTATGGTTCACGCATGGCATTTGCCTTTGCTCTTAGCAAAGGTTTTAACCAGTAATCTAAAACTGTTTTCTTTCCAGTAATTATATCTACCTGAGTTTGCATACCTGGTATTATGGGTTGTTGGGCAATTTCACTTGCAGTGGTTTTTATATAAGCTTGGTAGTAAGCAGTGCCATCTTCTAAGTATTGAGCATCCGCACTGATATAAGTAACCTCTCCTTCTAATCCGCCATAAATAACAAAATCGTATGCTGTAAACTTAACCTTGGCGGGCATACCCACTCTTATAAAGCCAATATCTTTAGGCTGTACTTTAGTGTCGATTAAGAGTTGATCGTTTTGTGGTACTATTTCCATCATTACTTCGCCAGGCTCAATAACACTGCCGATAGAGCGAGATACTATATTTTTTACAGTCCCTCGCACCGGCGCTTTCACCTGTGCCTTTATTAATCTATCTTCTAATGCTTTGCTGCTTTGTAAAATTTTTGCCAGCTCATTACTTACCTCATCCAGCTGATTTTGTGTATCGGCTAAATAATCAAAAACAACCGCTTTGCGTTCTTCTCTTACTTGGTTTTTAGCTGCTTTTAGCTGCTGTAGCAAAGCATTTGCTTGATTAAGTTCCCCCTTCATGGCTATTTCATCACGCTGTAATTTAACGAGTTCCATTTCAGCCACTGCACCAGCATTGACTGCACTTTGAGTTAACGCAACCTCTTTGCTAGTTAATTTTAAGCTTTGTCTAAGTGCGTTAATGTTAGCGAGCTGCTCGTTACTTGCCTGCTCTTGCTGCAACAAGTTTTGAGTCCGTTGTTGTAATTGTGATTTCAGTTGCTTTAATCGCGACAAATAAGTGTTATAGGCTTGCCTATATACTGCGTCAGAAACACCATTTTTAGAAAATTCTAAAATTTTTATTTTTGCACCTAAACTAATTTGCTCATCAATTTCAACGCTTTTGAGCTCCGTCATTAACCGATTTCGTCTAGCTAGCAGCGACTCACGCTCTTGGCTTGACTCAGCAAATGCGGCTGCAAAACGGGTTTCGTCTATTAACAGCAGGGGGTCTCCAGCTTCAACTAATTGCCCTTCTTGTACAAGTACCTCCTTTAATATGCCACCATCAAGGTTTTCTATTGTTTGAACACGCTGAACAGGTATAACCGTACCTTGGCCTAAAATCACCTCTTCTAACTCAGCAAACGTAGCCCAAATTAAAGCAACTAGCAGTAAAGAAAATACTATTAAAACAAGTCTTTTAGCTTGTTTAGCAGCATGTAATTGACCCATATATAAATCAGCCATTACTCGAAGCTCCTTTAACTTTAGACTGGCTAACACGGGTAACCTTTTTGCTCACCAACCTTACACCGCCATTAGATTTTTCAGCAAATAAAGACGTAGGTGTTTCTATGCTTTTTAAACGACCCTGCTCTATCACAAAAATTCTATCGCAAATAGAGAGCATTTCTTTACGATGGCTAGAAATAACCACTGTTTCGGTGCGCTCTTTTAAGGTTTTTATTAATAGCTTTTCGTGCCCTTCATCCATTGCTGAAGAGGGTTCGTCTAATAAAAGCAACGCGTTATTACTTTGCAGTAGCGCGCGAGCAATACATACTGCTTGCCGCTGACCGCCTGATAGAAAGCGTCCAAATTCACCGACTTGCGTTTCAAGCCCCGATTCTAAACGGTCTATAAATCGGCTCACACCTGATTGCACAAGCGCATTAGTGAGGTCGGTAGGGTTGATGTTTTGTGCACCTAATGTGATATTTTCAAGTACGGAACCATAAAACAAACTAGGGCTTTGTGCGACCCAACCACTTTGCCTGCGCAATGCACTTAAAGACCAATGTTTTATATCTATATCATCTATTAAAAGCTGCCCTGAGGTTGCTCTATATTGGCCCGCAATAATAGCCAGTAATGTTGATTTACCCGACCCTGCGCGGCCATAAAGTCCTATTTTTTCACCCTTATTTATATCAAAGTTAATATTATGAATAGCTTCAAGCTCTTGCTCATGGTACTGAAAGCTTAAATAACGCGCTGTAATATTGCCATTTAGGGCAGCATCAATTGTGCTTTCGCCGCTTTGCTGCTCTTGCTCTAATGCCATTATATTTTTAACTGATTCGATAGCTGTTTGCGTTTGCTTGTACTTTAAAACAAGCCCTGCCAGCGAAGATATAGACCCTGATGCTCGACCACTTAGCATAACAATAGCTATTAATGCGCCCATGCTAATATCGCCATTACTTATTAAGTACACGCCAAATACGATTAGCCCAATACTTGTAAACTGACTGAGGCTAGCAACCGTATGTGTAAGTGTTGTTGCACTGTGGCGAGATTTATTTTGCCAATCAACCATTTGAGCGAGTGTTTGCTCAAGCTTTTGCTGTGCACTTGCTTGGCCATTCATTTGCTTTAATTCAACAAGCTGATTTAAGTTCTCAATTAAGTACGCTTGGCGCTGAGTCGATAACTTAGATGCCTGCTCTACGCTTTCGTTTAGTCTAGCTTGTAATACAACACTGGTAATAATCACAATACTGAGCACAGCAACAGGGATGAGTACAATCAACCCACCAAGCCAAAATATTAATGCTAAAAATAGTAAGGTAAAGGGCAGGTCAATAACAGAGACCAGTGTTGCAGAGGTAATAAATTCCCTAACACTATCAAAATCTTGAACTTGTTTTGCATAAGCCCCTGCAGAGGCTGGCCGCTGCTCTAAACGCATGCCAAGCACTTTAGCGTATAACATACTGCTTATACGTAAATCTATTTGTCTGCCTGCAGCATCAGTCAAATGCCCGCGAGATTGCTTTAACAACCAATCGAACACAATAGCTATTGTTGCACCTGTAGCCAACACCCATAAGGTATCGAGCGCAGCATTGGGCACTACACGGTCGTATACATTCATAGTAAATAGCGGAACCACTAAAGCGAGTAAATTTACCGTTAGTGACGCCAATAGCAATGAATTATAAAAGGGTTTTACCTGCTCCCAAGCAGGTCTTAACCAGCTAGGTATACGGGTATGGAGCTTTTCAGAGCGATCATCGGTGACATTATCGTGCGATAAATACCAAATTAGTGATGTATCGATTTCGCTTAACTGTTTGGCGTGTTCGTCGTTTGTACTAAATGTACTTTCACCTTTACTTGCAAAAAAATAAAAGTCGCCTTGTTTATCAAGCGCTAGAGCTGGGTAAGCATAGTGTTTAGGGTCTTTTTGTTGCTGAGCACTGACGTTTATGTTGCTAAGTGCTTGCTCTAGATGATGGGCCGAAAACTCGTTACTAGGTAAACCCAGTAACAAGTTATCACTTTGATGTCGTAAATGCAGGGCATCAGCAATGTGCTTGCCAAGTAGCTGCATTTGTTCACGTTGTAGCTTTAGCTTCATACGTTTTGATCGCCTTCTAAGCTATCATTTATACTTTGCTGATGAGCTGTATCATTACCACCATAACCTTCATTAAATGATTGAGCTTGAGCTCCACCCGAGCTTGAAGTGTTACTTGCTGAAGCTGAAATAGTCACATTCACCTCTTCGGTAGGTGCTTGTTGCGTTTCACCATTAAGTGTAGAAAACGCATTAAGCGTTAGCGTGAAACTATCACCAGCGTCGGCATCAACAATTGCTAAGGCTTCAATATCAGCAATATCAACAGTCCACGTATCACCGACTTTTTCTCCAACGTTAAAGTTGTATCCATCAGGTAAGCCGGTAATTTCAATATAGCCCGTTTCATCTGCTGCAGGGTTTTGTAAATCAACATCCAGGTTTAGCGCAATATTATTAGTTGAATTACTATTTACATCCTCAGCAGCTGTCCATAACGGCGCATCAGCTTGCGGTTCTAATTCAATAATAAATTCTGATGATTGTGTCTCTCCCACACTTGTTACGGTTTCACCATTAATTTGTGCGCTATCAACAGTTGCAACATCAACACTCATGTTTAATGTGCCAAACGCAAGGCCACCGGCATTAAAGTCAAAATTTTCAATAGAGTTACTGTCACTGGTAATTGTTGCACTAAAGCCGCCATTACCATCGCTAGTAAAGAACACAGTTTCACTTCCTACTGTAATAAACGCTTTACCATCTACAAACTGCAAGACTGAATCATCTGAATCAGCGGCTATATTAACTGTTAACAGAATTGACTCCGTGCCATCCGCTTCTTCACTAAAGGCCTCTAAGTCAATAGTCAAGGTGTCATCTTCTTGTCCATCGTAGCTTTCAAATGGCTTTTTAGAAAAATCCAGTGCGTCGGCTTCTGGGTTTACAACAACCATAAACGAGGCTGAGGTCTGATCTATATCACCTGGTGATTCATCCTGAGTTAGCGCATTTAGAGTTAATTCAAATTCACCACTAAAATCAAGTGGCGGCACAATAATCAAACCAGCTAGTTGCTCTGCAGTGACAGTCCAGCTTGTCGTGTCTTCACCATTAAAGGTGCCACCATCTTTACCATTATTAACAAGTAAATTACCATCAGCATCTTTTAGTATGGCATCTTTTGGTACGCCCGAGATAGTAATTGAAATAGTTTCAGAGCCGTCATCATCTTTAAGTAGCGCACTTAGGCCTGTTAATGCTATATCGGCATCTTCGCTACCTTGTGCATCAGCTACTGTTAATACTGCTTCGTCAGTTACCGCCTCTACTGCAATACTAATTGTATTAGTAACTTGTGTTGTATCAGTGGCAGTACCTGTACTTAATAGTGCGGTATCAACAATGGTTGCCGTTATTTGAATATCTATGTCAGTACCAGATTGGTCTTCAATTGGTTCAACCCCTATACTTGCTAGCGCATCAGCAAACTCTGCCTCTGTACCGTTATATGTATATGTGTTATCACCGTTGTCGGTAAACATATTATTAGGGTCATACAACCCAACGCCATCTGGTAAGGTAATCGTAATTGGCTGAGAAAAATCAACTTCTTCAACTCCCCCATTTTGCTCAGGGTTTGATTCATCATCTACTTGGTTTAAATCGGTTAAAGCTAATGTTAAGCCAAGGGCTGTAGTGCGGTTATCTTCCTTAATTTTGTTAATAGCAGCGCTAAACTCACCACCATCCGCGACTGGGGTTACATCTATTTCTAACGATTGTGTGTCATCAATATATTCATCGCCACTATCATCATCTACCGCAATGATGGTTACCGGAATAATTAACTGCCCTGAATAGTCTTCACCTGCACTAGTAAAGCTTAAATTGCCAAGTGATTCTTCAGGAATAATATATTCAGCAACTTCACCGTCATCGCCTGGAATTGCGATAACCCCATCACCTTCAATAATAAGGCCTTCAGGTAGGCTATCAGCGTTTATGTAAACAGTAACGGTATCGTTTTCATCGTCAGTTAAACTGGTATTAATATGACCTGTAAAATCTACGGCTTCATCTTCTACTGCATCAACAACAGAAATTTGTAATTGCCCTACTTCAGAAGCCTTTGACGTACTGCCGTCTCCTTCAACAGTAAAGTTAACGGTAAAATTGTCACTTAGTAATACTGCATGGCTGCCATCAGCTACACGGGCTTTAACAGTAACCTCTATATCACCTGTAGAGTTTTGTGCTTCTAAGGTTACATCAGCAAGTAGGTCATTAATTACGTCTGTTACTGTGTCACTTGTGCCTGCATCTATAGGTATAATCCAGCGGCCAGAGCCATCTGGGTACGCACCATTTGGATGAAGCACCTCTATATTTACGCCATCAGGAAGTATTATCTCTATATGAGTAATAACCTCAGAGCCATCAACATCCTCTTCTGTAAAGCTAACAGCCCCCGATAGGCTTAGTGTTCTGCTTGAGCTCGTAATTGTTTCATCCGTTGCTTCAAGGCGGGTAACAGCACCACTGTTATCGCGCTCAGCACTACTTTGGGTATCAACCTGTCCATTAACAGTGACTGTAACTTGACTACTAATATCCTCGCTCACACTGCCTACATTAGAGGTATCGGTCACCGTGTAAAGTACATCAACAGTTAGCGTGCCAGAGAAATCCTCATCAGGCAGCAAACGCACTCTATCGCTGGCTAAAACATCCTCAAGCGTTGGGTATTCGGCATTGATTAAATCAGCTAAATCAAACCCACTACCTACGCTCACTTCGCTGCCATCAACATACAGGGTAGTGTTTGCTGGTATACCTGTAATTACAGCACCTGTTATTGTTTCTGACCCGTCGCTGTCGATTAAATCTGGGTTAAAGTTAAGCGCAATACGTGTATCTTCACTGCCCTCAGACGTTGTAGCTAGGCTTTGCGTATTATTGTCGATTGTTGGGTTAAAGTTTGTAGTTACAGCAATGTTGTAATCAGCAGTATCACCATCAGCCTCAGTCGGGACTACTTTAATATTAAAGTTAACTTCACCACTAAAGTCATCTACTGGCGCTAAATAGTAATTTTCCATCTCTGCAGCCGTTAAGCTGTACATTGGCTTGCCGTTAGCATCAGTACCAACAATTGGTAAATCTGCTGGGTCGCCGTTTACATCTACTAGCATTACCGAGTCTGGTAAATCAGAAATAACTAAACTAATTGCTTCTGACTGATCCACATCAGAGGTCACAATTAAGAAATCTAAGCGTAGGTTAGTATCTTCTATGCCTTGGGTATTTTTCAGCGTAAAGTTGTTATCATCTACTGTCGTAAATGCCCAATTATCGTTACTGTTTTCTTCATCAAGCTCTGGTGGGTCTATTTTACCTATAACAGTAAGTTGCAAAGTATCTGGCTGTGTACGTGCTACTTCTCCTGTAGCTTCTGTTGCAATAGCTGTAACCGTTATATCGAAGGTAGCATCGGTTGCACGGCTGGCATCTTCTTTTTGTTTTAAGAATATGTTCCCTGCTTGCAGCTCTACATCGCTTACAAGCCAATTGCCATCTGTATCTTGCGTTAATACATTTCCATTTTCGTCTACCAGCTCAAAACCTGCTGGCAGTACAACTTCAAAACTAAGTGTTTCGGAGCCGTCTTGGTCAACTAATAAACCACTGAATAAGTCTATAGCAGGGGTGAGCGCATCTTCGTCTACGGTTTGATTTCGCACAAATAAGCGAGGCTCATCAGCAACAGGGGTTATTTCAACCGTTACCGTTTGCGTGCTTGATGATGCACTATCGTTGTTTTCAGCTTCTGTTGCTACAGCAGTAATATCAAAAGTAAACGTGCCCGCTACATGCTCTTCGCCAACTACAGTTAAGCTTTGTGCCTCTGCTGCGGTTATTTCATCACCGTTTGATAGCGTACGGCCATTGGCGGTAACAATTAAGCCCTCTTGTATATTATCAATTATATAAGTGAGTGTTTCTGAGCCATCTGTATCTTGCAGTGTAGCGCCAATATTAATAGCAGCTTCGGTATCTTCTGCAGTTGTGTAACTGTAATCGTTTGTGCCATCCCAGTCAGGGGTGTCAGCCACTGACTCAACGGCAATAGTATCACTAGCCGACAACTCTCTAGAGGCACTGCCGATGCCAATTGTCGCCTCTATATTTACAGTTACAGATTGGGTTTCATCTGAACTATTTTGCGCAGGTTGAAAAAATAAGTCATTTATTGTCACTGTATCATCAGCGTTAATTGTAATCGTATCGCCAGTGAATACATAGTAGCCATCAACAATCGAAACATTAGCGTTATCAGTTGCTAAAGCGTCATTGAGGTAAAGTTCACCGCCTTGTAAAGAGGCAACTTCTATTCTAATTTCACTCACTGTTTCGTTTTGATCTATGTCTCCCCGGTCAATACTTATTGTGATTTGGCTACGCGCTGAGTTTACAATGCCATTATCATCAGTTGCATCTTCACGGATATTTTGTGCTGTTACGCTCATCGAACCTTCAGCATCACTAGTGGTCAGTTCGATAATCGAACCTGTCACTTCATCACCATCATTATCTATGACGTTGTAAGTAATTTGTTCATTAAAATCAACACTTGCTGTTTGATCAAATGCAGATGTATCAAATACCACTTTACCACTTTCGTATACTCTCAATGTACCTTGAGTATCGTTACCATTTTCATCTTGCAGAGCCACTTCTTTATAGCTACCGTTGGTATCACTGCCTGAATCAAACGCAGTATATTCAGTACCACCGTAATTAAATGAAGACAGTTTGGCACCATCAGCGCCTGGGTTATTATCATTACCTACAAAGTCATTGCTGTTTGTATCTAATAAATCAATAGTCGTGCTTTGCCCCTCGACTAAATTGACTTCAACAGGGTTTGCATCAATTGTTGGTGTATCATCTGTTATTGAAATAGTTACTGACGCGTTATTTGTATCGCCATCAGCATCAACAGCTGTTACATCAAAACTAATATCCTTCGTATTGGCTCCGTTAGCATCAGGATGTTCTATTGCTGTAAATTGCTCGTAAGTGTAAGAGCCATCAGGATTAAATTTAACACGTAAAACATCTTCGCCATTTGCTGTAGCGATATACCAGCCATCAGCGTTTTTATCGTTTAATGTAATTGCATTATTTCCGTCTGCAGTAACGTAACCTTCGTTGTTAAAGGTTGTTATAAAGTCATCTACAAGCTTAATCTCAATAATCTCGTCAGAGCCTTGGGTAACACTAATTTGCCCTGTTGCCGTTATTGAGTCATTACCTCTAAGGTTAGCTTCATCAACACTTGTAGCTGAGTTAGCTATTACAGGGTCGGTACCGTCGTTTAATGTCACCGTAACATTACTTGTAACTTGTGAACCATCGGTATCTTCTGTGTACACTGGAATCACTATTTGCGGTGCATCTGTGGTATCACCTGTGTGATCTATTGCACCTGAAATTTCGAATGAAATAGCATAGGTGGCAGAGGTTTGTGCATCAACATTCACATCTGGTAAAGTGATTTTAAAGACCTCGGTTGAAGTGCCTTCTAAAATACCTTGTGCGGTACCGTCGCTATTAACTTGCCAAACAATATTTGTGGTGACAGCATTACCGTTCTCATCGAGCGTAGTTTGCGTTAGCTGATTACCATTACTATCAAGCACCGCTGCCCCATCAGTAATACTAACTTGCATGTCCACTACATCATCAAGACCTGCTGTTACTGTAAATGAGGTATCAGTATCAGTATTTGCTTGGCCATCTCCATCTTCGTTATTGTCAGCCACTCTGTTAGGTGTTTCAGAAACATTTAAAGTAATATCATTTTGAGTATGCTCTGCCCCGCCATCATTAACGGTAATGTTTAATGTGGTCGTATTACTGTCCCCATCATTATCGATCACTTCGACTTGCAATGGTACGCCGGTACCTTCTATTGTGTTGTCAAATGGACGGTAAAGCGTAAACTCGTATGTCAAGTTTTGATTACTCGTGCCATTAATGTCGGGTAACGTCGCTACAAAAATTGTTTCTGTACCTTCGCCAGTATTTGCCGTTATCGTTCTTCCATCATCACTTAAAGTGTATACAAGCGCGACACCACCGGCAGTTAAATTTGGTTGTGAATCACTAGAGAATGCTAGCGATGTTATTGTGTCACTGCCAACTGTTGTGCTCACGGTACCTTGCTGAGATACGGTGATATTATTAGCGGGGTCTAAACCACTTTCGTCAATACTAATAGGTGTTTCTGAGGTATCTTCAACCTGAGGCCCACCGCCATCTTGAACGGTTATGGTTACGTAACCCGCACCGCTAATTACCGTACCATCACTATCCTCACCATTAAGAGAAAGCGCAAAATCTATATTTTCTCCATCAGGATTATCAAGCGGTAAGCTTAATGTTGTTTGAACCCTAGCATCTAAATCTTTACCATTAGCATCTTGCGTTGCACTAACGCTAAAGCTAATTACTTCGCTGCCATTAGCAGAGCCTGTAATTGTTTTACCGTCTGCACTTAATACAAAGGTAATAGCTACACCAGCACTTGTTAAGTTTAACGCATTTAAGTTTGTGATAGTGTCATCAAAGGTGATTGAATTAGCAACTAGTGCGTCAGAACCTGCCTCTACAGTAAAGTTTTTACCACTGCTTGCAGTACTGCCATAATCGCTTTCTGTATAAGTTTCTGTTTGATTTGTAAAGCTACCCGCACTGCCATCTTGCACAGTAAATGTGGCTGTACTTGTTGAACTACCAACACCGTCGCGATCTTCTATTGTGTATTCAATCGTAAACTGTGGTGAAGGCGTTGAGTCTCGATTATCAAGCGCGTTAAAGCTCCATGTGCCATCGCTGTTAACCGTTAATGTACCTTCATCGGTTACAATCGTAGCTGATGTACTTGTTGTTACATCATAATCAGTGCCATTAAATGTTACACTTGTAACGGTTGGTGCGCCCTCAATTACACTGTCGTTTGTGACTAAGCTACCTGTTGATACTCTACCCGCATCGGTGTCGGCTTCTGTAACTGTAAAACTGTCGTCACTACTTTGTGGGGCAGAGTCGGTAATAGTAACGACTGTTGGTACAACGACTAGTTCGGTTGTGCCATCGGCATCTGTTTGTAGTGCATCAACAAAAATATCAGTAAGTAAGCTTTCACTTTCGTGATCAATAGGTGCATGTAGCGTAGTAGTAAGTTCTCCACCTGCAAGCGACACACTTAGCACTAAGTTACCTTGCGAGTCTTTTACCTCTAAAGATAAAGCATCGTTTGCTAAGGTAACCGAAACAGGGTTGCCGTCTACCGTTAAGCTTTCAAGACCAGATTGGTTTGCACTTAATGTAAGATCAGCGTCATCTATTTCTATTGAACTAGTGGCTGAGCTTGTGCCGTCATTTGCAGTACTACTTTCGTTTAATGTTTGGCTATCAAGCGCATCGAGTGTTGGTGCGACATCTTGCGCTGTGTTTCCTGCAGAATCAGTAACAGTTGCCGTAATAGTCCACTGCTTTGTATCATCAAGCTCAGATACATCTATACCGTTAACGGTCCAAATCCCACCATTTGCGACTGCTGCAGTCACTACTTCACTAGTAGTGCCATCAAAAATAGTGAGCGTGACTGTAGATCCAGGCTCAGCATCGGTTGTACCGTTTAGCGTAGTTACTTCACCTGCTTTAAAGGCTCTACTGTTAATGCCGTTTTCACCCGTATCAATATCAATATTAATGGTGGTGTCTTTAGTAAAGGTGGTTTCGTTTGTGGCTAAATTACCCTCAACGTCTAGTGCGCTAACACTTGCTGTAATTTCACCATCAGCAAGCTCTGAAATATTCGTGGCATTAATTGCCCACTCACCTGCGCTATTAATCGAGACGTTTTCAACCGTGACTTTTTTACCATTTATGTCGGTAAATACCACAGTGGCTGTTTGGTTAGCATCAGCCTCTTCAATTACACCACTTACCACTACATTACTTTGCTCTGCTGCATTAATAACGGCGTCATCGCCTGTTGCAACATCAATGCTGGTTACGGCTGTTTTATCGTGAATGGCGGTGTCTGTATCGGTTGCTGTATTACCTGCTACATCACTGACTGTGGCTGTGGCGGTTAATGTGCCATCGTTTAAGCTTGATAAATCTGCATCGGTAATCGTGTAGGTATTATTAGTAACTGTGGCTTCAAAGCTGCGCTCATTACC
>NZ_CAWUKC010000010.1:0-74339 GCF_963922945.1 uncultured Pseudoalteromonas sp. | reverse complement strand
AAAAGCTAAAAGCTAAAAGCTAAAAGCTAAAAGCTAAAAGCTAAAAGCTAAAAGTGCTCACATAGCAAACACTTTCGCCCTGTGCTTTAATATTAAAAAGGAAGGGCGTTATGCGTAAAAATCGATTTTTATTTAATAAATACGTTGCAGCAATGGCTGCGCTAGGAGCTTTAGCTGCGCCGTTACCTGCATTGAGTAACGAGCCTGGGGTATTAGTTGAGCAGCTTTGTGCCAGTTGCCATAGTTTAAACAACCTTGAGCGTAGTGCAGGTTATAGCCAAGCGGATTGGCAAACACTTATAAGCTATATGGTAGATACAGGCGAGGGTACTGCGCTTAGTAAAGATATAAGCACGTATTTGGCCAAGCATTACCCTGTTAACACTAAGCGCGAGTCAACTGTGGTTAAAGGCGATTTAAAACTTAGCTTTAAATACTGGCAAGTGCCTACGCTTGGGCAACGCGCTCGCGACCCTGTGCAAGGTAAAAATGGCATTATTTGGTGGGTTGGCCAGTGGGGCAATATTTTAGGTAGGTTAAACCCTAAAACCGGTGAAATGAAAGAGTACACGTTGCCAAGTGGTACGTATGCGCACAGTGTGTCGCTTGATAAAAATCAAACCCCTTGGTTTTTAGGTAATAAAAATGGCACGGTGGGGTATTTAGATTTAAAAACCGAAAAATTTAAAGTGTATAAAATGCCTGATAAAAACGCCCGTGACCCACATACAGGCGTGTTTGATGATGCGGGCATATTTTGGTTTACCCTGCAGCACAGCAACATGATTGGCAGGCTAAACCCTAAAAGCGGTGATATTAAACTGGCTACTTTGCCTACTAAAGGCTCGCGGCCTTATGGTATAAAGCTTGATTCAAGCGGGACGCCTTGGGTGTCGTGTAATGGCAGTAACTGTTTAGTTAAAGTTGATAAAAACACTATGGCGCTTAGCGAAATAAAACTCCCAGGTGCTAAAACACATACTAGGCGCCTTGCTATTACGCCTGATGATATGGTGTTTTATGTAAACTCTGGCATGGGGAAATTGGGCCGCTATAACCCCAAAAAAGGTAAAATAACGCAGTGGGATAATCCCAGCGGCGCAAACAGCCACCCGTATGCCATTGAATATGCCGATAATGCTATTTGGTTTAATGAGTCGGCCAAGCGCCCCGAAACACTAGTTAGGTTTGATTTAAAAACTCAAACCATGCAAAGCTGGCAAATTCCGAGTAAAGAAGGCGTTTACTCTGGCCTAATTAGGCACATGCGTATGGGTAATAACGGCCTCATTATTCATCAAACAGCGACCAATCAATTAGCCGAAATAACTTGGTCTAAGTAGCTATGTTTGCATGTTATATTGAATTGCAGTGCCTAGTGTGTTTTAAATGCACTAGGCTAAATGTTGACTCACTTTGACTTGCGCTTGTCTAGTACGTAATGTACGGCCATTCTTGCCACGCCTGCACCAATGCCAGATACCACCGCCCATGTAACGGCTTCTTTAAGATCTGTATGCTCGCTTGGCTTGTCTTTTGGGGCGGGCTCGTTGGTAACCTTTTCCCACGATTTTTGTAAAGTTTTCCTTGTTAGCATACCGGCAGAAGCCGCTGCTAAACCTACACCTATCGTCGTAATTAGTTGTTTATTACTCATAATGTCCTCCTTTTAATAGATATCAATAAGCGTTATTTACGTTTAACTTTTAAAGTAAGAATATGAGTATCAGCAAGTTACATACCCAAAGGTAATAAAGCCTAAATTAAACAAGTACAAAACGTACTAAAATGGTTTGTACAGGGTGAATTTGGCAAACGTACTAAACATGTTCAATATTGTGTAATTAGTCTTTCATTGAGCGCCATGCAAATGTAGAGGCAGCAATAACAATGGCAATGGCTATTCCTAGATAAAGAGTTTCTATTGTGCCGCCAAATTCTACTGCATGCTCCAAAAATAGTATAACGAGTACCACAGAAGTTACTTGTACTAGGGTTATTTTTAAATCATGAAAATCTTTAATATTAAAAGCGGCTAAAAATTTACTTTCTTTTGATTTGATGGGTGATACAAACAGGCGATATAAGCTAATGGCTATAACTTGTAAAGTAATACCAATTAAGAGTAAATCGAGGATTTTAAGTAGTTCAACGATTAGGGCTTTACCGGCTTTTGCTGAATCGGGCAAATTGAGTATGGTTGAAGCCACACTATTAAAAACAATATTAATGCACGAAACATAAACAAGAAGTGATGATATTGCTGCGGTAATAACCGCAATCACAACTAAAAAACGGCTAGTTTGGAATATATTTTCCATGCTTATCAACTTTATAATTAAATAAAACTTATACTAAGCATAGTATAGGTTAGATCCCTAAGTTACTATTTAAAAAGCACAATAAACTGAGAACACTTTGAATTACTTAGCTCACCTTTATTTAGCAAAGCCTACAGCCGATTCGCACTTTGGAAATTTACTGGGTGATTTTGGCGGCCGCAGGTATGCACAGCACCTGCCAAGTAGCGTTAAAAACGCACTAGAAAATCACTACTTAGTTGATAAGTTTACCGACTCACACCCTTTAGTAAAAGAAGCCAAACAGTACTTTTCGCCCGAGCGAAAACGCTTTGCAGGCGTAGCGATTGACGTGCTGTTTGATCATTTTTTAATTAGGCATTGGCAACACTTTAACAAACTTCCTTTAAATGATTTTAAACGCAGCAGCTACGCACTTTTAAATGATCGCATAGCGGTTATGCCACCGCGCATGCAGCATGTTGTAACCAGCATGACTAAAAACGATTGGTTTAAAGAGTACGAAACGATAGAAGGGGTAGGGCTTGCGCTTGATAACATAGCCAAACGTATTCGCTTTACTAATAACTTTGCTGGTACTGCTGAGGATATAACGCAAAACTACCATGAGTTAGAGGCTATTTTTTTAGCGTTTTTTCCTAAGTTGATTGAGCATGTTAACGAACATGCCTTAGAAAGGTCATATTAAAAAGGCCAAACTTATATTTAGTTTGGCCTTTTTGATTTTTGCTTAATAACGGTACTCGTTATTTTTGTTTTTCACTTGGTGCTGGCTTACCGTAATTTGGTGAGCGAGGTCCGTAAAGCAGGCCATTGTAAGTATCAGACGATAGTAAACGAGTTGAAGTAATTGCTGCAATTTCAAACCCTTTATCGGTCACCGTTTCTGCAATTTGATTAATAGCCGCAACTACTAGCATACCAACTAATCCGCCACCGCTGTTATTTTGCTGCTCTGCTGATGAAGCTCTTGCTTTACCTTGCCATAGTTTTTCACCGGAACGTAAATCTACTAAGGATGCTGAAACCGTTACTGCTGTTTCGCTCGATATTACAACATAGCTCGTACCGTATTCTTCGATGGTAATGTAAAGGGCTGTATCGGCACCAAAAATATTATGCAGTTTTTCAACGGGTACTTGGTGTACATCACTTGCCACTGTAAGGCCGTTACCTTTAAACGTTTGCTCAACAAGCGCTACAGGGAAAACATAAAAACCAGACTCAGCTATAGGGGCAACCATTTGTGTCATAACACTGTATGGCGCTATAACTTCAGGTGTATTATTTAATGGTGGCAAAATAATTACTGAATGAGGGTCTGCTTGTTTAAATGCAGTGTAATCGTGTGCTGGTGGGGGCGATACACAACCTGCAAGTAGTGCTAGTAATGCTGCTGTTGTAAGTGTTTTTAAGTTGAACATGTTAAGCACCTTTCGCTGATTTTAATAGAAAGTCTATGTATTGCACAGACTCAGGAAAAAGTGTTTTTTCTGTTTCAAAGTGACTTGTACCTAATGAAGGATTACCTGTTTCAAAATAGAGCATACCTAAGTGAGCATGCAGCCCTGGCGCAACAGGCTTGTTTTTACCAGCGGCTTCGCTAATAATTTGCTCAAGCATGGTAATTTGTTCTTCAGCGGTTACTTCATCCGCTTTTAAATAGGCATAAACAGCAGTGCTATAATCGCCATAATAGTAAATCGGCTCTTTAGTCGAATTACAACCTACAAGCGCAGCACAAACGACAACGAGTGGTAATAACTTTTTCATTATTTATCACCCCATTGGCCAGACTCTAAACCACTAACAAGCTTATTAACTACTTCACGAATCGCTAAATCGAGTACTTTTCCGTTTAAGGTTGCATCGTATGATGCTGTACTACCAAAGCCAATAACTTCACGTTCCGACAAGCTGTATTCGCCAGCGCCTTGAACAGAGTAAATAACCTCTGAAGTTGTTACATCAACAATATTTAAAGTTACTTTTGCATACGCAAT
The DNA here is from genome assembly GCF_963922945.1 of uncultured Pseudoalteromonas sp. Taxonomy (GTDB): domain Bacteria; phylum Pseudomonadota; class Gammaproteobacteria; order Enterobacterales; family Alteromonadaceae; genus Pseudoalteromonas. The sequence goes on along the minus strand of NZ_CAWUKC010000010.1, from coordinate 70,015 downwards.
TTGTGATTTACCTTTACCTAGTAAACCAAACAGTTGGCGATCGCCAATGGCTTTTCGGCCAAACTCTGTTACATCGCCTGTTACTACAAATTTAGCGCCACTCAGAACCTGTTTTGTACCTGTTAACTTTGCTTCTTCTGCTAGGGCTGCCATATTGTCGCGGTCTAGAACACTAAATCGATTTGTTTGTTGTAAATGGCTCATTAATGTAGTTTTAGCTTGGCTACCTAAACGGTCTTGTCCTGAAGAAAATATGCCGTTCTGAAAGCTAGAGCGATTTACAAATTGGCCTACGACTAATTTACTTTTTGTGCCAGAGTAAGTGGTGTTGTAGCTTGCTACCGTTGGCGTTTCAACTACTTTTGACGATGTAGTAGCACAGCCAGATAATATAGATGCAGTTAATGCAGAAATTATTATTGTTTTAATGTGTTTATTGCTAATGCGCATAAGTTTTTTATATCCGTTTAAATAAATGCAGAAGTAATTTAGAAAGGAGCTCTATAAAAAAGTTTAAGAATCCATTCTAAACGCCTTTATAAACAAAAAAACTTGTAAACGCAATGTTATTAATGGTTTGTATTTATTTCCTTAATTTAAAAAATGTAATTTTCAGACACTTTTCGAATGAGCAAGCTTAGTAAAGTAAGATGAGGGCTCTGCTAGTCGTTATTCACTTTGAAAGTAAATTATTGAGCAACCGCTCAAGTTGTGGTTTAATTGTAGCTACTACTTTTAGGAGCGTTTTATGATCAAATTTTATTTTCACCACACACCTAACCCAATGAAGGTTGCATTGTTTTTAGAAGAAACAGGGTTACCGTTTGAGCTTGTGCCACTTGATACCTTAAAAGGTGAGCAGCACACACCCGAATTTAAAGCCATAAATCCTAATGCAAAAGCCCCTGCTATTGTTGATGGGGAAGCCCGTGTGTTTGATTCGAACGCTATTTTAATGTACCTAAGTGAAAAGCACGGTAAGTTAGCGGGTAAAGTGGAAGATCGCGCCGAAATGCTCTCGTGGTTAATGTTTATTGCATCGGGCCTTGGGCCATACTCAGGGCAAAGTGTGCACTTTAGACATATGGCGCCACAAGGGCTTGATTATGCCGTTAATCGCTATTTACGTGAAGCACAACGCCACTACGAAGTGCTTGATACACACCTTGAAGGTCGCGACTTTATAGTGGGCGATGAATACACCATTGCTGATGTATCTGCTTGGGGTTGGATTGATAAAGCTGCTGTAGTGCTTGGTGAAGAAGGTTTAGCGCCATACCCTAATTTAAAGCGTTGGTTTGAAAGCGTTGATAGCCGCCCGGCGGTTGCACGTGCGCGCAAAATTGGCACTGATGTCGCCTTTAAAAAAGAGTTTGATGAAGAGGCAAAACGCGCGTTTTTCCCTTCTAATTATCCTAAAAGCTAATACTAAAAAGCAAAAAGGGCAATTAATTTTGCCCTTTTTCACGTATATTAAATACTTAGCTTTGCTACAACGCAACTAAGCTTTGTTCTAGCATTGCTTTAATTTGTTTTACTATTTTAGCTTCTGTTTCTGGCTCAAACTGTTGTATACGCGGAGTATGTATATGCCCCGTTGGTATACTTGAGTTTAGCTCATCGCGTAGGCGTATGCTGCGGTACGATATTTCGTTAGATAAATAACCACCCCCGCCACCATTTACCGCAACACTACTTTTTAGCGCGCCGTACGAAAGCGCTTTAAAGGTTTTATCGAGTGTAGTTACTTCGCGGTTGTCGATTACTTTATATGGGCCTTTGGCGTTTTGCATGGCGCTTACTGGTAGGCTAAATTTTACAAATTCATTGCCTGGTAAAGAGCGGCCATTTAACTTGGGTATAACAGGGCTTGTTTGGGTGCCGCTGTATACAATATTGGCGTTGTCTGGCGCGGTGACACTGCGTCGTTTACCCGGAAAGTGTTCTAGGTCAAACTCGGTTCTGCCCATGCTAACGGTTACCACCATGTCAACGTTGTTCAATGCGTAGTAGGGAGCAAGGAGAGATTCTATTATGCCTTGATCAAAGTCTTCGTAGCGCACAGGGACCATTACTGTGTTAATTTCGGCGCTCACGCCATTGTAATTAATAACTTGGCCGTCGAGTAATAATGCGGCTACCCCAGATGGATTACTTTGGTTGATATTTTTATCAAGTAAAAACGGGTCAAACCCGGTCAAAATAATTTTTTTATCACTGCCTGATGAAAAAGCTAAGTCGGTACGGCCTCGGCTGGTTTCTTCTAGCATATGTAATAGGGTATTTATTTGCGCGTCAGATGGGTCAAAGTTAGTCGCGGTTGTACGTATTACCTTGCTTGAAAGCAAGCGTGCCCAGTAAAGTGCCCGGTCATCGTAGTTTTTAGTTTTTATAATACGCTGTTTAGCGCTTTCCCACAGTTCAAAACCATACGCTTGCACTAAGCTTTTGGCTTCTTTAAAGTTCTGCAGGGCTTTAAATTGTTGCTCAAACTCTGTTACTTGTGGTTTAAAGGCGCTTAACACATTTGGCATGGCAGTCTGGGCTTTATTGATACGTTGCTCTTCAACGGTGAGTGGATTACTTAAAGTGGCGAATGAAGAGGCAATTAAGCTGGTTGCTAGTAATACTTTGATCATGATATTCCTAATTAAGCCGTTCTTTTATTAATAACTTACTATCCTACGATTAAACCTTTAGAGCAAATGAATAAGTTTAATCCCACATGTATTTGACATAAACAATATGTTACAACATTACAATTTGGTGAATTTATTAAAGCGCTGCGTTTTTAGCGAGCAAATTACTTTACTATAGGTTGATTAATACAAACACGCGGGATTTATAACATGGTTTCTAGAAGAGATTTTTTATTTAGTGCGGGCTCGCTTGCCTTTATTGGCTTATCGCGCAGCGCAATGGGTAACGTGGCTTTGCCTGAGGTAACGACTAAGTTGCCAGCTTATGGCCCACTAATCACCGATACTAACGCGTTACTTGATTTACCCGAGGGGTTTACATATCAGGTTATATCTAAACTTGGCGATAAAATGGATGATGGCCTTGATGTACCCGACAGAGCCGATGGTATGGGCTGTATTGAATTAGACAGCGAACGTGTAGCGCTTATACGTAATCATGAATTACATCCTCAACATATTGAGAGCGCGTCTGATTTAATTAGTAATCATAAAACCTCTTTAGCTTATGATTCTTTAGAGAATGGCGTAGCTTTGCCTGGGGGCACGAGTCATATTATTTATAATTTAAAAACGCAAAAACGTGAGCAAGAGTATTTATCGCTGTGTGGCACAATTAGAAATTGCTCAGGCGGTGTAACACCTTGGGGAAGCTGGCTGACCTGCGAAGAAACGGTGATGGATAAAAACGATGGCTTGTCAGAATCACATGGTTACATTTTTGAAGTGCCCGCTAGTGCGAAAGGGCTTATTAAGCCAGAGCCATTATACGATATGGGCCGTTTTAACCATGAAGCCGCAGCAATAGACCCAAAAACGGGTATTGTTTATTTAACTGAGGATAGAGGCGATAGTTTGTTTTATCGCTTTATCCCTCATCATCGAGAAAAGTTAAACAAAGGTGGCACATTACAGGCTATGGTGATTAAAGCTCACCCTCAGTTTGATAGTCGAAACTGGGATTCACCCACTATGCCACTGCACAGCAACTTTGATGTTGAATGGATCACCATAACAGATCCTAAAAGCCCTAATGACGATTTACGTAAGCAAGGCTATAAAAAAGGGGCCGCGTTATTTGCACGCGGTGAGGGGATTCATTGGGGTAAAAATGAGCTTTATTTTTGCTGTACTAATGGGGGCAAAAAGCAGTTAGGTCAGGTAATGAAGTACACACCTTCAAAAAAAGAAGGCACTGAGTTAGAGCAAAATGAGCCTGGTAAAATACAACTATTTGTAGAAAGTACAAACGAGTCGTTATACAACTTTGGCGATAATTTAACGGTAGCGCCTAACGGGCATTTAATTGTGTGTGAGGATCAATACACAGAGACAGTGGATAACCATTTACGGGGAGTTACGCCAAAAGGAGAGGTGTATAACTTTGCTAAACTACACGGGCAAACCGAGCTTGCAGGTGCATGTTTTTCACCAGATGGGCAAACTTTGTTTGTTAATGTGTACATGCCAACCAAAACGTTAGCCATTACGGGTCCGTGGGGGAGTTTTAAGCTTTAAAGTGGTAAAAAACACAAACGCTTAGCACGCGAATGCTAGGCGTTTGTATTTTAACAATCCTTGTAAATTTACCAAATCCGTTAGTTAGCTTTAGTCATTTTTGACGTATTTATTACATCCTTTATGTAATAAGTAACATATCCTTGTAATATGCATTTCATCCTTAACCTACTTAGTAACGAGTCCTTGTAGAGTTTTTAATCCTTTAAAATTTACTAACTTTCCTTGTAGTGCTAAATAGGTATTTGATTAGTGATTTAATTTGCCTGCAGACGATTCAATGTGTGCACGTACAAACCACTGAAATTGCTCTAAGTCGCCAAGCTGGCTAGTGATCATATCTTCAGATACCGGATCTAAGTCTGATAAAATTTCAATCGCTTTACGATGGTCAGCATTTACGCCACTGTAAACTTTATCTAAAGCGCCTAAATGTTCGATAACAAAGGCCTTACCTAATGAGTATTCTTCCCAATTACGGCGATCAACAATTGATTTAGGTGTGCCTTGTGGTGTGCCACCCAATGTAGCAATTCGCTCTGCAATGGTATCTGTCATTTCGCGAATAGCGTCTACTTGTGGGTCTAACATTTCATGTACCCCAATAAAATTAGGACCAACTACGTTCCAATGAATATGCTTAAGCGTCAATTGCATGTCTAGCAATGCCACTAAGCGGTTATCAAGAGTTGCAATCGTTTTTTTTGCAGTTTCATTGTCCATTCCTGGGGCTGTAAATTCAATTGGATGCTGTGAGTTACTCATATTGTCTCCATTATGTAATTTGCTGCACGTAGCCTTTGCTACGAATAAACTTGAAATACATAAAGCAAAGCGTGTGCCTACCTATTTAAAGTGGGTAAAATGCATGATTTTAAAGGTTTTTTGCTTTTGTAGCTTGGGTTTATAAATTAACCTAGCAAGCAAGACAGTGAATTTTGTGCACTCATTTTTGTAAATTATGCACACTGCTTTTTGTATTCGCTTTATAAAAAACCAACCCTTTAGCGCTTAGTGCTTGTATTAGTTGTTTATTTTAAAAACCAATCTTTTTTTATTACTTAAACTATTTAGTAAGTGAATGCTCACTGGTATACTCCAGCCGCATTTTAACTGGGGTATATGTTAATACTATATGAATTTTTTAAAAACACTGTTTACAACATCTATACTGCTTTTGTCGCAATTTGCATCAGCAGAAAATTGGAGCGTCACACAGCTTCACACAAACTTTGGCGATGCCTTAAACCCTTTTACAGGAGAGTCATCATTTACACGCACCTACACCATAGAGCATGCATCTGAGCATGGCTTAGGTGATAACTACTTTTTTATCGACTTTTTAAACGACAGCCTAAGTGATGGTTTTCAAGATACGGGAATTTATGGCGAGTGGTACTCAACACTGAGTTTATCTAAAGCACTAAATACCTCATTAAAGTACGGCCCAATAAAAGATACTGGTTTAGTGTTTGGTATTAATGCTGGTGAAGAAGGGTTAATGAAATACACGCCCGGTATAAAGCTTAGTTGGGATGCACCAGGGTTTGATTTTTTAACGACGACTTTTGCAGGTTACATTGATGCTAACGGCGGGATTAAAAAAGAGCAGTTAGCTAAACAAGATGACAGTATTTTTATAGACCTTGCATGGGGTGCTCCTTTTACATTAGCCAGTCAGGCATTTTATTTTACTGGGCATGTAGAATATATTTCTGGGCGCGATGACGAACAAGGCAATAAAGTTAAAGAGTGGCTACTTGCTCAACCTGCTGTACATTGGGATGTTGGTCAAAACTTTAATTTAAGCCCAAAACAGTTAATGCTAGGTGTTGAATGGCGCTATTGGTACAACAAACTAGGTACTAATAAAATTGAAAACCAGCCCTTTTTACATGCAATTTGGGTTTTTTAAGTTAAAAAAATAGCGCCATTTGGCGCTATTTTTAGTCAGTGTGGTTGGAACTATAAATTCTCAGTTATTACTCGTAGCCACGAGGTTTTTTGGTTTTAATAACGGCTATATAAGCATGCCAACTGGCATAGCTAAGGAATGGCATGATTACAATAAAGCCTGTAGCGCCAGTGGCAAAGCCAATAGCTACTAATAAAAATATACATATTGACCATACCAACATTGCGGCAAAATTAGTTTTTACTGCGTTCATAGAGCTTATTACTGCGGTCATAATATCTACACGTCGCTCCATCATTATTTGTGGCGAAAAAGCCGAGATAGAAAACACAGTCACTAATAGTACGCCACCAATTATGCTGCCTAGTGTTAAAAATGCTGATAACTCATCAAAGGTGGGGTTTGCATGGCTTGGATATAAAGCATGCACTAACGCAGCCAAGCGCATCCAAGCAATCATAATTACCATTAAGAGTATTGCAAAGCCCCATTCACCTACCGGATTTCTAAACATGGATTTGATAGAGTGGCCAAATGTAGGCTTGTGGCCTTTTTCCAGCTCCCATGCAACATCATAAAGTCCTGATGCAAAAGCAGGCCCAATTAAGGCAAAAGCAACCGTTGCCGGTAAAATAACTAAATAGGTGCCTGTAAATACAGCAGAGTAAATAATTGCGATGGGAATGAGCGTGAATATAAGGCCATAAACTAGGCTTAACATAGGTGCACGCGCCATGTCTTTAAACGCAAGTGCAAGCCAATGGAAGGCCGCAAATGTATTTACTTTATTACATTCAATGCAGCGGGCAAACTCCGATTGTTTGTTAATAGTTTTTGTTGTTGGCATAACAATGTTCCTCAGCAAGGTGTCTCTTTAAGGTTTAGAACACATTTGCTTTATTTACAAATTGAATAACATATACGCAATAAAATAGTTTCTTGCTCACTTTGTAGCCATATAAAAGGGTTTAAAAATATTATTGATGCATAAAAGTTAAGGGTGATGGAGCCGAAGTATAAATTCGTTGCTTGGTTAATTTTATGTTAAAGTTGTGCTTTTTAATTTAACATTCAAAGCCAGTTCAATAGGAAACAACAATGGACGACATAATAAATACTATAAATTTAAACGAGTACTTACCTAAGGCACTTGATTGGGCAACGAATATATTGCTCGCGATCGTTATTTTACTTTTAGGGCTATGGTTTGCTGGCAAAGTAAGAGGGATCATTGTTGGTTTATGCCATAAATATAACCATTTAGATGACACACTATTTCGATTTCTAGGCAGTATGGCGCGCTATATTATTTTAGCGTTTGTATTTATTGCCGTGTTAAACCGCTTTGGCGTGCAAACAGCGTCAATTATTGCGTTATTAGGCGCTGCAGGTTTAGCAATTGGTTTAGCATTACAAGGTGCTATGTCTAACTTAGCAGCAGGTGTAATGTTATTAATATTTAGACCTTATAAAGTACACGACTTTATTGAAGCCGCAGGGCGCTTTGGCAAAGTTACCGAGGTTGATATGTTTACCACAATTTTGCAAACGTTCGATAATCAGCAAGTTATTATTCCAAATAGCCAAATTTGGGGCGCGCAAATTATTAACCACTCTCACCACCCAATTCGTGGTGTAGATATGCACTTTGGTGTGGCGTACGATGAAAACACCGACGTAGTCCGTAAGGTAATTGATAGCGTGCTTGATGCTCATCCCCATATTTTAAAAGACCCAGCCCCCTTTGTTGAAGTAGAAACGCTAAACAACAGCTCGGTAGACTTTTTAGTAAGGCCATTTTGTAAAGGCGAGCACTACTTTGAAATTTTATACACGGTGCCTGAACTTATTAAAAAAGCCCTTGATGAAAACAATATCGAAATTCCATTCCCACACCGTAAAGTTATTTTAGTAAACGAGGATAAAGCTTAATATACTTTAAACACGGGCACTGTACTGGTGCCCGTATTGTATGAAAAACTTACATTGCCTTGTAAACTTTTCAGTGCTTTTATACCGATAACACCTCGCTAACCCCCATATACCCAGCATTACCCGGGTGGCCTTCATTTTGCAATTGCAAAGTCGCTTTTAAATTTTTAACTCATTAAATTAATTGTATGAAGGACTAAGCATGGCCGAATCATTTAAATACTCAGGAAACAAAGGACATGGTGGCGAGTTACACCAACACGCATCTGATGAATATCCAACGATGACCACAGCACAAGGGTGCCCTGTGAGCGATGATCAAAACTCATTGCGAGCAGGCAAACGCGGACCCGGATTGCTAGAAGATCATGTAATGCGCGAGAAGATCTTTCACTTTGATCACGAGCGCATCCCTGAACGAGTGGTACACGCTAGAGGGTACGGCGCACATGGTTATTTTGAAACTTACGACACGCTTGAAGATTTAACCTGCGCTGATATTTTTCAGCGTAAAGGTGAAAAAACGCCTGTTTTTGCAAGATTTTCAACTGTGGCAGGAAACAAAGGGTCTCCTGACTTAGCGCGTGATGTGCGTGGTTTTGCGGTCAAGTTTTACACCCAAGAAGGAAACTGGGATTTAGTGGGTAACAACATACCTGTATTTTTTATACAAGATGCAATGAAGTTTCCTGACTTAATACATAGCGCTAAAGCAGAGCCAGATCGTGGTTTTCCGCAAGCGCAAACTGCGCATGATAACTTTTGGGATTTTGTAAGCTTATCGCCTGAGTCAGTACATATGTTGATGTGGGCTATGTCAGATAGAGCTATACCGCGCTCTTTACGATTTATGGAAGGCTTTGGCGTTCACACTTTTAAATTTATTAATGCCAAAGGTGAAGAGAAATTTGTTAAATTTCATTGGAAACCAAAAGCTGGGATGCAATCGGTAGTGTGGAACGAAGCACTTAAACTTAATGGTGCAGATCCCGACTTTCATCGTCGCGATATGTGGGAGTCTATTGGCAAAGGAGACTTTCCAGAGTGGGAACTTGGTGTACAGGTATTTGACCAACAATTTGCAGATGAATTTGAATTTGATGTGTTTGATGCCACCAAGCTTATACCGGAAGAGCAAGTGCCCGTAAAAATAGTTGGGCGCATGGTGCTTGACCGGGTCGTTGATAACTTTTTTGCTGAAACTGAGCAAGTTGCATTTTGTACACAAAACATTGTACCTGGGCTTGATTTTACACCCGATCCATTACTACAAGGGCGTAACTTTTCGTATTTAGATACACAAACTAAGCGCTTGGGTGGCCCTAACTTTACACATATACCAGTAAATGCGCCTAAATGCCCAATGCGTCATTTTCAGCAAGATGGTCATATGGCAATGCATAACCCTAAAGGGCGTGCCAATTATGAACCCAACTCGTGGAGCGGCGATGAGCACAACCCCCGCGAGTGCCCAGTAAATGGTTTTAAAAGCTCAAGTGAGCCTGAAGTCAGCGGTGGAGATAAACTGCGCTATCGCTCAGAAACATTTAGCGATCATTACAGCCAAGCACGACAGTTTTACTTAAGCCAAACAGAAGTAGAGCAAGCGCACATTCAATATGCGTTTGTATTTGAGCTTTCAAAAGTAGAGCATGTAGCAATTCGTGAGCGAGTGATTTCGCATTTATTAAATGTAGACAAAACATTAGCGCAAGAAGTGGCTAAGGGTCTACGCCTGCAAGACATGCCAGAGCCTGCAGAAGCGGCTATGCCAACGCGTAACGATTTACCTGTGTCGGATGCACTTAGTATTTTAAAAAATGCGCCAAATACGTTTAAAGGCCGAAAGTTGGGGATTTTAGTGAGTGATGGCTTTGATGCTGATATTTTCAATTCGGTTACAAGTGCCTTAGAAGCAGAAGGCGCTAATTACGAAATTGTTGCAGCGCAAGTAGGTGGCGCATGTTGTAGTAAAGGTAAGCATGTTGCTGCAGATCAAGTTATTAATGGCGGCCCATCGGTGCTTTACGATGCCGTGATGGTACTTGCAACGCAAGAGGGAGCTAAAAAGCTTGCTGATATCCCTGAGGCTAAAGACTTTGTAAACGATGCGTTTGCTCATATGAAATACATTGGCTACACGCAAGAGGCAATGCCTTTGTTTAAAGCCGCAGGCCTTGATGGCAAAGCAGATGATGGTTGGGTCGATTTAGAGGCACATTCGGCCGATACATTTATTAAAACGCTTCGTAATTTGAGGTTTTGGCAACGTTAATAAATAAGCCTTAAATTTTATAAAAGCCACACCTGTAAAGGGTGTGGTTTTTTTATGGCTGACTCGTTATGGTATTAACTTACAACTAAATATTAGGGTTTATTAAGAAACTTGATGGCGCTTGTCACTGTGGCAAAGTAACGTTTAGTGTGAGCTCTAAACATCCTTACCCTTACAGTTTATGCTACTGCTCTATTTGCCTTAAAACCACAGGAAGTGGCGGGTTTGTGATTAATTTAAATGCGCAATACGACACGCTTGAGGTAATAGGGCGTAAACATATTACGGTTTATCATGCCAAAATAGGAGATACAACCAGCCCTGCAGAGTGCCATTTTTGTAAACATTGTAGTAGTAATTTATGGCTGTATGACGCACGTTGGCCTGAGTTAGTTCATCCCTTTGCTAGTGCAATAGACAGCGAATTACCCATACCGCCAGAGCGCACTCATTTAATGCTTGCCAGTAAAGCTAGTTGGGTAACCCCGCATATCCAAAAGCCCGATAAGCAATTTGATGAATGCCCCGATGAAAGCATTGCAGCAGGGTACCAACGCTTAAACTTAGAGTAATAATACGCTGGCTATAATGCATTGTATTGTACTTAAAAGGCATCCCCTCAACCGAGTAAAGTTTAATGATTAACAGTGCACTGTGAGGCGTTGCTTTGGGTACAGTAATGAAAGTCGGTGTAGTAGTGAGATTGCGCAGGCTTTTTATTATATAAAATGTAGTCGTGCATTAGCTTGGTGCTCAAGCGGCCCATTTCAAAAGGGTTTTGCCCTATGTTAGCTGAAGAGAGCCCCCTGCTTAACACATTGAGCTGTATTTCTTCTGTATCGGCAGAAACAATAATAATGTCTTTATCGGCTATACGTTGCTTAAAAGGCGCTAAGGCATTTACGTAATGAGGGTTAAACTGTGCAAACCCCGCCACAGCTAAAAAAATGGGTGGGTTGTCCATTTTTAATAAATGCATTAACTGCTTTAGTGACTCTTCGCGCTTACCTAAGCTAAATAAGGGGCAGCGACTATGTTCGCGCCAGCCATTTTGACCAGATAAATGCTCAGTTGATTGCTTAGAAAGTGCATACCTCACACCTGCAATACGTTTATTTAAGTTTGGGGTTGTATGGTGCCCCGACTGCATGCAAAGCGTATTATTTGCTTTGTTGGTCAGTTTTTTTACTTGCTCGCCTAAGGCAACGCCAAAGTCGAAGTTGTTACTGCCTACGTAGGCTAGGCGGTACTGTTGGTGTTTTTCTAGCAGGTCAGAATCAAACGTTATAACAGGAATGTTTTTATTTTTAAGCGCCATTAATGAACGAGTGACCAAATGCTGAGAGTCGGTTGTTGCTACAATTAGCCCATCTATTTTTTGATCAACTAACCTATTAATGACCATAGATTGGCTACGAATGTCTTGAAAGTCTTTTGGCCCATCGTATTTGCATTCTATTTCAGGGTGATCATTACTAAAGTGCAAACAGCCTTTAAAGGCTTGCTGATAAAAAGAGTCGTTTTTTGTTTTACCTACAATGGCAATCACAACTTTAGCCACGCTTTGGTGGGCAAATAAAGCACACCAGCTTAAAACTAAATATTTCAGAACTTTATACTTTGTAGCGGCTAGGCTAATTTTAGCTAACATTATAAAAGTCCTAAGCAAATAAAAGTAAGATATATTTTACAGCTAGTATAGTTATTGACTACAAATTGGCTAATTTAATTATAGTGACTTAAATGAGTTAACACGTTGAAAGAAGTATTTTTAACCTTTAGGCTAAATAATACACCCATAAAAAATAATGGAGAGCGTTATGACTGTTTCAGCAATTCCCAAAGGGTTTAGTTCGGTAACACCGTACTTAATTATAGAAGGTGCTCAGCAAGCCATATGCTTTTATTGCGATGCATTTGATGCACAACTTGTTATGCAAATGCCGCTGCCAGAGGGCGGTATAGCCCATGCTGAAATTATTATAGGTGACTCGCACATTATGATTTCGGACTCATGTCCAGATGAGTCTTTTAAAAGCCCACAAAAACTTGGTGGAACGCCGGTAAGTTTAATGCTTTATGTAGAGGATGTAGATAGCGTATTTAAAAAGGCCATTGAACTGGGCGCTACAGAAGTACGCCCAGTGCACGACCAGTTTTATGGTGATAGAGCCGGCACCCTACAAGACCCATTCGGGCATGTTTGGACCATAGGCACCCACAAAGAAGATTTAAGCGAGCAAGAAATTAACAAGAGAATGGCCGACTTAATGTCAAAAGAGCAAGATGCATAAAGCCGCTTGCTCTTTAGTTGTGGGGGCGGGTTAACCTAAATTTATCGCTAAATATTTTATTTCGTCACCATTTATTTGCGGTAAAAAATAAATATCTTGGTACTTAAAATATTGTTGCTCGTTAATCGTGACAGCCTCTGCCGAAATAGGGAGGGTGTCGTAGGTTTGGCCTAACTCATAATTTTTAGCACTGCCTACCTTTATAGCTTTGTTAACCACTATTTTAGGCTCATCAACTACTCGGTAACCGTTATTATCTGCCACGTAATATACATTTTGGTAGGTATAATAAGTGGTATTATGGCGTTTAAAGTGTGAATAATGCCTTGGTAGAGAGCGTATTCTTAAGCCTCTAGGTGGCTTAACGACGTGGTAGCCTCTTTTTGCTTTTCTGTAGTAAATACCATCACTAAAAGTAAACGTAACGCCATTAAATCTGATTGAAGCACTATTGCGTGGTAAGTGATTAAAATAATGCCCAGGCCGGTAGGTTACTACGTTGTGGCGATTATGTTTAAAATAATTACGAGTGCGTTGCTGTTGTTTGTAGTGGGCAATTTTGCGCTTTTGCTCTTTGCGGTGCTCGCGTTTGGCTTGTTTGCGCTCTTTACGGTCGTTTTTTTTATATTCTATACGCTGTTTTTTGTCATCGCGGCGCTCATCTCGTTTATATTCGATGCGTTTTGCACGCTCATTATTAAAACTTTTTGCGTGTTCTCGCTCACTGGGTGCTGCATATGCAGCGCCAGATACTGCACTTATGGCAAGTAGAGTGGGGAGTAATTGAGTTAGTTTCATACTAGTGCCTCGTGTATGTAGATACATAACTGGGTTTAATACTAGCGCTTTAAGCTGAATGGTAACTGACATGTAACCGATAACGCGGCCATGTTTACAGCTTTTTACTAACAATTACTGTTGTTGACACAAGCCAACGTTTTCTCACATTTTTGACGATTTTAGGAACTTTTATAAGGCTGTAAGCAGTGTAACTAATTGTTACGGCAAGTGCTGTTAACACTTGCCGTAATTTATGTTTAGCCAGAACTTTGGATAATAAACCTTTTAACCAAAGTTCAGGTTAATTAGCGTTTTGGTTTTTCGGGTAAGGCGGCTTTTAATTGCTCTGGTGTCACGTTAAGTGCTTTTGCTACAACTGTTAAATCGACATTAGGGCCGCCGGCATCTTGCATTGCTTGCATGAGTGCCTTTTCGCTAACGCCTAGCTTTTTAGCAGCCTCAGCAAACCCAGGTGGTGACATGCCGCCATTAGGGCCCTGCGCTTTTGGGCCACCGCCACCAGGTGGCTCATGGCGTGTTATTTTTGTACCTTCGGGCGGTTTAGCCCCTACACCCGCTTGTGCAGTAGTCATAAAGTTGTTTTGCGCAACCACGCCTTTTAAGCATTTAGGTAAGTTAGGGAATGTATTACTTGCATGGTAGTGGTAAGTAAATGTTCCGCTTTCACCTGTAGGGCCGGTGTGGCCATTACAGTTATCAAGCTCGACAGGGGTTGTACCATCAATTTCTTGGCTTCCGTAAATTGGATAACCATCAAAGGCATAACCAAATAGGGCGCTTGGCTTTTGCGTTAAATTATTACAGTTGGCGTTTACATGTTCGTGTTTATATACGCTGTCTATATCACTGGCGGTACCGTGGTAATGGTACCAACCACCTGGATCAATATGGCCTGCGCACGTATCTAGCGCGGGTAAATGCCCTGTATGTTGCACGCTTGGCGCATCCGAAAATATAGGCACGCCAGCAAGCGCTATACCCACTTTAGATACTGTGCCCAACGCTGTTGATTGCTCAGACATTACAGGGTGCAGTGGTAAAAGGGCAGTAATTTCTACGCTTTTATCTACCGATACATTAATACATGCATGATCAACGGTAGGGCGAATGGTTGCGTTATCAACAATATGTACGTTGCCGTTTTCATCGTAAAAGGTAAAACCTTGCTCGTTAAGCATGGTTAAAAACGCTTTATCTAATCTATATAGGCCTGCATCGGTGCCATCCCAATCCCAAATTCCGCCAGTGTCGTCGAGTGTTTTTGGGCAAAAAGGACCGACTTCAATATTGTCGGGCTGATATTTTAAAACCACTTGAGCGCACTGGGTTTGTATGCCGTTTTCAAGCGTGCAATCTACAGTTTGTGGCAGCTTTACCATGGCTTTAATATTAAATGTATCGGTATTAATAAGCGTGTTTTTGGCCGTTATTTCTTGAGAGGTAGCTGCCGTATCGTCGTTTTTATCGTGTTCACCACATGCAGATAAAAGTAGCGTGGCACCAAGCAAACAAAATGCGAGCTTAGTCTTTGTCGTGTTAACGCTAGGCGCTTTTAAGCGACTTCGTGTTATTGATTTCATACTTACCCCAGAACGATTTATATACGTAGGTTTTAGTATGGCAATAAATTGTGCAAATAAAATGAAAGTTTTATTTACTGGTTTAAATCAGCTCGCAAAAAAGTAGTGGTTTAAAAATTATACAGATCTAATTGCTAATGAGATGGTAGTAATACCAATTATTATCAAAAATAACAGTAAACTAATTCGTTTAATATCAATATTATCAAATTTATCTTTAGTTACTAGAATGTAAATCGTTCATTTGATTGTTGCTAACAACATTTAACGTTTATTGATTTACACAAAACAACAAAGGATAACTCTATGAAATACGAAGGGTTTACTACATTCAATACCATTGCAGATAATGGAATTTTAACGGTTACTTTTGACTATGCACCGGTAAATGTTCAAGGTTTACCAATGCTTGCAGATTTAACAATGTTGGCACAAAAGTTAGAAGCCGATAAACAAATTAAAGTGGTGGTATTTCAATCGGCTCACCCAGAAATATTTGTTTCGCATGCCGATACCGACTTTTTAAAGGACATGTCTGATAAGGCTGTTCCACGAAATGAAGTAAAACTGCTCGACCTTCAGGTTGTGCTAGAGCGCATTAGTAGATTACCGCAAGCAACCATTGCAAAAATAGAAGGCTTTGCCCGAGGCGGCGGCCATGAGTTTGCTCTTGCATGCGATATGCGCTTTGCTGCACGCGGTAAAGCTAAGTTTATGCAAATGGAAGTGGGCATGGGTATTTTACCTTGTGGTGGTGGTGCATCGCGTATGGCCCGCCAAACTGGTTTAGGCCGAGCGCTTGAAATAGTACTGAGTGCCGATGACTTTGACGCAGACCAAGCCGAATTTTACGGCACCGTTAACCGCGCACTAAACCCAGACGAAATAGGCCCATACGTTGATAAACTTGCAAAACGCATTGCGCTTTGGCCAAGCGAGTCGATTAATGCCACTAAACAAGCGGTATACGAGTCAATCGACCTACCTATTCAAGAAGCGCTACGCGCAGAAGCTTACTGGTTATACCAAGCGACAAGCCAAACACCTGCGTTAAGACGTTTTAAATACGCCGATGAGCAAGGTGCAGAGTACAGCATGGAAAACCAACGTAATTGGCCCGACATGGTGGTTTCAATTCAAGACGTTAAATAACGGCTTTAACTAAGGCGCAGTGCATAGCAGTGCGCCTTATTTTATTTAACTTCAGCTGTAGGCTTTGCTTGTACAGCGCAATAGGCGATAAACTATGAAAAAAGTACTCATTATTTTTGCTCACCCAGCAGCTGCCCGCTCAAATATAAATAAAGGGTTACGCAGCGCCGTAGAAGGCCTTGAAGGCGTTACTGTTAATGACTTATACGCACATTACCCTGATCTGATGATTGATGTGCAACGCGAGCAAGCACTGTGCGAAGCACACGACATTATTGTTTTTCAGCATCCTTTTTACTGGTACTCAAGCCCTGCCATTATTAAACAGTGGTTTGACCTAGTACTTGAGCACGATTGGGCGTACGGCTCAAAAGGAGATGCGTTAAAAAATAAATTGGCGCTACAGGCCATTACAACCGGGGGCGATGCCGACACCTACACGCCCACGGGTATAAATAAATTTACTATTGAGCAGCTCACTTCGCCTTTTAAAGCCACGGTTAATTTATGCAAAATGCAGTGCTTACCGCCGTTTGTAATTAATGGTGTGCACCGTGGTTTAGCTCCAGAGCAGGTACATAATTATGCTCAGCAATATCGCCGCGCTATTTTAGCACTGCGAGATAGCAAATTAGATGCAGTGCAGTTGGCGCACAGTGAATTTTTAAACTCTGATTTAAATAAACTTATAAGGAGGGATTAGCTATGGAAGGTTTTTTACTTCAAGTATTTATATTTTTAGCCGCTGCAGCCATTGCGGTTCCCATAGCTAAAAAATTAGGCCTAGGGTCAGTGCTGGGTTATTTAATTGCCGGTATTATTATTGGCCCTTTTGGCGCCTCGTTAATTGGTGATGTAGAAGCCATTATGCACTTTACTGAATTTGGCGTAGTAATGATGCTATTTTTAGTTGGGCTTGAACTTAAACCGTCTTTATTGTGGCAATTAAAGCTGCCTATTTTAGGTATTGGTGGCTCGCAGGTAATTGTTACAAGCATTATTATTAGTGCTATTTCGCTAATATTTTTACCGTGGCAGCAAGCATTAGCGGTTGGTTTAATCGTGTCGTTATCGTCTACCGCTATTGTGCTACAAACCCTTCAAGAAAAAGGCCAAATGAATACCGAAGCAGGACGCAGTGTGTTTGCTGTATTGTTGTTTCAAGATTTAGCGGTTATTCCTATGCTTGCAGCATTGCCGTTACTGGCAACATTTGCTATAGCGGGCGGCTCGCACCACAGCTCTGTGCTTTTTGATATAACAACGTTGCCTAATTATTTGCGAGTGATACTGACTCTTGCGGCTATTTTTGCGGTATTTTTAATTGGTAAATTTGCCAGCCAGCCTATATTTAGAGCCATAGCAAAAACCGGTATTCGCGAAGTGTTTGTTGCTGCTGCGCTTGCTTTGGTTATTGGTACCTCTTTGTTAATGCTGGCGGTAGGGTTATCGCCGGCGCTTGGGGCTTTTTTAGCTGGTGTGGTACTTGCCGACAGCGAATTTAGACACGAACTTGAAAGTGACATAGAACCCTTTAAAGGCTTGCTACTGGGTATATTTTTTATCTCCATTGGGGCGAGTTTAAACTTTGCGTTAATTGGCGCTAATCTATTACTAATCCTTGGTTTAACAACAGGCTTAATTGCCATAAAGTGGTTGGTATTAGTAATTGTTGGCAAGTTATTTAAAATTAGCTCGGGGGCGCGCTCGTTATTTGCCATTGCCTTAGCGCAAGGTGGGGAGTTTGCGTTTGTGTTATTTCAATTTGCAAAAAATAACGGTGTATTAGCTAATAACGTGATTGACCCGCTTATATCAGCGGTGGCTATTTCAATGTTTTTAGCGCCGTTGTTATTTATTTTTCATGATAAGTTTTTAGCACAAAACCAAGCAATACCGGCACAAAGCTCAGAGCCCGATACCATAGCACAGCAAAATCATCGTGTTATTTTGGCAGGCTTTGGCCGTTTAGGCACAGACCTTGGCCGCTTTTTAATATCTTCAGGTATTAAGCCCGTTATTTTAGATAACGATGCTAACAACGTTAACCTACTCAGAAAACTCGGCTTTGAGGTTTATTATGGCGATGCCACGCGATTAGATTTACTTCATGCAGCAGGGGCGGCATCGGCAGAACTACTGGTCATTACCATGAGCAATACTCAGCAAGCCAAACATTTGGCTGAGCTGGCTAAAAAGCATTTTCCGTGGCTTAAAATAGTAATTAGTGCATACAACCGCGAAGCAGAGTTTGAACTGATGGATAGCAGCCTTAATAGCATTCACCGAGAAACATTTGGTAGCGCACTAGAAATGGGGCAAGCCGCTTTAGAAGCATTAGGCGTAGAGCCCTATGAGGCTTTCCGGTTACAACGCTTGTTTAAACAAAAAGATGCCTATGTAATGCCTGAGCTTTATAAAAGTCGCAACGAGCAAGAAAGCTATATATCGGCGTATAAGCAGCATCATCAGCATCTTGAGCAAGTAATGAGTATAGATAGCGAAAACCTAAGAGCGACGGATAACGCCTGGAGGGCTAAAAATCCAACTTAGCGTTAGTTTATATCAAGCTATTATCAAATTATTCAATAAAGTAACTCTTTTATAATGGGTATTATAAAAATAAAGGTTAGTTGCTACTATTTTATATGCCCAAGGGGTTACCTATTAAAACAACGGAGCACAATTATGTTAGGCGAAAACCACTCAGTAGCGAACGAATTTCCACAGTACACAGACACACTCACATCGCTTATTAAAAGTGATGCAAAATTTGCACAGCAAGTTGAAAAATACAACGCATTGGATACACAAATTCGCGAGTTAGAACTTGAAAATGCGCCAATTGATGACGAAGCAATGCATCAGTTAAAGCATGATCGTGCAGTACTAAAAGACATCATTTATAAGCGTTTAATTAGTAAATAATCGTTTTGTTTGAAACTTGAAGATTAAAGCGCAAAACGTAAAAAGCACAAACCTAGGTTTGTGCTTTTATATTTTACGGCTAAATATTTATATTTTTTCCCAGTAGGGTTCGTCACCAAAGTAGCCACTAAAGTAGTCTATAAAGGCCCTTACTTTTGGCGCTAACAAACGCGAACTTGGGTAAACACTCCAAATAGCAGTGTCGGATGCAAGTGGGTAGTCTTGTAAAATTTGTACCAGCTCGCCGCTTTGTAATTTTTTATACGCACACCAGCTCGACATTAAGGTAATACCTAAGCCTTGCACACACGCATCGCGCACCGCTTCACCGTTGTCGGCTTGTAATACATTATTGGTTTTAATGTTTTGTGTGCCCTCGGGTGTAATGAACGACCATGTAGTTAACCCATGTAAATTAACGCAAGTATGACCTTTTAAATCTTGCGGCGTTTTTGGCGTGCCATGTTTTGCAAGGTAATTAGGCGATGCGCAAATTAAGCGTTTATCGCGGGCAACTTTTCGAGCTATAAGGGTTGAATCATTTAAGGAAGCATCGCGTATTGCTATATCAAAACCACCGCCGACCATATCAATAATGCTGTCGCTTAGGCGCAAATCAATGGTGAGGTCAGGGTATTGTTCAATAAATCCAGCCAATGCAGGAATAATATGCATGCGCCCGAACGAAGCGGGGGCGGTAATGCGTAATTTACCTTGTGGTGTTACGCTGCCAATCCCTACCGAGGCACGTGCCATTTCAATATTGGCAAGGACTTCTTCGGCGTGGGGTAAAAAAGCTTGGCCTTCTTCGGTTAACGACACTTTTCGGGTTGTACGGTGAATAAGTTTAACGCCGAGCGTTTCTTCAAGCTTATTAATTTGTGCACTCGAAACCGCAGCCGATAACCCTAACTCCTTGCCAGCTAAGCTAATATTGTGTGTTGTTGCGATTCTGACAAACAGATTTAAATGAGCAATGTTCATTATCAAATTTTTCAATAAACTGATTATTTAAATAACTATATTATCAATAATTAGTTGTGTAAATATACTAATTACTTATTCATTGTGACTTTTCCTGTGGCGCTTACCATGAGCGCCTTTTTTTTTCGATATTTTCTCGTTTTAATTTTTAAGTGAGCCTGCCTTATGAGCCGTAATACAGTATTACTTTTAAAGCATTTATTTAAGCAAACTTGGCCTATGTTGGTTGGGTTATTTTCTATTATGGGAAGCCAGCTGATCGATAGCATTTTTATAGCTAAGCTAGGCGCTGACCCACTTGCTGTTGTTGCCTTTAGTATTGCTATTTTTCAGGTTATTGTGGGAGTACAAGTCGGCTTAGGTATTGCTGCAACCGCGACTATCTCTACTGCACTAGGGGAAAATAAAGTTAACTATGCACGCTACTTAGGCAGCCTAATCGTGCTGATTGGCACTGTAATAGTAACGCTATTGTGCTTGGCGCTGTGGCTTTTTCAGCAGTCTATTATTTTAGCGCTGGGTGCAACGCCTTCTTTATTTAATTTAACCGAGCTTTACTGGCTACCTTGGCTAACAAGCTGCTGGCTTGGCGCGCTGCTTTATTTTGGTTACAGTATTTGCCGTGCCCATAACGAAACCTTATTGCCTGGGCGAAT
The DNA here is from genome assembly GCF_963922945.1 of uncultured Pseudoalteromonas sp. GTDB lineage: Bacteria > Pseudomonadota > Gammaproteobacteria > Enterobacterales > Alteromonadaceae > Pseudoalteromonas. Next base: position 49,281 of record NZ_CAWUKC010000010.1, on the reverse strand, counting down.
TATGGTGCTAACCAGTGTGTTAAATATAGCGCTCGACCCACTTTTTATGTTTACTTTTAATATGGGGTTAGCGGGTGCTGCGTGGGCCAGTTGTATTGCATTTGCAATAGGTTTGGTCGTTGTGTTTTACACACTTATAAAGCGAGAACTTATAACTTTTGGTGTTTTAAAAAACCGCACCGAGCAAGCAATGAAAGCCATTGCAAAAATGACGGCACCGGCTTTACTTTCTCAGTTTATTCCGCCTATTTCAGCCATGATAGTCACCGCACTTATTGCCGCGTATGGTGGGTTTGCTGTAGCAGCTTGGGGACTTGCAAACCGTATTGAATACATCGCAATTATTTTAATTTTAGCGCTTACCATGGCACTGCCGCCCATTGTGGGCAATTTAAAAGGGCGTGGCGAGCTTAAGCAAATAATGAACGTTGTAAAACTTGCTTGCGGCTTTGTGATTGGCATACAAATTTTACTCGCGGTTATTATGCTGTGTGTAGCTGACCCGCTTGCAAGTGCACTGAGTAATAACGGTGAGATTGTTGCTAACCTGGCAAACTACTTTGCATTTGTCCCCCTGAGCTACGCAGCTTTAGGAGTGTGTATGATCACGGTATCGGTATGTAACGCCTTAGGGTTTCCGACTACTGCGCTATTTATTTCAATATTGCGATTATTTTTGTGTTACTTACCACTACTTTGGTTAGGCTCGTATTTTTATGGCTTAACAGGGCTGTTTATTGGTATGGCCTGCGGTAATGTTATATCTGGTTATGTGGGCTGGCAACTATTTATGCGCCAATATAAACGATTAACAACGCAAGTTAATGCCGCTAACATCGATGTTTAGTATTATCAAAATTATAAAGAAAGTTATTCCACTATAATTGCAATTATCAAAACAGTTAAGTGCAATTAATATTCACCTTATAGAGTCATTGCTTAATATTTGCTGTGTTTAGATCAAGCAATGGCAATAAAAGTAGAGCTGCTTGAGGTGAATAACATGAAACTTTATAAATTGTTTTTAATAGCTATAACGCTACACGCAGGCGCTGCAACGGCTGCACAAGATTACTTTTCGATGAGCTATATTCAAGGTGAAGGAGACGTGCGAGGGGTTAAAGTGGCTTATCAATATGCCTTAGATTACCAAATAGAAGGCTTTGAAGAGCTCGAGATTTACCTAGAAGCCAATGCCAACTTTTTTGAATATGATGACCCAAAACGCTACGATGCTAATTTAGGCTTATCGCTCTCACCAGTTATTTTTTATCCTATTGGTAGCATTGCAGGGAACCGCGTTTTCGCCGAATTTGGGGTTGGTTTAAGCTTATTAGACGACACCAAATTTGCAGGTAAAAATATTAGCACCCATTACCAGTTTGAAGACCGCATCGGCATCACCATGAAATTTGGTGATAGTGAGCAACACAGCGTGTCGCTTAAATATTTTCATTATTCAAACGCAGGTATAAAAAAGCCCAACCCAGGCCTTGATTTTATCTCGCTAAGCTACTCACGCGCACTTTAAGTGAGTAGCCCAGCGTTTATAATATACGTAAAAATGCTACTAGGTCGGCTTGCTCTTGCTTTGTTAGATTAAGCTTTATAAGCAGGTCGGTGGTTTTGGGAAAATGTGGATCGTTTAGTTGATTTTTTCGTGGTCTGGGCCTTACTCCACCATGATTGTATAAGGCGACAATACCGGCTAAATCGTCAAATAAGCCGTTATGCATCCACGGAAATGTTTGCATTAACCCTAAAAGCGATGGCGTTCTAAATTGGCCAATATGCGCTGGATTTTGGGTAGCGTCAAAGCGCCCTTTATCTTCAAAACGGCGGCCGTAATAATGTAAACCTGTACCATGGAATTGGTTGTCGCTGAGCAAGGCTCCGTTATGGCAAGTCATACATTTGGCTTTAGTTCTAAATAAGTGAAGGCCGTTTAGTTCACTATCACTTAAGCTGCTAACAGCGTGTTGTGGGTTTTTATTAAGCTGCGTTAAAAACGTTTTATAGCGGCTATTTGGTGCGGCTAAGGTGCGCTCAAAGGCAACTAAGGCTTTTGCCATTTGCTCTGAAGTGAGGGTATTGCTATTAAAAGCGCGTTGATTTAATACACGGTAGCTTTTATCTTGATTTACCCGCGCTAAGGCTATCTCAGGGTCTAAGTCCATTTCAATTGGGTTTGCTATGGGCATGAGTGCTTGTTGCTCTGCGGTGCTTGCGCGGCCATCCCAAAAAAAGCTTTGCCACTGATCAATACCAAAAATAGCAGGGGTGTTACGTGTGCCTATTTTCCCATCAATTCCCACTGCGGTTGCGCGGCCATCATGAAAGCCTTTATCGCGTTCATGGCAGGTGGCACAGCTAACGGTATTATTACGCGAGAGCTGCACATCATGAAAAAGCTTGTCACCTAAAGCAACATGCTCAGGTTTAGGCGAGGCTACAGGCAAAAGCGACATGGGCTCTACACTTCTGCCGTCACTGGTCTGTATAGCAGGCCAATGTGCTTGGCCTTTGCTATACAGTGAACGTAAATCGTTACTACTTGTTGATTTGGCGTTTAAGCTAAATGAGCACAGTACAAAAATGCTTAATAACCTAATCATAGTTATAGCTCACTCCTAGCCAAAACATACGCCCAGGCTCAATACCCGATGCGCCTTCGTTTACTGTGTAAGTACGTGCATTCAGCAAGTTAGAAATATCTGCTCTTATTTCAACTGACTGGGTTTTTGTCAGGTTGTGGTTATAGCGCAGGCTAAGGCCTAGCATAGTTCTGGCACGAACTTCTTGTTCTTCGTATACATCAACAAGCGTTGACTCTACAGGGCAATTTGCACAGCTTTGTTCAAGGCTTATGCTTTCGCTTGCGCCAGTACTCACTGCGCTGGTGTAGCTATCACTAAAGGTTACGTTAAGGCCGGTGCTTAATGAATTGCTCCAATCAACATTCCAACCTAGCGCACCGGTTATAGGAGTGCCAAAGTTTGTACGAATTTGCTCAAGTTGTCCAAGCGCTACAAGCTCGCCGCTGCCACTTGCATTTACGTAGTAAACGAGTTCGTCAAGAGGGGTATTTTCAGCCGTGGCATTGTAGTCGTCGTTAGAGACTTTGTTTTCAGCGTAGGAGGCGTTAGCCCATAATGAATGGCTACCAAACTGCGCGCTCCACGAAATAGAATAGCGCTCTGAGCTACCATCACCTTCGTTGGTCATACGAATATATTTATAGCCATCGCTAGCAGCTTCTTCATCGGTAACCTGAGAAAATTGCTGATGCTTTTTACGTTTTACATATTTAAGCGATACATTCCCTGCTTTTTCAAATGAATGTGCAATACCTAGTGCGAGTTCGTCATCGTACGGGGTGTTTACATCATCAAAGCGGTATTTAAATGCGCCTGTATAGTTAGAAGGTAGCCACCCTTGCAGGTAACCGTTTTCAATTGGGCGATACTCTCGATATGAAAAACGCTGCTGTTCTTTGACTTTATAACCAATAATGGCAGAGTCGTAATAGCGATTAACGCCTGCGCTAATAATAGTGCGGTTATCGTTAAAAACATCGTAACCAAGTGATATACGTGGCGCAATATTATGATTTGCTAAAAAGTCATCATATTCGTAGCGCATACCTAAGTTTAGGTTTAGCTGCCCTAATGTGATGCTATCGGTTGCATAAAACGAGGCACGACTAAGTGTTACGTTAATGTATTCTGTAGGGGTGACTAAACGGCCATTAAAATACTGTGCTGTAGCGGTTACATTATTTGTATAGGCAGTAATGTGGGCTTGATTATTAAAATCAATTTCGCCGCCTAGTTGCGCTGCTAGCTCATCAATAGAAATAGTGGTTTGCAGCGCTTGGCAGTCCAGTGTGTAACCGCTGCAATTAAGTGGGGTACTCGCGCTAGACCATATAATAGGGGAGTCGTAGCTGTAGCTATTTTGAATACGCTCTCGCTCTACTTCTTGGCGAATAAGTTCAATACCGGCTTTAATGCGGTGCTCAGTGCCAGCAAACTCCAGCGTTTTAAAATCAAGGGTGTTTTTCCAGCTGGTGGTGTATTGGGTATTATCTAGGGCGCCATATCCCCCTTGGCGAGAATAACGTGTTTGAGCATCGCCTTGGTCGGCGTATTGCCCCCAATCTTTCCCTTTAGCTTGTAGCCAGCTATAAAAGTGCGCAGGGCCTTCTCGGCTGCTGTCACTCATACTAAAATTAAGATTACTGTGCCACGATGCAAAGTCAAAATGCTCGGTTAATGCCGCAACGGCGCCAATAGCACCGCCTTCTAAATGAAAGTCACTGTCTTTGGCATCTGTAATAAAATTATCAACTTCGTAGGGGGAGTACATGAGTGTTAAATCGAGTGCATCTACCCAGCCATTTCGGTAGCCATACTTCACAATCGCATTTATGTTTGTTCTGCTTTGGGTTTTTACTTCCCCTAGCGATAAATCACTGATGTCGCTGGTTAAGTAATTAACGCTCATCATTAAGCCATGGCGCTCATTAATTTGTTTATTAGCACGCAGGTTATAGCTAATTTTTTCGTACTTGGGCTCTTCAAGCGTACTTTGATCAACATTTTGCTGTGAACTGTCTTGATCGGCCTCTATAAAATGGTAACTCCCCCAGCTACTTTGATTCCCCCGCACGCCAAAACTAAAGCTGTCGTTTGCAAATACGCTTTTGGTTTTACTATCAACAATACCACCTGAAAAACCACCAAATTCAGCCGGAATGTTATGGTCGTAAACAGTAATAGATTCAACTATATCGGAGTTCACGTTCATACTTTGTACGCCACCCGACACATCGTCTGATGAAGAGCTTAATCGGCTGCTACTGGCTGGGTCTATGCGGTTATTGTAGTTTAATCCATCTAACGAAAACCCTGTTTGCCAAGGTTGCGCCCCTGAGATTGATATTTCTGGCGCGCTGATCTCAGCTAAGCTACCAATAGAGTAGGCTTCGTTACTTAGCTGTACGCCAGGGAGCAATGCAATTAGCTCATTTATATCGCCATTGCCTTTAGGTGTGGCGTTTATAAAATCACGATTTAAGTAAGAACGCCCAATAACTTCGGGTACTTCAATGCCTATGTACTGGCCTTTTACTTCAATGTGCTCAAGTGCTTCACAGCGCTCTTTTTGCTCATCTTTAAGTTCGTTACATGGCTGTGGTTTTGGCTCGGTCTGCTGTTGCTGCTCTGCGGCGTATACACCCTGAGAAAGCAAAAGCAGACACGCGAGGGTAGTCGGTGTCTGCATTTATTACGGCTCTTAGTTAAATACCTAGTGGGGTAGTGTCTTCGCTATCAATTACGCCATCGTTATCGGCGTCTTGGTCGGCAATTAACCCAGCTAAGGCTATGTCTTCATCGCTGGCGTTAGGTAAAAAGAAGTTAGGTAGGCCGTCGTGGTCGGTATCTACGCTTGCTATCGCTATGCCTTTAAAGTCATCGCGAGAGGCGACTAAGTTAGTCATGCCTATGTAAAGCTCAAGCTGATCGGCCTCGCCATTAACCCCGTTACTAATTAAGCTTTGTGCTTTGCTAATATCGTTAATTAACGTAAAACTGTTAACTAAGTCTTCCATATTGTCGGCAATAATTGTATCGGCAAAGCCCAAAATAAGAGGCTCAAGCGTATTTAAAAGCGTGCTAGCTTGTGTTTTTGCATTACTATAATTTGCTGAAAAGTCGCTAATGTTCGCTGCGTTTGAACCCATACTTGAAAGCATAGAATAACGTTCAAATTCACCTGTTTGCGCTTCTTCTAAGCCAATTACTTCGGCTTTAACAGTGGCTAAAATAGTTTCTAGCTGATCGCTTTTTAATGCATTTAGCTCAGGGGTTATTTCAGTAATCGCATCATTTAAAGTGGTATTTGCCAGTGATGTTTGGTTTGCATTAACTAAGTAACCTAAAGTTTCTAAGCGGGCTTCGAATCTGTCTTCGGTATCTTCATCTAGTGCAATGTAGCTAAGTAGTTGATTGTGTACACCAGCTACTTGCTCCGATAAGCCGCCTTTAATAAGCGATACTATTACTTGGTTATGCGCTGTAATTGATGAGTTATTACTTAGCGTGCGTATATCGCCATCATTAAGCGTACTAAGCATGCTTAAGCATTTATTAGCGGCATTTGCTGTATCGCCACCAACCTGCGCAGTTAAATCAACTAACAATTTACAGCCCTTTGAACCGGTTAAAAATGTGGTTGATGACTCTTTGCTTATGTATTCATCAGAGGCTAAAAAGTCGCCCGCATAGGTAAATATTTGCTGTGCTAAGTCGTTTCTGCCGGCTTCACTTAAAATTAGGCCTGTGCCTGGGACGTTATCAAGTTCGGTAAGTGCTCTAAAAAATTCGTTGTAATCACCATTTTCAGTAAAAAAGCTGCGAGCTTGTGCTGCGGCACTCGTTATATCTTCCCCTGCAAGTAGGCGGTTAGCTATATTAAAACCATACACTTGCTCTTGCGCGTTGTTTATATCGGTTTCGCTGTCTGACAGCGATATTGCAGGGTTTTCGTCGCTTTGGTATAAGCCTTCAATTAAGCCTGCTAAAAATTGAATCGGGTAGGTGTAGTTATCTAAAGTAGCGGCGCTATATGGCGATGCAGAATAGGCATAATTACTATCAAAACCAGTAGAGCCATACATAGCAAGTACTTGGTTAGTGTAATCTTTTGCCGCTTCAAATTCGCCAGCTCTATAAAGATATTGCGCAGCCCATGCCCCGTGCAACGTTTTGTATTGCTCGTATGGTTGGCCTTCGTATTCGCCGCTACGTACCAGCCTGTAACCCGCTTTTAGTGCAAGTTGCGCGTAGTTATTGGCAAGTAATTTAGCTTGTGTTAAATCGCTTTCATCTAGGCTTTGCGCATAGCTTTGTAGGGCATCATCTATTGATAAGCGTACGCCATTTAAAAAGTAGCCATAGCTTGATGTGTATTCGTCTTCGCGTACTTGCTCAGCGTATAACGAAATTGTGTTTAACAAATTACTTGCTTGTGAGACTTGATTAGCGCCTAGATAGCTTTTTACTAAAGAGTAAAGCGCTGATGCGTCTGATGAGGCAATATTATCGAAGCCTTTATCAGCTAAGTATTGGTTGTAGGCCGCCACCGCTTGGTCGCGGTAATCGTTTGCTTGTTCTGTTTGGCCTATTTCATCAAGTGCTTGCGCTACATCTTTTAGTGCCGAAGAACGTGCTGTTTGCTCGTTTATTAGTGCTAAATAGTCGTTAGCGGTATCTAAAAATCCTGCACGCGCATAGGCGGAAGCTTGGGTTGCGTATATATCGTAACGAGACAGTTCATCAGCAATATTGGCGCTTAGCTCATCAGCTTGTTTTAAGTGAGATAGGCTAGAGCTGTAGTAATAATTAAGTTTGTCTTCGTTAGTTACATAAGAAGGGCTTAACGAAATAATTGCAGTTAACGGCTCGCTAATTAGGCCATCGGTGTAACTAATTTCAAATTGCTCATCAATGCTGCTTAGTGTTTGTGCTTCATAGGTAAATTCACCTGTGGTGCTATTTATGCTCATTACGCCATTACTCGGTGGTGTAATTAAGCTAATAGTTACTGTGTCACCATCTAAATCTTGCGTAGTAATAATCCCTTGCGTGGTGGTTGAAGAGGTAACAAACACATTAGTGGTTAGTAGCTGCGGCGCATCATTAACATTTTCTACGCTAAAACGTACCACAACATTTGCGGTTAAGTTGCCATCGCTTGCGCTAATAGTTGCGCTATCTTCGCCATAGTAATTACTAAAAGGCGTATACGTAAATTCACCATTTGCTTCTACTGCTATAGTGCCGTTACTGGGAGCATTAGCCAGTGTGTAGCTAAGAGCATCGTCGTCGGTGGCTGTTACTTGAGCAGTAAGTGAAGTGTCTTCGTTTACAGTAAAGCTTAAATTAGGTTGTGCAAACTGCGGGGCTGTATTGCCAGAGCCGCCTCCACAGCCAGCTAAAGCAAGGGCGCATAGTATTGGGGTAAACTTAATTAGCTTGTTCATTATTGTTAATATAGAAAGTTAATGATGTTGCGAATGATAACGTATATCAATTAGGTTTAAAAGTTTAATCTCTATTTGTATTATAAATAGGTAATATTAGCTGGTGGTTTAAAATGTTCCTAAAAAGCAAAACCCTGTTATTAACAGGGCTTTATTATGAGTAAAAAAGGAGGTTAGTAAGAGAGGAATAGTTATTAGTTTAAGTCGCTAATGATAAGAAGCGGAAAATTTTTAACTGAACGAGGTTGCCAATTATTATAGCTAATATTGCTAATTCCAAAATAGTTAAGCACTTTAGGTGAGTACGTCCAACCACGAGCACGTTGCTTTATGGCAGCACTGCGTAAATTGGGTTTTAACCCAACAGTGAGTAAGTCGTGATTTACGTTTAATTTGTTGTAGAGAGCTTTTTCGCGCAGGCTTGCTTTATTAATGACCTCATCGTAATGAGCACGTAATTCTTTCCATTTTTGGCTTTTTTGAGGCTCTTTTAATTGCTTTACCATGGCATCAATATCACTATCTAACCACTTTGCTGAAGCTGCATCACCATGCCATCCAATAATTGCACCGGGCTCTATTATAGTTGGGTGCCCAGCAAGTAATACATAATTAGCACACGACGAAAAACAAAACTGCTTTATATTTACGGTTAATTTATGCGCCAAAATTAGCTCAGCTAAATCCATCCCTAAATCAATATTTCCGCCACCGCTGGTAATAGTAAAAGTATGAATAGTGGGGTTGTTTTTTAACAACTCAGCTGCCGTATTGTTATTTTGTTGGTTGATTTGACCACTATAAATAAGCGTTTTATCGTTTAAGGTGACTTTAGCCTGTAATAAAGTAGGAAGTATTAAAAAAAGAGTAAAAATTAATTTTAGCATGTGAGATGTGTATAAAGATTTTTGCCAAAGCCTACGTAAATTGGCAGAACGTGGCAAATATTAATTTATCTAAAGTAGTTAACCCCTTTTAACCCATCCTTAACCCTTGCCCTAATACACTGTGTGTAATGATGTAAATTAGGCACAGTTAAATGGTTTATTTTAAAAAGCGCTCAACGGTTTTATTGCTTGCACTTAGCTGCACGCTTGCTGCGTGTAGTAGCCAGCCAAGCTATACAGGTAATAGCACCGAGCAATCGCTAAAGCAGCATGCAAATTGGCAATACACACAAGAAGATGCAACCGAGGTAAGTTATATCACTGATTTAGTGAATATAGCGGGGCTTGATTCCCTTATTAACCAAGCCGTTGCAAATAACCCGTCGTTTAATCAAGTGCATGTGGCGCTAAAACTTGCCTATGCACAGCGCGACGTTACCGCAGCAAGCCAGTGGTTTAGCATCAATGCCGACTTTGACGCTCAGCGCAACGAAACAACTGGCACACAGTACAGCTCATCACTAGGGGTTAGCTGGGAGGTCGACGTATGGCAAAAAATTGCTGATAACGTTGCCGCGCAAGACATGACCATAGCTAGTAATCAGGCCACTTACCAAAGCGCTAAAGACACCTTAGTAGCCAGCGTGATACGCACGTATTTAAATATTATTTTACAGCAAGATTTACTCAACATAGAGCAGCAGCGTTTAACGGTTTTAGAAAATAACGAGCAAAGTATTGTTGAGCGTTACCAATACGGTTTAGGTGATTTAGAAGCCCTTGATACCGCGCGTACAAATACCGCCTCAACTAGAGCCACTATTGCCGATTACCAAGAGCAAATAGCGCAAGCAAAACGCGCTTTAGTATTATTAGTGGGCGTTGATAAACTTGAAAACTTACCATCTAGCGCTGTTTTACCTGAGGTTATGGAGCCGCTAAGTGCATTACCAGAGCAAGATTTAGCGCGTCGCCCCGACTTACAAAGTGCTTATTATAATATTCAATCTAAGCGTTATTTAGTGGATGTAGCTTATAAAGATTTACTCCCTAGCATTACGCTTTCGGCATCACTTAGTGATTTAGCAACCACACCCAGCAAAGCGTTATTAACCAGCCCAGTATGGAACTTACTAGGCAGTTTAAGTGCGCCGTTGTTTCAAGGTGGCGCATTGCGTGCACAAGTTGATATTGCAAAACTAAATGCCGAACAAGCGTTTTGGGAATACCAAGACACCTTATTAAGCGCTGTAAACGAAGTAGAAAACGCACTAGGGCAAGAGCAATCATTAACACAGCAGCAGCTTCAAATCAGTAACGCACTTGCCAGTGCTAAGCGTAGCTATAGCAACTACCAAAGCAAATACCAGCAAGGTTTGGTTGATATTTTAGACCTACTCACTGTGCAACAGCAGGTGTACGACCTACAAGCTCAGCTTAGCCAAATAAATTACACCCTTTTAACTAACCGTATAGATTTAGGCCTTGCTTTGGGCCTTGGAGCATCGTCATGAAAATTTCGCCAGTACCTGTTGTTGTAACTATCGTTGCCATTGTTTGCATAGGGCTTGCTATTTCATATAACGGCCAAAAAATGGCGCAGCAAGCAAATGGCCCTAAGCCTGAGCCGGCTAAATCTGTGGCACCCAATGTATCGGTTATTAACGCTGTGCCAAGTACGTATCAAGCCTATGTTAGCGGCCACGGTGAGGCTAAAGCACACTGGGCACTTAGCTTAAAAGCGCAAGTTAAGGGCGAAATAACGGGTATGAGTGAGCAATTTGCCACAGGTAATGTCGTTAAAAAAGGCCAAGTGCTTGCACAAATAGATAACACCGAATACTTACAAACAGTCGCGAGCGCTAAAGCCACATTGGCAGATGCCAAGCTTGCACTACAAGAGGAGCAAGACTTAGGAAACCAAGCAAAACGTGAATGGCAACGCTCGGGCGTTACCCAAGCGCCTAGCTCACCCTTAGTATTTAGAACGCTTCAGCTAGAAGCCGCTCAAGCAACGGCCGATAATGCGCAATACGCATTACAAACCGCACAGCGTGATGAAAAAAACACCCATATAAGTGCGCCGTTTGATGCTGTTATTTTATCGCGCGATATAGATCTAGGTACATATGTAAGCATTGGCGATACACTGGCTACATTAAATAGCACCGACAAAGTAGAAATTAGTGTGCCGCTTTCGTTAAGCCAGTGGCAAAACTTAGCAAGCGATAAGTCGGGTGAGGTTATTTTAAGTGATGTAACAACACAAAATCAGTGGCAAGGTTATATAGCTCGCTTTGAGCAACACCTTGATGACAGCTCGCGTCAGCGCAGTGTAGTGGTTGCGCTAGACAAACCTTTTGAGCAAGTAACACCGTTATTACCAGGTACTTTTTTAGCGGTGCAAATTGCGGGTAAAACACTTAATAACGTAATTAAATTGCCTGCATCAGCCGTATCGCAAGGTGGCTTAATTTGGTACGTAAATGAGCAAAATACGTTAGTAAGTGTTAAAGCACAAAAACTATTTGAGCGCGGTGATTACGTTTATATCTCACCTATTGAAGGGCATACCAATTTACGCGTTGTTGCACGCCCGTTAGTGAGCTACCTAAACGAAATGTTAGTAAACCCCGTTGTTGAGGAGATGCCATAATGAGCCCGCATCAAGCACCGCAATTACCTAATAATACTAACCCTTTGCACGGCATTATTAGCTGGTTTGCAAATAACTCAGTGGCCGCCAATTTATTACTCATTAGTGTAATAGTAATGGGGATAATGTCCCTCTCTACCTTGCGTAAAGAGGCGTTTCCAAGTCTTGAGCCGGATACTATTTCTGTATCGGTGGTTTACGACAGTGGTGACGCCCTGCAAGCAGAGGAAGGCATTGCGCTGAAAATAGAAGAAGCCCTTGAAACCGTACCGGGTATTAAGCGTATTACCTCTACATCAGATGCCAGCGGCAGCCATGTGAGCATAGAGAAAAAAACCGACTACTCGCTTGATGAGCTACTCACCGACGTTAAAAACCAAGTCGATGCTATAAACAACTTTCCGGCAGATGCCGAAGAGCCGGTGATCGACAAAGCCCGCAGGCAAGATCACGCATTATCTATACAATTATTTGGTGATGCCGATCGCCATACATTGCAAAGCCTTGGTGAGCAATTAAAAGCTGATTTATTAGCTAAATCAGGCATTAGCGATGTAGAGCAATCAGGCGTGCTTGCCCCTATGATGTCGATAGAAATCGACGAAGGTAAATTACAAGCCTACGGCTTAACCATTAGCGATATAAGTGAGGTGATTAACAACGAGTCATCAAGCCCGCTTTCGACTAGCTTACGCGATAGCAATAAGGTTATTCGTTTAAAGGCGGCCGACCAAGCTTATTGGCAGCGCGACTTTGCAAATATTGTGTTACTAACAACGCAAACAGGCACACAAATTAAATTAGGTGATGTAGCAACTGTTACCGACTCGTTCGCTGAAGATACCAACTCATTAAGCCGATATAATCAAAAAAATGCGGTTGGCATTGAAATTTTAATGGATGAAAACAGCGATATAACCACGATTGTTGAGCAAGCACACAGCGTAATTGACTCTTGGCACGAGCGCGGCTTGTTACCTCAAAATGTAGAGCTGGAGAGCTGGCAAGATAAAAGCACCATGATCACCGAGCGCTTATCGCTACTTACTAAAAATGCCGTGACCGGTATTATCATGGTGTTTGTAATTTTAGCGATATTTTTAAATGTACGCGTAGCTTTGTGGGTTGCGGGTGGCTTGCCATTTGTATTTTTTGGCACACTGTATTTTATGACCGACAGCTACACCGCGCTGACCATAAACGAAATGACCACCTTTGGTTTTATTATGGCACTGGGTATTGTCGTTGACGATGCCGTGGTGGTCGGTGAGAGCATTTACACGACCCGCAAAAAACATGGTGATACCCTAAATAACACGATTTTAGGCACCATGAAGGTGGCTGTACCTACCATATTTGGTGTATTGACCACGGTGGCTGCATTTGTGGCGCTTTCAAATGTATCAGGCAACCTAGGTAAAATTTACGCCCAGTTTGCAACCGTAGTGACGATTTGTTTACTGCTTTCGGTTGTTGAATCAAAACTTATTTTACCATCGCATTTAGCTCACATAAGCACTAAACGCCAGCTAAAATCGGGCATAAGCGGCTTGTGGTCAAAAGTACAGCACGGTGCCGACAGCGGTCTAAATTGGTTTAGCGCTAATGTGTATCGCCGCGTTATTGAATACTCGCTACGCTTTAGATATGCCGTAGTTGCGGCATTTATAGCCTTTTTTATATTGGTTGTTGGCATGCCTATGACCGGAGCAGTAAAGGTTGGTTTTTTCCCAAGTATTATCGGTGATACCGTGAATGCTGAGCTGGTGATGCAAAACGATGCAGCGTATGGGCAAACTAATAAAAACTTGTTGGCCCTTGAGCAAAGTGCACTTCAAGCTCAGCAAAATTTAATGGATAAGTACGACTCGCAAGAGAGCGAAATAACCAGCTTACAATTGGTTAGCAGCAGCGATACCAGTGGTACCGTTACGGTTGAATTACTGAACGAAGGCGCCTTTACAGCAAATGAATTTGCACAAGAGTGGCAACGCCTTGCTGGCATGCCTGAGGGCAGTAAAAAGCTACAAATATTGGCTACACGTAAAATGGTTGATAACTTTAAAGTAGAGCTAAAAGCATGGGATGACGAAACCGTTATAGCCGCAGGCGCATTATTTAAAGAGCGCTTGCAAAACACCGCTGGCGTTAATGGTATAGACGACAACTTAAACCCAGGTCAGCCACAGCTTAAATTTACCTTAAGCGCACAGGGGCGTGCTTTAGGTATGGATACGGCGAGCCTATCAGAGCAAGTTTTACAAGCTTTCGGTGGTGCAATTGTACAGCGCTACCAACGAGATAAAGACGAAGTAAAAGTACGTGTACGCTACCCTGAAAATGCCCGTAAAACACCGGCTGATATAATGCAGTCGCGTATTAGATTACCCGATGGCACCGTAGTGCCTTTGGTTAACGTAGCAAATATAAGCAGCGAATATCAACAAGATGAAATAACCCGTATTGATGGCCTACGTGCAATATATTTAAGTGCACAAGTTGATAAAAACGTAGTGGCTTCTAATGAACTGGTTGATAATTTAAGTCGAGATTTAGTACCTGAGATTACTAAGCAGTTCCCTAACTTAAGTATTCACTTTGCTGGTGAAGCCGAAGAGCAAGACGAAACCACAGGCTCAATGGGCACTATGTTTATAGCTGCGTTACTGGTTATTTACGTATTGCTGGCCATTCCGCTTAAATCTTACATTCAACCTATGTTGATTATGGTGGCAATTCCGTTTGGTATTGTGGGGGCTATTTTAGGTCATTGGTGGAACGACTTAACCATAAGCATACTCTCGTTAAATGGTATTTTGGCGCTAAGCGGGGTGGTAGTAAACGACAGCTTATTACTGGTTTCGCGCTTTAACGAGCTTGTAAATGACGAGGATATGAACACGCACGATGCCATTGTAGAGTCGTGTACAAGCCGTTTGCGTGCAGTAATGCTTACCTCAATTACAACGTATGCGGGCTTAGTGCCGCTATTAGGTGAGACCTCAATGCAGGCACAGTTTTTAATCCCTGCTGCGGCATCACTTGGCTATGGTATTTTGTTTGCTACGGTTATTACGTTAATACTTATTCCGGCCTTACTAATGATTCAAGTTGAGATTAAGCGCTTAATTGCCAATGTGGTAGACTTTTTAAGTGGAAAACGCATTCAAGGAGTAACCTCTTAATGATAAACGTACTACTGGTTGAAGACGATATAGACTTGGCAACAACAATTGTTGATTACCTCGATATAGAAGACATTGAGTGTGACCATGCAAGTAATGGCGTTTTGGGCTTAAATTTACTGCAAATTAATGATTATCAAATGATTATTTTAGATGTAAACATGCCCAAAATGGACGGCTTAACAATGTGCAAAACATTGCGAGAACAAGGTAAAGATATTCCGGTATTAATGTTGACCGCACGCGATAGCCTCGATAATAAACTTGAGGGCTTTGCCGCCGGTAGCGACGACTATTTAGTAAAACCCTTTGCCATGAAAGAGCTAGTAGCGCGGGTACAAGTGCTGGCAAAGCGCAAAAGTGGTGAGGCAAAACGCCTTACTTTAGCTAACTTAAATTTAGATTTAGCAAAACGCAGTGCCGATGTAGAGGGGCAAACATTAAAGTTATCGCCCATTGCATTTAAATTGCTAGAAACCCTAGTACGCCATGCGCCGCAGCCTGTTACGCGCAGTAGCATTATACAAGCTATATGGGGTGAAGAGCAGCCCGATAGCAACAGTTTAAAAGTGCATGTGCATCATTTACGTAAGCAATTAGAAGCAACCACACACCAAGTTACACTTGAAACCATTCCTAGTGTGGGCTTTGCAATAACAGCCAATGAAGGGCAGCCACAATGAAAATAAGGCCGAGTCTAAGGCTCTACTTTTTTGCCAGTATGGTGGTGCTTAGCTCTACTATGGCCACTGGCTTTTCGTTTTTAAGTGTCAATTACTTTATTGATGGTCTAGATAAAGGCTTAAACGGGGTAATGCTAAACCTTTCGCAAACTATTGATGTAAAAGCAGGAGAGCGTAAAGAGGTTGTTGGTTTTAATGTAGCGAGCCGCTGGGAAGATATGCCTGAGTCAATTCAGCAGCGTTTTAAAAAACCAACAGAGGTGGGGCTTTTACATAAAAGAAAAGATCAGTCGTCGATGTTTTCTATGCCGGAAAATTTATTTTTTGTGGTGTATTATCCAAACCCCGAAGGCGAGCCGCGTTATATATCGCGCATTATGCTCGAAAAAGACAAACCCCAATTACTCGCTAATATAGAGCCCGAACAACGCATGCTATGGATTGCCATTACAGGCATTGCTGCCATTGTGTTATTTGCGTTTTTTTTGTTTATGGTAATGAAAAAAATAGCCAAGCCAGTGGAGTCGTTAAGGGGTTGGGCTAAATCGTTAAACCAAACTAACCTGCAGCAAACACCGCCTGATTTTACCTATAACGAACTAAATACTTTAGCCACATTAATACGCAGCAGCTTACTTTCGGCGAATGAAAGCGTAGAGCGTGAGCAGCGCTTTTTAAGCTATGCCAGCCACGAGCTGCGTACGCCAATATCGGTTATTCGCAGTAACGTTGAGCTACTCAATCGGCTGAGCGAAAAAGCCCCGTTAAGTGATAAACAACAGCTTACACTTGAGCGTATAGAGCGTGCCGGTTTAACCATGAGCGATTTAACCGATACGTTATTATGGCTAAGCCGCAACGAAGATCAGCAAAGTAGTCCAGAACCTGTAAACCTGAGTGATAAAATAACGGCCCTAAGTAGTGAGCTTAATTACCTGCTTAATGCGAAGCACGTTGAGGTGGTTTTAAGCACCCAGCAAGAGAGCGTTATTACAACCGATGCTACTGCGTGCCACATTGTACTGACTAATTTAATTCGTAATGCCTACCAACATACCCAATTTGGCCAAGTACACATTACGCAGCAAGGCAGTAAAGTCACTATTGTTAATTGTAATAAGCAGGACGATGTCCCTAAAGGGATCTCGCCTTCAGCAAAACCCGCCAGTATAGGGTACGGACTAGGCCTGCAATTAAGCGAAAAAATAATTAAACGCCACGGCTGGGTTTACGATGTAAACGATATGCCAGGGCGCTACGAAGTGGTGGTTGATTTTAGTTAAGTTTGAAAGCGTATGAAAAAAATCGGCTTAACGTAATGAACGTTAAGCTGCTTTTTTGTAATTACTGATAGGATAATACTGGTAAATGATTACTCGGCCTCAGCCTGTTTGGTTTTTCTAAACATAAACTCAAGCGGAATGTGTAAGCGTTTTGCCCATGCATTTTCGGTGTGATCTTCACCCGGAAAGTACTGACTTTGCCAAAGTTTTACCGGATACTTGTGCTCCATAAATAAATCATCAATTTGTGCTTGTAACTTAGGGTACATAGCATCTAAGGTGCTGTCGCCGTAATCAAAGTATACTTTTTGGTTACTTAGATTTGCGATGTTGTTGGCAATGTAGTGCTTAAACTGGGCAAATACTTCGTCGTCGTGGCTAAAAATACCTGGCCAGTGGGTCGACATACAAATAGCGCCGGCAAATTCGTTAGGGTAATTAAGTAGTGTATACCACGATATAAGCCCACCCATGCTAGAGCCACCAATATAGCGGTGCTGCGCGCCTTTGTTTACGTTGTAGTTAGACTCTATATAAGGAATAACTTCTTTAACTAAAAAGCGTGAGTAGTTGTCTGAGTAGACGTTAGAGGCAAATAATTTGTGGCCTGGGTATTTTTCTAACTGGTATAGGGCGTTTTGCTTTTGCTTGCTTAAGGCCTCAAACGGTTGTTGTGGGTAGTATTCGCTGTGGCGGTTTTCTACGGCGTTTGGAATGCCTACCACAATAAAGGGGCGTACTTTGCCTTGCTCTATTAATGAGCCAGCTACTTCATCTACGCGCCACTCTTGCTTGTTCCATGTGCTATTGGCGTCAAACAGCATGCGGCCATCGTGCATGTAGAGCACGTCGTAAGTGGTGTGTTTGTTGTAACCTGGCGGTAGCCAAACATTTAAAAAGCGGTTTTTTACAAACTGTGATTTTATATTGTCGATTACCTCAATGTGGCCTTTGCTTACTTGCACATTGGCGGTGTTTGCATAGCTGGTATGCACTACAAATATTGATAAGCTAAACAGTAAAGCAACTAATTTCATTTTGGCGCCTTAGCATACAAAAAGTGCACTATCACAAGCTTGCGTTGTTAATTCAATGTGAATACGTATGCACGTGTTTTCAAGTACCCTATGCACCTTCATACTACTTTGTTTAATGTTCTTAGTATTGAGTAAGGAATAAATTTCAGCAAAAGTAAAAGCCATTTGATATATAAATATAAAATGGCTTTTTTAGGTTGGATTTAACGCAGGGTGAGCTGTTGATTTATTTCGTCAAAAATACCGGCATCGTCTATGGTGGATGGTATTTGTAGTTCATCGCCATCGACTAATTGGCGCAAATTTTTACGTAGTATTTTACCTGAACGTGTTTTTGGTAATCGCTCTACGCTGACTATTGTTTTAAGGCAGGCTATAGCGCCTATTTGGTTGCGTACTGTTTGCACAAGCGCTTGCTCTACATCGGTAGGGGAGCCGGTAAAGTCGTTTTTAAGTACAATCATGGCCATCGGTAGTTGGCCTTTTAGACTATCAGTAACGCCAAACACGGCACACTCAGCAACGGCGGGGTGCGAGGCGACTATTTCTTCCATTTCGCCGGTTGAAAGCCGATGACCCGCTACGTTTATTACATCATCGGTGCGGCCCATAATAAAAAGATAGCCATCGTCATCTATATAGCCACCATCACCTGATAAGTAATAGCCTGGATATTCGGATAAGTAACCGGCTTTAAAGCGTGCTGTATTTTGCCAAATGGTGGGTAAGCAGCCAGGCGGTAGCGGCAATTTTATAGCTACTACGCCTTGCTCGTTTGGTGCGCATTGCTCGCCTTGCATATTCAATATTTGCACATCAAACCCTGGGGTTGGCACGGTAGAGCTGCCAGGTTTTGTTACTAATTCTTCTATGCCTACGGGGTTGCAGGCTATGGCCCAGCCGGTTTCTGTTTGCCACCAATGATCGAGTATTGGCAAGTTAGTTTTTTCTTTTAGCCAATTGTACGTTGGTGGGTCGAGTCGCTCGCCTGCTAAAAATATGCGTTTTAAACTACTCGTGTTGTATTGTTTAAAGCCCTCGGCGTCTGGGTCTTCTTTTTTGATGGCTCTAAAGGCAGTGGGTGCTGTAAATAATGCATTGACTTGGTATTGTTCTACTACGCGCCAAAATGTACTGGCATCAGGTGTGCGCACTGGTTTGCCTTCAAACAACACGGTTGTACAGCGATAAATTAGCGGGGCATACACTATGTATGAATGCCCAACTACCCAGCCTATGTCTGAGGCTGCCCAGAATACCTCGCCGGGTTTCATGCCATAAACGGTTTCCATACTGTAGTGCATCGCAACGCCATGGCCGCCGTTTTCGCGCACTACGCCTTTGGGCGTACCTGTGGTGCCAGAGGTATACAAAATATAAAGTGGGTCACTGCCACTCACCGGTACGGGGTCTACGGCAATGGCTGTTTGCATTGCCTCATCCCAATTAATATCTCTTGTGGGGATAAGCGTGGCAGCTGTTTGTTCACGCTGGTAAATAATACAGTGATCTATTTTATGATTGGCAAGATCTATAGCATGATCAATCAGTGGTTTATATTCTATGACACTATCTACCTCTACACCACATGAAGCACTGAGGATAAGTTTAGGTTTAGCGTCGTCTATACGTACGGCAAGTTCATGAGCGGCAAAACCACCAAATACCACAGAGTGTATAGCGCCTAATCGAGCACAGGCGAGCATGCCTATGACAGCTTGAGGGATCATAGGCATGTAGATGACCACGCGATCGCCTTTTTGAATACCGAGTGATTGCATAACGCCAGCAAATTTAGCAACTTCTTGCTGTAACTCAAGGTAGTTATAGGTTTGTTGTGTGTTGGTAACGGGGGAGTCGTAAATAAGCGCGGTTTGCTCGCCAAAGCCTGCAATAATGTGTTGATCGAGCGCTAAAAAACAAGTATTTAGTTGGCCGTCATCAAACCAATGGTAAAGGCCGTCAGTGTCTTGTGAGTAGGCGTTTTCGGGCTTTTTATACCAAGGTATGCGCTTTGCTTGCTCAAGCCAAAATTGTGCAGGATTTTGTTTAAAGTTTTCGTATTGTTGTTTATATGGGCCTAACATAATGGGCTCCTAATACTAAATGTGTGTGAGAGACCTTACAAAAGGTAGGCTTTTTTTTAACCGATAGGTATTCGACTATGGTCGGCTAAAAGTTAATCAACACTTTGGATGTTTAAAATACAAAATTGACAATACAAAGCGTGTGGCTCAGCATGGCGAGCAATTAAAATAAGAGAAAACACAATATGAGTAACGTAGTAAGAGTAGGGGTTGCGGTTATTATAATGCGCCAAAACACTATTTTATTAGGTGAGCGAATAGGGTCGCATGGTGCAAATACATGGGCAACGCCTGGCGGACATTTAGAGTTTGGCGAAAGTTTAGAGCAGTGCGCAATACGTGAGGTATTAGAAGAAACGGGGTTAAACGTAAGTAAAATTACTAAGCTTGATTTTACTAATGATATTTTTAGCGCTGACAATAAACACTACATTACTTTATACGTAAAAGCCGATTACGAGGGCGGTGAGCCTGTACTAAACGAGCCTGATAAATGTATGCAGTGGCGTTGGTGCGATATTAATAATTTGCCCTCGCCACTGTTTACATCACTTAAAAACTACTTAACTACAACAACGCTTATGGCTTAGTTGATGGACTTAGCACTAGCTTTTTAAAACTCACTTGGGCGTAATCACCATTTTGTTTGTCGGTTGCCCAATCGCCCGTGCCTAAACAACCTGGGTACCAAATACCTTTAGCGCTTTTGGTGCTACATTGGTTATACGCACCCGCTTTAAAGTAGTGCCAATCGGCAGCATAGCCATTAGGGTGATCTTTTTCATCTACTTCGCCATAGGCATCTACGTTATTACCTAAGTTTATAGCGTAGTTAACGTCTTTTTTTCCTTGGGCGCTAAAGGTTAAGTACATCATGTTTTTATGCACGTTTACTGTGTAGCTAAAGTCTTCACCAAGCGCTATGCCCGCCACACCGGGATCGTCTGGGTTTTCCCAGGTGTTACCCCAAACAGGGTAAGTAATGTCGGTACGGTTAGGATCTTTTTTTGGTAAGTTACGTTCGTAGTTCCAAAATACTGATCCGGTTTTATGCCCAGGCCATTTTTTGTAATAAATTTTAAGCGGTTCGTTGCCCCAGCCAAAACCCAGTTTTGTGTCGATTAAGGCTTGATCTTTACCTGCATGAATTTGCCCAACCACCACAGAATATGCGGCTTTTTTACTCGGATCGTTTGCACGAAGTGCTACATGATCAACTTTGAGTGTGGCTTCCATTTTTCCGCCTACCGAGCCAAAACGCTCCGATAGCGGATGCACGGCTAAGGCAAAGTTATTTTTTGAATTTTTAGTTTTTATTTTGGTATTTGTGCCGCGGATCATTTGTCTCAACTCACTGCGGGTATTAGTAGAGTTGGCGCTGGTAAGTGCCTTATTTGGCGAGGTAAATACCATATAGCCTTGATCATCAAGATAGAAAAAATCAGGGTGAGCGTAAGTTTGAATTTCTTCGACGTCAATTGTATCTATTTTTCCATCGTTATTAAGATCGACAGGTACGTTAATTTTCCATTGTGATAAATCAAATTTTGACGCAGGTACTACGACATTACTATCAACAAGTGTGTTTGTGCTAGCACAGCCCATAAATAGCAAAGGGGTAATAGCAGCCAGTGCTGTGAGTTTAAAAGTAGATGTTAGATTTTTCATTGTTGTCTCTGTGTGATGATTTTAAAATAAACGATATTAACGTCGCTTAACTTTAATCTAACATACCAATTTTAAATATCAATATTACCAATTTTTTTGTTTGTATAATTTTTTAAGTGTTTTTTGGTTATACCAATGTGGTTTTTTGTTGCTGTTGTTTTTTGCGTTTTTTATTAAGGTGTTTACGCTGCGCCTTTTTTACATGCTTAACTATCCACTTTGTCATAAGGGGCATTAGCTCTGGTGCAAAATTATGGCCCATCCCCGGGACTACTCTTAACTTGGCTTTTTTTATTAGGCTTGCCGTTTTTTTACCAGCACTGACGGGGATTACCACATCATCGCTGCCATGAATTACTAATGTGGGCGTTTTAATTTTACGAATTAAATGTTGCCTGTTTTTGCTTGCGGCCATGGCAACAAGTTGACGTTTATACCCATCTGGATTGTGTGAGCGTGTTACCATTTGGGTTGCATGATGCCGCAGTGCATCTTCTGATTGCGGGTAGGCGGGGCTGCCAATAAGTTGATTTAATTTAATATTGTAATTTATAGCCTCATCAAGGTTGGCGGTTTTGGGCTTTAATTTGGCGAGCTTTATAAATACGCCAATGCTTTTTGCACTAAGGCGGGGCAAGCTTGAACTTGACATAATTGTGGTTAAACTGAGCACCTTTTTTTTATGCTGAGCTGCAATGAGTTGAGCAATCATACCGCCCATAGAAGCACCAACAAAATGCGCTTTTTTTATTTTTAGCGCCGCCATAAGCGCTAATACATCGTTTGCCATATCATCAAGTAAATAGGGCGTTTGCGCACGTATGGGCAGGCGTTTACTTAACCATGATTTAAATAAACTCGGGCTAGGGTGATGCTCTAAGTAGGTAGAAAGGCCCGTGTCGCGGTTATCAAAGCGTATAACCCTAAAGCCTTTTTTTACTAAGGTGTAGTAAAGCGAGTCGGGCCACACGGTCATTTGGGCGCCTAAACCCATAATAAGTATGATTGCGGGTGCTTTTTTATCGCCTTCGTCTTGGTAACTGAGTTTTATACCCTGAGGGGTTGTGATAGATCGCATAGCAAAGTAGCAGTGTTTGCGTTGCTAAAATTATAACCCCTATTTATTACAACTTGTTGGCAGTACTTGGTAAGGGCAGTTGCCACTTTTGTAAAATAGCTTGGTATTCGCCGGTTTCTTTTAGGGTGTTAAGTGCTTGAGTGATGGTGCTCGCGCTGTCTTTATCTATATTTATATTAGCGCCAAAATACAATTTTGAAGGGTAGCCGCTTAAATGAATCCGCTTAGTTATTAAATCTGGGTTTAGGCCTGATTGTTTTAATTCATTGTTTAGCGTAAGTGTGTTGGTTAGTACAAAGTCGATACGTTTTTTATAAAGCATTTGCCATAGCTGTTGATAGTAGCTTACAAGAACTAGATTTTTACCTTCTACAAAGCCCGCATTTTTTAAATATGTGGCACTTGAATAGCCGCGTATTGTAGCTACTTGGTAAAATTTTGCGTGGTTGAGGTGGCTTACCTCGTCAGTGTGGCTTTTTAGGCTGACTAGGTAAGCATCAGCAAAGTAAGACTCACCTAACCAGGTAAACTGTTTTGCTCTTATTGGGGTTTTTAACAACGAAAGGGCTACTGCATTTGGATTGCTTTTGAGTAAGCTAAAAATTCGCGCCATGGGAATTATTTCAAACTTGGCGGTTAGTTTTGTGTTTTTAAGGGTGGCTTTGGCTAAATCGACTAATGCGCCATCGGGTTCATTGTTTTGATTTATAAAATGATAAGGTGGTAGATCTTCAGCTACAAAGGTAATGGTCTGTGCGTTGCACATGGCGCTATAAAGCATAAAAACACAAATACTTAATACTATACGCACAAATTTAGCCTATTTTTTAATTATTATGCGCTCTAGTTTAAAGAGTGTTGTTTAAAAGGTATACCATAAATGTTTATTTAATGTGAATAATACAACGGTTCATTTACGTTTTAAAAATTGTGTGGGTGTGCAATTGTGCCATCGTAAAAAAGCGCGATTAAACGAGCTCTGATCTTTAAAGCCTAACAGGTTAGCGAGTTCGCTAAGCGGGAGCATGCCAATTAACGTGTGGGAGCGGTTTTTTCTTTCTTGCTCGAGTAATTGCGCAAAAGTTACATGTTGCTTTTTTAAATGCCGCTGTAGCGTGCGTGGTGTTACGTTTAAAGCGCTTGCCACACTAATAAGCTGACAGTTTTGCAAGCTTGGTTTGGCAATAAGCAACTGCTTAACTTTTTCTGTAAGGCACCGCTGGCTTTTAAATTGCGATAGCTGCTGTTGTGAAAGCTGCTTAAATGTAGCATTTACAATGGCGTTGTCGGTTTTAAAGGCAAGCCTTAAAAAACTGCTCGGAAAATTTATTTGGTTGTGTGCTGCGCCGCTTATAACGGGGCACTTAAACCACGCCTCTAACTGTTGTGTGTGCCTTTTAGGCCAATTATGTATAAAGCTGATACTGCTTGGGCAAAGCGATGCGTTTATTAACTGGCGAATAACGCTTACCCAGGCCGTCATGTTTCGTAATACAACATGCTCATTACAATGCGGATGAGCATGCCAGCGCACCGCAGCTTTGTCTGCAGTTTGCAAAAACTGCGCTTTACCAATATCTGCCACTAAGCTGTCATAATTTAACAGTGCCTCTATAGCACTACTTAGGGTATCGCTCGATTCTATTAAATAGCCCAATATACCGTAATCTGCGGGGCGAATGTGCATACCTAAAGTAAAACCAAACAGCGCATCGTTTAGCGCTTTTTGACCATACACAAGCAGCGCATTGTAACTTTGTAAACTAATTCGGGGTGCAAATTGCTTTGTATGCTGGTGACTATATTCAGTGAACCCGATTGCTTCAAGCGCTGTATTAGAATCAATATCTTGGGTTTGCAAGTAATCTAAAATACTCGAAAAGTAATGATCAGCCAGTGTGTGCATTTGTCGTCTAAAGCTAAAAAATGGTCGTGTATGAGCAAGCTTGCCATGTTCAATTTTTATATGCTAGTTACATGAGTAATTATCTTCGCTGTAAGCAATGATCTTTATATCAATAAAACAAACGCTTAATGCAGAACCTTTGCAAATAATAACCACCTTGTTGGATCATCAGCAGTTAGATCGTTTTTTTAATGCCAAGTTTGAGCTAATACAAACACAAAATAGTGGTGAGCTAAAAGGCGGTAAAGGCGCCATTAGGCAAGTGAAAATGGCAAATGCTACGTTTAATGAGCGCATAGTCATGGCTAATCCAGGGCATATTTGCTATCAAATAATCGGTGATAAGCCTGTGGCACACCATCAAGGTGATATTTATTTAGTTGCTAATGCAGGCGCTAAAAGCAGCACTACCGAGCTTACTTATTGTATACGCTGTAAAGCGCCGTGGTGGCTGCCAAATGCTTTGCTAAAACACCTAATTAGTAAAGATATAATCCAGGCATTAATTAAACTGCAGCATTACTTTATGGCAAGCAAAGTATGAACTCAGAAATTATTTTACTTGCTCTAAGCCCACTATTTCTGGTGTTTGTATGCGTTGAGTTTGTGAAATTTAAACGTTACTACGATATAAAAGACAGCCTAGCAAATACCATATTAGCGCTTCTTCATCAAGGTGCAGACGCGCTTGCCCTATTATTGCTAATGCCATTTTTTTATTGGCTGTATGAATACCGCTTCTTTGATATAAACTTAAGCGCTGTGAGTATTGCTTTTGCATTTTTGCTACAAGATTTTTTGTACTATTGGTTTCATCGTGCATCGCACCATATTCATTGGTTGTGGGCGGCCCATGTGGTGCACCACAGCTCCACTAAAATGAATTTCACTACGGCATTTAGGCAAAGCATAATGTACCCAGTAGCCGGCATGTGGGTATTTTGGCTGCCTATGATACTGCTTGGCTTTGACCCTTTAACCGTATTTAGCGTAGTGGCCCTTAATTTGGCGTATCAATTTTTTGTGCATACACAAATAGTCGGTAAATTAGGCTGGTTTGAATGTGTATTTAATACGCCGTCGCACCACCGGGTTCATCATGCAATAAATCAAGACTACCTCGATAAAAACTTTGCCGGCGTCCTTATTATTTGGGATAAGCTGTTTGGCACCTTTGTAGAGGAGGATAAAAATCAGCCCTGCAAATATGGCATAGTAGGGCAGTTAAATAGTAATAATCCAATCACGATTACTTTTCATCAATGGCGGTACTTAATTAGGCTAACTTACGTAACTAAAGGACTAAAAGCTAAGTTAAAAGTTTTGTTTGGTTACCCAACTAGCGCGCAAAATAAGAATGATAATAGCGTGAAATATAAAAGTTAAGAGCGGTTATCCACTCTTAACTTTTTGTCTAAGGAAAGAAATTATTGTGCAGTAGTAATAACCGTATCAATTAAATGGACTACGCCATTACTTGTGTATATATCGGTGGTTATTACATTGCTTCCTGCAACTTGTAATGAAGTTGCCGGTAAACTCACCTGCCACCAAGTATTGCCAACACTTTGGCCGTTTTCATCACCAGGGGCAGTATCACCAGAGTAGGTATACAGTGGACGGCCTAGGTACGCTACCTGCATAGTGCTATCTGAGCGAGCAATAAGTGATAAACCTGGGATGTTTTCGATGGAATCAGCGTTGCCAAGCACTGGTGGCCACGTTGTTGCACAGGTATCTTCGCATACACTCATCGACTCGCCTAAGTCGTTGTCGAAAACGTAAACTGTTTTACCCGGTGTGGTATCTGCCATGCCTGTTACTAAACGCGCATTGTCGGCATCGTATGCAACACTGTCTGTTTCAGTGTTTGTGGTGTTAGTAAAATCGACAATATTCACACTTAGCATATTTTCGGCAAGGGTGGTGACCATTTTACCATTCGCTGCAAATGCATTCGTACTGCCTACTTGAGCGCCTAATACGTGTTGAGTTAAAACTGCTGTTAATGCGTTTTTATCTGCTAGTAGCGCGTTTAATGTGTCGGTTGGAATTTTATTAAAAGCGGCATTTGTCGGTGCAAATACAGTGAATGTTTTGGTTGTGTCGTTGAAGGTATCAACCAAGTCAGCCGCTTGTAATGCGGTAACTAATGTTGAAAGAGCGTCGGTTTCAGTGGCAACGGTGGCAATTGTTTTTGTAGGTGTGCCTACTTCAGTTGGCGGCATAATTACCTTGTTGAGCACATGAATTACACCATTATCAGCTGTTACATTAGCTGTGGTCACTGCCGAGTCGTTGATGAATAATGCGCTATCTACATATGAAAGGGCTGCCATATCGCCATTTGCCATTTCAACTTTGTTGTCTTCGCTGTTTGCTATAGTTACTGCAGCGTCAGACAAAACACTTGCATCAGCTATGACATGGTAGAGTAAAATATTGCGAAGGGTATCAGTGTCTGCAAGTAACGCATCAATGGTGTCTTGCCCAAGCGCTGCAAAAGCGTCATCGGTAGGAGCAAATACCGTAAAAGTATTGGTAGGATCTGCAATTAACGTATCTAAACCAGTTGCACCTAATGCAGCAAGTAATGTGTCAAAATTACCATTGTCGCTGGCAACGTCGGCAATAGTGCCAAAGCTTTCAGGCAGTGTTACATCAGCTACAATGACCGAGTCTATTACATGAATCACTCCGTTGGTGGTTGCTATATCCTTAACCACAATATTGGCACCACCAAACATAAGCATATCTGTTTCGGTGTTAATGGTAATGGGTAATGAGTTTCCTAATAACGTTTCTGCTGACTGACCATTGAGTGACATAGCGGTTACCGAATCTACCGCCCCTGATAAAACGTGCTGTTTTAACACATCTGCTAACACATCTGGGTTTGCTAAAAGTGTGTTTACCATTTTGCTACCAATAGCTTCAAATGCTGCATCGGTGGGGGCAAAAACAGTAAACTCGCTAGACTCATCGCTCAATGCTGATGTTAAGTTTGCTGCATCTAATGCCGCAAGTAAAGTCGTAAAATCACCCGCTTGGCTGGCTGTTTCTATAATATTTGCCGTTGGAGCTGCCTCTGGAGATTTAATAGGCATCAATACCGCATCGATTACATGAATGATGCCATTGTCTGTTTCAATGTCTGTCGTGGTTACTGTACTCGTGTTTATTAGTAAATTGTCACCATTTAAAGATAGCGCAACTTTTCCGCCGTTCACTGTATCTACAGTTGTCCCTGATAGGCCAATTGCGGTTTCAGCGTCAACGGCTCCCGAAATCACATGGTAGGTTAGGATTGAGCTTAATGTATCAGTGTCTGCTAGTAGGTTGTTTATTGTTTCATCACCGAGGAGTGCAAAGGCATCATCTGTTGGGGCAAAAACAGTAAATTCTTGATTCGTATCAGAAAGCGTTTCATCTAAGCCGGTCGCTTCTAAGGCTGCAACTAATGTTGCAAAATTGCCATCTCCTTTAGCAACATCAACGATGGTCGAGGATGTTTGTGGTTCAACTTGCGCCTGTGTATTGTCATCGTCATCATTGCTACACCCTTGAAGTAGTATCAAGGGGAACGTAATAAAACATACCTTTAATAGCTTATTCATAACCTGGTCCTTTTGTGTGATGTTTATTTAACATTTAGATAGAGCACGGGCTATTTTTTATAAGGGATCAAAGGTGGGTGGCTGTTTTTTGAACGAGTGAGGTTTTTTAATATTGAGATGAATTAATAATTATTTTTTACTTCTTGGCGCGCCCAATAAAATACACATATGGCAAATACATACAGATAAAAATGCACTGACTCCTAACGCACCGCCATAGCCATCGAGTTTTGGTACTAAGTATTCAAATAAAAACGAAAACAAAATAGATGAGCTGGCCACGGTATAAATACCAAACCTATGAGGGGCGCTCATACCTATAAACGTGCCTCCAAAAAATATAATTGAGTATAAATCAGGGTTTATGTTTAAAGCGCTTAATAGTAAATAAGCAATGATAGAAAGTGACGCTGAGGCGCGTATGCCGTCAAAGCGATTATGCTTAGCTAAATAAAATGTTAAAAATGCCCCCAATAGAGCTATGAACGGGTATTGTAAATTCATAAAACCATTCCCTTAGCCAATATAAAAATAGCCACACTTGCAAAGGCTACACTGCCAAGCTTACCGCCAAAACCTGTAAACATATTCAGGGTAAGTGTATATAAGCTGGCGCCAATAATAGAAATAATGGCTATTTCCCAATAACTTGTGATTAATGACTTGGAGCACATACCGGCAAAGCTGCCAGCATAAATTGCAGCATACGGGTGATTTTTATAACTCGCAGGAAAAGGAATAAATGTGCCTATAAGACCTGTTAATGCCGCAGAAATAACCAAGGGCAATGCAAACGTAGTGTGCATGGCAAAGCAGGCGACAAAGCCTAAAAAAAAGGTGATGAACTTTAAAAATAAGAATTTAATCATAGCGCGCGTATTTTAAAGTAACCCTTTTAACTTTAATAGGACTATCAAAGCATAAATGAAGAGTTTTCAGGTGGATTAACTATGCTTAAACATTGTTGTTAATGTTTTATAAATTATTTTTTATGTATAATGAAGGTTATTAATACACAAAAATATAAGATTAAAGGTAATTTATGTCTAACTGTTTGCATTTGGCTATACCCGCTGGCGATTTAAAAGTAGCTAAAACGTTTTACTGTGATGTGCTTGGCTGCAAAACAGGCAATAGCGAAGAAGGCCGCTGGGTAGACATAGACTTTTGGGGTAACGAGCTTACATTACACCAAAGCGAAGAGCGTTTACCTACTGTGCGTCACGATGTAGATATGGGAGCGGTGGCAGTCCCTCATTTTGGTATTCATTTATCTGAAAGCGAATTTAACGATTTAAAACAGCGAATAGAAGAGGCTGGCCTTGAATATTTAGACAAGCCGTATCGTCGTTTTGTTGATGATGAGTTTGAACAAGAAACCTTTTTTATTGAAGACCCAAACGGCAATGTGCTTGAAATGAAAACCATGGTAAACCCAGAGGTTTTATTTAAAAAAGCGTAAGCAATATTTATTAAACAGTAGGCCACTTCTATAGTGGCCTTTTTTGTACCTATAGGTGAAAAAAATTAAACTGTATGAGTGATATTTATTCACTCTACAGCCAGAGATTTAAAACGTAGACTAATCAGTAAACCTCATACTTTATGGTTGTTTATGTTGCTTTTAAAACTGACGATTGCGCCATTACTCTTATTATTAATTCATTATGCTCAAAAACGCTTTGGCAGTTTTGTGAGCGGAATTATTCCGGGTTTACCTATTACGTCAGGCCCTATTTCGTATTTTATTGCGCTTGAGCAAGGGAAGTTATTCGCGAGCAATTCGGCTGTGGCATCGCTGTATGGTATGAGTGGTATTGGCTTATTTTGTTTTTGTTATGCTGCCATGCTTGCAAAATATGGGGTGGTTAAAGCGCTGTTTGCTGCATTAACATTATGGTGCGCTTTTAGTGCATTTACCTTGTTGTTACCTATTAATATTGCACTAGCATGTGTTATTTCACTTAGCGTTTTAGCTGTTTTGGCGCTGGCATCTAGCAAGTTACAATTTGCACCCGACGCCAAACCTTTTACCGCTGCTTGGGAGTTACCGGTAAAAATACTCATGGTGAGTAGTTTTATTGTGTTGGTTACGTTTTTATCGGCAAATATAGGTGCTATGTGGAGTGGGTTGCTTTCAACTTTTCCAGTAATTTTGGCGGTTATGGGCAGTATTGCGCATGCTAGTGAGAAAAAGTACTCAGCGTATAAAGTACTTAACGGTGGCATTATTGGCTCGTTAGGTGGTTGCGTATTTTTTGTTGTAATTGCTTTTGCAGTTAAGTTTGATATAGCTATTTGGCAGGTATATGCAGTTGCGGCAGCCTGTTCAACTTTATTTACCATTATTACAAGTCACTATGTAAACCGTAAACAGTTTGCTCAACCGGTTACGGTTTAATAGTAATAAGTAGCATCACTTAAATTTAGCCATCTACTAATGTGAGTGGTTTTACTTTACGTTGTAACTTTTCATGGTACATGGCAGTGTCGCCAGCTTTTAAAATTTCATCAATCGAGTGGGGCGGATCACTAAATACGGTAGTACCCATACTGGCTTTAATGGCTATAGGGTTGTTGTTATGATTGATAGTCAGCCTATTTAAGACGGTTTTTATATGATGAGTTTTTGGATTTACCTGCGCTTTTGTATAAAAATGAGCAAGCACTACAAATTCATCGCCACCTAGGCGCCCAACAGCATCACTGCTGCGTACATTATCTTTTAAGCTGCTGGCTACTTTGCATAAAGCGTCATCTCCTGCGGCATGGCCATAAGTGTCGTTTATTTGTTTAAAATCATCTAAATCGATATACATCAAGCACAATACACCGCCTTTTTTAGCGTGCATACCTATAAGTTGCGATGATTTTTTAGCCCACCCCCTGCGATTTAAAATACCACACAAATGGTCAAAGTCGGCTTCTGTCTCGGCGCGTTTTTGTGCTATTCGCATTCGGCTAATACGCCTTGATACGGCAACGGCTAATAAAATGACTCAATCGCAAAGGCTAATACAAACCCATAGCGCTGCATAAATGGGCTGTGATCGATAAGCAAAACTCTAAAAATCATACTTACTAATACAAAACTAAGTGCTACAAATACAAGTGTTGCTTCGTGTACACCTTTACGAGCCTGCATTGCAGCTAAAGTAAAAATAACAGCCACAATAAACAACGAAGAATACGCCATTACATGCCCTGCTATTGTCCAAACTAATAAGTGATTCACGAGCATTTTTAGTACTGCGCATAGCATGACAATGCATGCGAGTATTTTGAGTAAATTAGTTGCTAAAGGCCAGCGTTTAGCTGTTTCTAATAGCGTGAGCATAAACCATGTAGCACTCAGAACGGTTAAACCAATACTTAGTAGGTATAAGTTAAAAATAACGCCAGATACATGCTGTGGTATAAATAAATATAGTTGTCCTTCCTGAAGTAAAATAAAGCTACCAATGCAAAAAATATAAATACTGTAGAGCTTAAAAACACTTTGGTTGAGCCTGGAGCCCATAATTAATACGTAAAAAATTAGCGTAATACACAGTCCATAAAACGATCCCATAATCAGCGAGTGCTGTTGTGCTTTTTCAAAATAAGTATGGGTTGCCTGCCATTTAAACCGTGGTGTGTAGTTAAGTTTTGACTCTAAAGTGATTGTGGCTATATATGAGCCAGGTTCCATCATGTAGGCTAGCTGCCCTGATCTTAATGGTGTTTTTATTGTATTATTTTGCTGCAAACTAAAGCTATCAAGGCCTGGGCGTAAAAAACTGAGTACGCCACCATTTTTAACAAAACAGTTTACTTGGAATTGATTAACTCCGCGTTTAGCTTTAAGCGTAGAAGTGGAATTTATTTTAAGTAGTTCGACAGGGGTCGATGTGTTTAAGTGCTTTATTTTACATATATCGTCAGCATGAGAATCAAAAGTAGAAAATAGTGTAAATAAAGCAATGAGAATATAAAAAAGGCGTCCTTTGCTATTTAAAGGATGAAACATCATTCTAATACTTTTACAGCTCATATGCGGATCCAATTTTTACTACTTTTTTTATACTAGCAGAGGCAAACTATTTAGCTATTAGATTAGAGCGTAATAGCTGTTAAAACTAAGCTCTAAAAACGACATCTTTATATTTAAGTGCATTTTGTCTAACCCTCCTTAACGTTGCCATTTTATTAAAAACACAGTGTTTATAATTAACCAACAATATTGATATTAATGTTTTTAAATGATGATAGTAAACTGTGTTCATCGGGTAGCAAAACTAACACCTTAAAAATTTACACAGGATAAAACACATGAAACTTTTACAAAAAATATTAAATTCAAATGCAGGCGCAGCAGCACTTATTTTACGTGTACCAGTTGGCTTAATTTTAGCTGCGCACGGCGCGCAAAAATTATTTGCATGGTTTGGTGGTTATGGCCTTGAAGGCACAGGGCAGTGGATGGCAAGCATTGGCCTAGAGCCGGGGTATTGGTTAGCAATGATGGCAGGCAGTGCTGAGTTTTTTGGTGGTATTGCATTAGCACTGGGCTTACTAACGCGTCCTGCGGCTGTGGTCAGCGCGTTTACAATGCTAGTTGCGATCTTTAGTGTACACATTAACAATGGTTTGTTTATGAGTAATAACGGTTATGAATACGCACTTACTTTGTTAGTTGCAACGGCTGCAATGGCTGTACAAGGTGCAGGTAGCTTATCGGTTGATAACGCAATTGCTAAAAAGTTAGCGAATAAATCGCTGCCTTAGTAGTAATAAATAACAATTCAGTGTTAAAAAAATAGCGGCTAATTTAGCCGCTATTTTTGTTAGAGTTAAGTGCTATGTTATTTAGCCAAAAAAGTTAAAGAGTAGTTGTACTGTGTTTGCTCAAGTAAATATTCTTTATGGGTACTTGGGCTCCACGAATCATCGCCGCCCACCCCCATATGTTGATGATCAATATGAATATGTAAGCAATCACCTACTATCAACTCATTGGTGTGCTTTGCTTGCGTTAGCATGCTTTGAGAATATTCACTGGCGGCAAATAAAAACGCACCGGTTACGGTTAAGTTATTAACGCTAAGGAATTGGCAGTCACTACGGACGCCGTTATCGGTAGGGAAGATATACGGTGTATGTAGCTCATTATGTTGCGCGCTGTAATACCCAAAACGTGCAGCCGCTTTGCGGTCTGGGTAGTTTTCAAATGGCCCTAAACCAAGCCAATTTACGTGTGTATCGCTTTGTTTATTTAGCGTTGTGCTTAACCCTATGCGTGGCATGGGTGGCAAAGTGTCGTTTAGCTGTACATCAACATTTAAGGTAATCTCACCTGAATTATTAATGGTATATAGCCATGTTGTTTTTGCCTGGACTGCGTTATTAAATTCATAACTAAATACACAGGTAATACGTATATCTTTGTTTGACTGGACAACTTCAAATGAGCGACACGTACGCTGCCACTGGCCAATACCGGCTCTTATCCAGCGTGCTTCCCACGCGTTAGGGTCTAGATTGTCTACTTCGCTTACACCTATATCGTTATCGAGTGGGGCACGGTAAAAGTTATCAACTAATGGGCTTTTAATAACTTGGGTTTGATTGTGTAGCCACTGTTCAATAAGGCCTGATTGACTATTAAACACAAGTTTAAAGGTATCGCCTTTAATACTTAGCGTTGCATCTGTTTCGCTAATAGTAAGTGAGCCGTTTTTTGAGTTGTTTAACAAAGCGGGCTTAAATGCATCAAGGCTTAAACTTTGGTTATTAATAAGCTTAAATTGCTCGGAGTTTAATACATGCTCGGCACTAGCAAAACTGCAGTCGTTAATCAGTGCTACATCTAAATTAAGATGATATTGCGCACCAGCTTTAAACAGCGTTTTTGTATTAATAGTTAGCGTTTGCGTACTTTGCGGAGCAATGTTAATAACTTGCTCGCCTTGCTCTACACATTGGCCATTTTCTATTAACTGCCAAATTAGCTTTTCGTTATCGGTTGCTCTAAATACATAATCGCTAAATACATCAAGAGTGTATTGGTGTGGTGCTTGCTCGCGCAGCGTAAATTGTAAATGTTGTTGGCTGTATTTAGCTTCAAACAGGCTAGGGTGTGGTGTGCGATCAGGGAATAATAAGCCGTTTATACAAAATTGACGATCGTTTAGCTCATCACCAAAGTCGCCACCGTAAGCCCAGTAATGTTTACCGTTTTCGTCTGTTTTAGATAAGCCTTGATCTACCCAATCCCAAATAAAGCCACCTTGTAAGCGTGGGTACTCTCTAAATGCTTGCCAGTAATCGTCAAAGCTACCTAGGCTGTTACCCATTGCATGGGCGTACTCACATAAAATAAGCGGACGCGTTTCACCCGGTAGGCTCAGCCACTTTTTAATAGAGTATTTAGGCACGGCGTCATCGGCAACATGGGTATCTACACGGGCATACATAGGGCAGATAATATCGGTTGCGGTGGTATTTGCGCCGCCACCTTCGTATTGCACTGGGCGCGACGGGTCAAAGTTTTTTGACCAACCATACATAGCATCGTGGTTGGCACCGTGCCCGCACTCATTACCTAATGACCAAATAATAATTGAGGCGTGGTTTTTATCGCGCTCAACCATTTGTGTATAACGCGACATAAATGCGCCAGCCCACTGTGGATCGCTGGCTAAACGCCCCATAGGGAACATGCCATGGGTCTCTATATTCGCTTCGTCCACTACGTATAAACCTAGCTCGTCACACAGCTCGTAAAAGCGCGGGTGATTAGGGTAGTGAGCGGTACGTACAGCATTAAAGTTATTTTGCTTCATCAGCTTAATATCTTCAATCATGTCGGCGGTGCTTACAGTGTGACCGTTTTCGGGGTGGTGCTCATGGCGGTTAACCCCGCGAATTAATAGCGGTTTGCCATTTAAACAAAGCTGGCCGTTAATTATTTCTACTTTTCTAAAGCCAATGTTATAGGCTTCTGCATCTACTGTGTTGCCTTGATCATCAAGCAAACTTACAACACAGCGGTATAAATAAGGGGTTTCAGCGGTCCACTTTTTTGGGTTTTGTATATCAATTGTTTGAAATACAACATCGCTCCAGCCACCTTTTTCATCAACGCGCTTATTATTTGTGGATTGAATGTGAGGCTCACACAATGCGTGATCACCATCAAAAAGTTGTATCGCTACTTGATAGTTAGCGGGTGCGTCTATCGCGGTTTTTACATGCAAAGTGGCATCGCGGTAGCAGGCGTCTAAATCGGGGGTTATAAATACATCGCGTATTTGGTGTTGTGGTTTGGTAAGTAAATTAACATCGCGGAATATACCGCTTAGCCACCACATGTCTTGATCTTCTAAGTAGCTGCCATCGCTCCAGCGAATAACCATAACCGCAATGCGATTGGTGCCCGCAACTAACAGCGCGCTTAAATCAAATTCGCTTGGTAAGCGGCTATCTTGTGAGTAGCCCACCCATTGACCGTTACACCAAAGGTGAAATGCCGAGTTTACACCTTCAAAAATAATATGGTTTCGCTGCGCTAATTGATCTTCCGTAATAGTAAACTCAGTGCGGTAGCAACCTGTTGGGTTATCGCTTGGTACAAATGGCGGGTTTACGGCAAACGGGTATTTAACGTTACAATAAATAGGTTTATCAAAGCCATTTAATTGCCAGTTAGAAGGCACTGGAATACTTTGCCAATCATTACTTAGGGTTTCACTGAGTAATGATTCATCAACCGCTTCGGGCTTATCAAATAATTTAAAATCCCATTGGCCGTTTAAACTTTGTTTTTGTGATTGTGTGTTGGTACGGGCATGGTCAACGCTTTTAAAACCATTGAGTGGGCTGTGCGCTTTTACTTGATTAACTTGCACCGAAATAGGGTTTTCCCAATCGCGGCGGTTAATTATGTGCTGTAGTGAGTTCATTAGTATCCCATTGCATGTGTGGCAATTATAGTGGCTTAAATATAGCTAAAATAATGCGTTGAGGTTATGCTTAAAGCTCTCTTTTATTTATCCAAAACTATCATTTTAAATTATGCGTAACACCATTGTAGATGTACTCGATATTGGCCCAGAGTGTACAGAGCGGTTTATTGATCTAAGTACACTCTCGCAAATGCCAAATCTCGAAATAGAGTTGGCAGGTTGCTCTAATCTAATGGGTGAGTATTGTGTTGCACGTACTAATCCGCTTGAGCACACGCTTTTTTATACTTTGGGTGGTCAAGGCACGCTAAAAACCACTAATAACCAATATACATTGGTTGAAAATAGCTTAGCTATATTGCCTGCACGGCAAAGTTTTGAGGTAAAAATTGCAACCGATAAATGGGATGTAATTTGGCTAAACCTTGCAAATACTAAACGCTGGCAACATTTAAATTTAGCACACGCTAAGGTATTAACTAATCAGCAGTTAGGGCCATTACATTTAGCTATGGAGCTTTTATACAGCGAGGCAAACGCTACTTTGCGTGAAGGCGTAATGCCTATTTTAAGCCACTACTTAAACACTACGCTGCAAAGTGAGCCGCAAATAGGCGGGCAAAATAGATTAACCAGCTTATTTTTAGAGGTAGAAGAGCGCCTGCAATTTGATTGGACAATAGAGGCTATGTGCGAACAAGTTCATTACTCAGCAGCGCATTTACACAGATTATGCCAGGCACAATTTGGTAAAAGCCCTATGCAGCAGCTTATTTATTTACGTATTAAGCGGGCTAAAAATTTGCTTTTAAATACCCGCTGGCCAGTTGCCCATATTGCCGCTTACGTGGGGTATCCTAATATATTTAATTTTTCTAAACGGTTTAAAAAATCAGTGGGCGTTTCACCCACTGAATTTAGAAAAATAAACCCCTAAAAAATAGCTTGATACAAAAAACCTGCACCAATTGCCATGCTAATAATGACAAACAAGAAGGCCGCTATCATTTGGTTTTTGAAAATAGATTTTAGTAAAATAACTTCTGTTAAGCTTGCGCCTGCACTGCCAATAATTAATGCCATTACCGAACCAAGCGCCATGCCTTTTTTAACTAATGCCGCACTTAGCGGAATAACAGCTTCGGCTCTAATATAAAGTGGAATACCAATAATGGCTGCAATAGGTATGGCGTACCACATACCGTTGCCCGCGTATTTAGCAATCAGCTCGGTAGGGATAAAGCCATAAATAAATGAGCCTATTGCGACCCCCAACATCAAGTACGGAAACACTTGTTTAAAGTCTTTAAATGTTGCGTGCCACACTTTTACCCAACGATTAGGTTGTGCAGTTTTTGGCTCGCTACAGCTACCGGTTGCACAGTTTACCTCTGCTTTTTTAGGTTCACTACAGCTTGGCTCTGCACAGCTGCTTGAAGGGGAAAAACTGTAAGCTTCTGGCTTTACGTACTTTTCAAAACTAAGTTTTTCAAGTGTGTAGCCTGCTACAACCGACACCACCATAGCCACTAAAAAGTAAAATAAAGCAACCTGCCAGCCGAAGGTAATAACAAATAGCCCAATGATCACAGGGTTAAGCAATGGACTGCCAAATAAAAACACCATCATAGGACCAAACCCTGCTTTTGCTCTTAACAACCCTTTTAAAAACGGGATGGTAGAGCACGAACAAAATGGTGTTATAGCACCCATTAAAGCAGCAACAACGTAACCTTTACCATTTTTTGAACTCAAAATAGATTGAATTTTCTCAGGTGTTATAAACAACTGCAAAATACCTACTAAGTAACTAATAACAATAAATAAAATTGTTAACTCGGTGGCTAAAAAGGCAAACATGCCTAACGCCTCTTTTGCCATAACTAGCATTTCATTACTCATAACGCACTCCAAAGTACACAAGGTATAACTTACGTTAAGTAAGTTATATTTCGAATTTTATGGAAGTATATTGATGAGCAATAATATCGTCAATACTTTATTTCTAGATATATGGAAGTGATTTTTATACCCTTGTTTTTAAATATTTTATTTTTTAGCTTTTAAGGTTACTTGCTAATAAAGCTGTATTTAAAGATTCAAATTGTTATTATTTCTAATAATTTAGAAATTACGAGGTTGTAATGGAAATTATCGACGTTGCAAAGGCACTCAAAGAATTAGGCCATCCAACACGTTTAACTATATACAAGCGTGTAGTTAAAGCAGGGCACACCGGAATTAGTGTTGGCAATATACAAGAGGAGCTCAATATGGCGGGCTCTACACTTTCGCACCATATATCGGGCTTAGTTAACGCTGGGCTAATTAGTCAAAGGCGCGAAGGGCGCACGCTTTATTGCGTGGCTATGTACCAGCGCTTAGACGATGTAATTGGTTTTTTACAAAATGAATGTTGTGTAGACGAAGGCCAGTAAACTTTTATCAACGGTTTTGCGCGTTGTTTATTGACCTCAAGACGCGTGCGGGTTTAATATGCCGCTGTTCCTACTTTGTAAAATAGGAACCTACTTCAAATTTAATTAGGTAATGGATGCGCTCAAACTACTTTTTAGTCGTGATACTTTTGGTGCTTGTACACAGCTTTATTAGCTGTGATGCTGCTGCGTATCATTTACAAGAAGAAGTTGATCATGCCTCGCATATTCACGCTCATAGCGATACCAATGACGACGACGCACAATCACCTAGTGAAATTCATGCCCATCAGCATTGCCACTGTGGTTATTACAGTTCGCTAAATCACCCTATAAGCCCTGAGCAAAGCCAAGCAGCTCAGCCAGCTTGCTATAGCGGTTTAAATTATCCGCCAGATGTTCCGCCACCCAATTTTTATAGCTAGTTTTTAATTTTAAACACGTTGTAAATAACTGCCTGCGCTTGTGCGCTATTGGGCTAGTTAAGTACATATTTAGGTTGCTTAATTGCGCTTGTTTTTAAAATAGGCATAGTGATTAAGCCAACTCTGTTTGTTAAAACGGACATGCTATATGAACAAAAAACCACTTATGCTGGTGGCGCTACTGTGTGCATTACCAACACTAAGCGCTCTGGCAAAAAGCGAGCCGCAAAACGTATTAACGCTAAAGCAAGCGCTTAAAAATACCGAGCAGCAAAACATACAACTTAAGCGCTACCCGTATCATCAAAAAATTTTATCGGCGCTGAAAAACCAAGCCATGCTTTCACCTAACCCTGAGTTGAGTTTTGAAGCTGAAAATTTTTTAGGAACTCATCGCTCCCATGCGTTTTCGGGGGCGCAATATACCCTGGCTTTAAGCCAATTAATTGAGTTGGGCGGTAAACGTGAAAACCGTATTAATTACGCGACTGAAAATATAAAAGCGCAAACAATTGAGTATAAAAATACCCGGTTAGCACTTTTAGCAACCACCGCTGAGCGTTATTACCAAGTACTTAAATTTCAGGCGTTAATTGCATTAAATAGCGAGCGTAAAAACACGGTTAAGCAGGCACTTAATGCAATTGAAAAACGCGCTAAAGCGGGGGCGGTCTCAAGTGCCGATGTAACCCGCATGCGCTATGCATTAAGCCAAGTAGAGCTAGATACAGCTATGTTAGAAAGCGAGTTTAAACGTTCCCGCTTAGCGCTTAATGAGCTTTGGCAAGAGGTACAAGTGAGTGATTACTATGCTGGCGATTTGTCGCAGTTAGCCGCTATTAAAAGTGAAGCTGAGTTGCTCGATGCGGTAAATACAGCGCCTGAATTTGCACTGTTACAACAGCAATATATTCAGCAAACCGCTAACTTATCGCTGCAACGCTCAAATGGTCAGAGTGATTTAACCCTAGGTGGAGGTGTGCGATATAACCAGCAAACAGATTCTAGCTCGTTTGTATTTTCGTTTTCTATGCCACTGCAATTAAGTAATGCTAATGGCGGTAATATTGAGGCAGCGCAGCATCAACTTACGTTACTTAACGAGCAGCAAGGGCAGCTACGTATACAGTTGCGCCAACAAATACGCACGCTCTATGCGTATTACCAGGGTAAAACTTTACAGGCTCAGCTGTTATCTCAGCAAGTTATTCCACAAGCGCAAACACTTATACAGCAAAGTTTAAAAAGCTATCAGCAGGGGCAAATATCAGTATTACAATTGCTCGACGCACAGCAGGCTTTATTTGATTCCAAACGCGCACTTATCAACACCCATAGCGAGCTTTACCAAGTATTACTGACGCTTGAACGCTTAACAGGTCAATCTTTAATTGAGACACATTAATTATGAATAAAATATTTTTCGCGTTAGTAACAGCGCAGCTACTTACATTGCCTTTATTTAGCAGCACAGCAATGGCGTCAGCTAATCATCATTCGGGTGGTCACGAAGAAGGGCATGAAGACGAACATCAAGAAAAAGGCCCGCACGGCGGCTTTTTATTAAAAAATAACCAGCTTAATTTAGAGCTTAAGTTAACCCCTTTTGCTAATAACACTGAGCTGAGGATATATGCCTTTGAAAACGAAAAAGCTATTGATATCAGCCAGCTCGATGTCACCATACATGTGCAGCGCTTAGGTGAAAAGCCAGAGCTTATAAACTTTGTAGCTGAGGGCAACTATTTAGTTAGTACCGCCAGTGTAAACGAACCGCATTCTTTTAAGCTTGATATAATGGCACGCTATAAAGGACAAAAAATTAACTACCACCACGAACAAGAAGAAGGGCGCACAACACTAAGCGAAGCAGCAATTGAACGCGCTGGTATTAAAACTGATATTGCAAAATCGGGCAGTATTGAGCTGACCGATACGCTATTTGGTGTGATTGCGCCCACTGCCGACGGCACTGTAGAAGTTATGGCCCCTTACACAGGTTTAGTGAATGATATTTTTGTAAGCATTGGTCAACACGTTAAAAAGGGCGAAAAGCTTGCAAGCATTACCAATCGCGAAACGCTGCAAAACTACACCATAAAAAGCCCAATAACAGGTGTTATTAGTGAGCAATATTTAAAGCGCGGCGAGCTTGCAACTAGCGCTTTATTGCAAATAGTCAACCTTGAAACCGTATGGGTTGAGCTGTCGGCCTTCCCTGAAAACATAGAAAAACTGGCTGTAGGGCAAAACGCCACAGTGTACGACTTACACCACCATTTAAGCGCTCAAGGTGAAGTGTTTTACATAGCGCCCATGATGACTGGCGGTCATATTGCGCGTGCGCGTATTGAGCTTAAAAACCCTGATGGCCATTGGCGCCCCGGTATGCATGTTAATAGTGATATTAGCACGGCTAACTTACACGCTGCAGTGCGAGTAAAAGCTACTGCTATACAAGAGTTTAACGGTGCTCCAAGTGTGTTTATTAAAAGCGGCAATATGTTTGAAGTACGCCCTGTAAAACTAGGTGCTAAAAACAGCGAGTGGGTAGAGGTGCTTGAGGGGCTTTCCCCAAACAGTGAATACGTAACTGAGAACAGTTATGTAATTAAGGCCGATATATTAAAAAGCGGCGCAAGTCACTCGCACTAGGAGAGAGCATGATTAACTCGATAGTTACGTTTGCGGTTAAACGCCGCTGGATGGTGCTTGCGCTTACGTTTTTATTTGCAGGTTTTGGCGTATACAACACACAAAACTTAGCCGTAGATGCAGTACCCGATATAACTAATGTGCAAGTGCAAATAAACACTAAAGCAGCAGGGTTTACCCCGCTTGAAGCCGAGCAGCGCATTACGTATTTGATTGAAACCGCGATGGCGGGTATTCCAAAGCTTGATTACACCCGTTCAATTTCGCGTTATGGGCTTTCTCAAGTAACCGTTATTTTTAACGAAGGTACTGATATTTACTGGGCTCGCCAGCAAATATCAGAGCGCATTCAAAGTATTCGTTCTGACTTGCCAGCCAATATTGAACCAAACTTAGGGCCAATTGCCAGCGGGCTTGGTGAGATTTTTACTTACTCTGTACATGCCAAAAAAGGCGCGTTAAAAGAGGACGGCACGCCCTTTAACGCAGAAGACTTACGGACCCTGCAAGACTGGGTGATTCGCCCGCAGCTTTTAAAGGTGAAAGGCGTTACCGAGATCAATAGCCAAGGGGGCTTTGAGCGTCAATACCAAGTAGCGCCCATATCTGAAAAATTACTCGCCTATAAACTCACGCTCAGCGATGTGATTACTGCACTTAAATTAAACAACAGTAACCAAGGTGCAGGCTTTATTGAGCGTTTTGATGGCCAGTACTTAGTGCGCTCGCCAGGGCAATTAAAAACTATTAATGATATAGCCAATACTGTGGTTGCTAAGCGTGATGATGCACCTGTACGCATAAAAGATGTAGCCAATGTTCGCTTTGGTAAAGAGCTTAGAACAGGGGCTGCAACTTATAATGGCGAAGAAACGGTTTTGGGTACCGCTATGATGCTCATTGGTGAAAACAGCCGCATAGTGGCAAAAGCGATGGCTGATAAACTCAAAGACGTACAGCTGAGTTTACCTGTAGGTGTTGTTGTTGAGCCTGTTTACGATAGAACCTCGCTTGTTGATAAAACCATCGAAACTGTAAAAACCAACCTGTTCGAAGGGGCTGTACTGGTTATTGTTATTTTATTGCTGCTACTTGGCAATGTAACGGGTGCATTAATTACCGCCATGGTGATTCCACTTAGTATGTTATTTGCCATTACCGGTATGGTAAGTAATAGGGTATCAGGTAATTTAATGAGCTTAGGTGCAATCGATTTTGGTTTAATTGTTGATGGCGCAGTGATCGTGGTTGAAAACTGTTTAAGGCAACTGGGGCTGGCTCAGCATAAACAAGGTCGCTTGCTTACATTAAACGAGCGCTTAAATGTGGTAACCGCTGCCACTAAAGAAGTATTTAGCCCCGCGGTATTTGGTATTTTAATTATTATGCTGGTGTATTTACCGCTGTTTGCATTAAG
This sequence comes from uncultured Pseudoalteromonas sp., assembly GCF_963922945.1. Taxonomy (GTDB): domain Bacteria; phylum Pseudomonadota; class Gammaproteobacteria; order Enterobacterales; family Alteromonadaceae; genus Pseudoalteromonas. Next base: position 6,266 of record NZ_CAWUKC010000010.1, on the reverse strand, counting down.
TGGTGTAGAGGGCAAAATGTTTCAGCCTATGGCATTTACTGTTGTTGCTGCATTAGTAGGTGCACTTATTTTTGCCGTTACCTTTGTACCTGCGGCAATAGCTGTATTTGTTCGTGGCAAAATAAATGAGAGCGAAAATACCGTTATGCGCGGTATCAAAAAAAGCTACAAGCCATTACTTGGTTTATCGCTTAAATTACCATGGGTTATGGTTAGTATTGCGGCGGTGCTTGTAATTATACTTGGCTTTAAAGTTAAAAATATGGGCGCTGAGTTTTTACCACAGCTTGATGAGGGCGATATAGCCATGCATGCGCTGCGTATAACCGGCACGGGTATTGAACAATCGGTAAAAATGCAAAAAGAGCTTGAGCAAGCCATTTTAGCTAAGCCTGAGGTGGCCAATGTATTTTCAAAAATTGGTACGCCTGATGTCGCAAACGATCCTATGCCACCTAACGTTGCCGATACATTCTTAATGTTAAAGCCGCGGGAGCAATGGCCTAATCCCGCTTTACCTAAAGAAGAGTTGGTTAAACAAATTCGTCATTTAGTAAACGAAGTGCCTGGTAATAACTATGAGTTTACCCAACCAATAGAAATGCGCTTCAACGAGCTAATAGCTGGTGTACGCGCCGATGTGGCTGTGCGTATTTATGGCGATGATTTATCAACATTAAAACAATATGGTGAAAGAGCCACAGCCTTGGTACAAAACCTCACCGGTGCGACAGATGTGCGCCTTGAGCAAATGGAAGGCTTACCAACGCTTTCGGTAACGCCGCTTCGCGATCACATGGCGCTTTTAGGCTTAACCGTAACCGATATACAGCAAAGTGTTAGCGCTGCGGTAGGTGGTGTGCAAACCGGACTGATTTATGAAGGCGATAAGCGCTTTTCGTTATTAGTACGTTTAGATGAGCGTTGGTCAAACGATGTAACACAGCTTGCGCGTTTGCCTGTAGCGGTACCAAAAAGTGTCAACCCCGACCTTGCGTTTGTACCGCTTGGTGAAGTGGCAAGTATTAGTATTGATAAAGGGCCCAATCAAATAAACCGTGAAAGTGGTAAGCGTAATGTTGTAGTCACTGCAAACGTAGAAGGACGTGATTTAGCAAGTTTTGTAAGTGATGCGCAAACGGCTTTAAATTCAGACCTTAATTTACCTAGTGGATATTGGATTGAGTACGGCGGCACGTTTGAGCAACTAGAATCGGCAAGTAAGCGGTTATCGCTGGTGGTGCCGGTTACTTTGTTACTTATATTTGGACTGCTTTATAGCGCGTTTAATTCACTGCGTGATTCGTTAATTATATTTAGCGGTGTGCCACTTGCGCTTAGTGGTGGCGTGCTTGCGTTACTTTTACGGGATATGCCGCTGTCAATATCAGCAGGTGTGGGGTTTATCGCGCTAAGTGGTGTAGCAGTTTTAAATGGCGTGGTTATGCTGTCGTTTATTAAACAATTAAGAGCCGATGGCCTTGGTTTAATAGACGCGATACAAACCGGTGCGCTTTCGCGCCTGCGCCCAGTACTAATGACGGCTTTAGTGGCAAGTTTAGGGTTTATTCCTATGGCGCTCAATACCGGCACTGGCGCTGAGCTACAAAGGCCTTTGGCTACGGTTGTGGTTGGTGGGATAATTTCATCAACTCTGCTGACGCTAGTAATATTACCTGCACTTTATAAATTAGTGCATGCAAAGTTTAACAAGCCACTTAGTTAATTGATTGTTTAATATATAACGTAAAAAGCAGCTGACATTAAAGCTGCTTTTTTATTGTTAAGTAAACTTAGCAGGTTAATTATATTGAAAAAGATTGTCCCAGCGCTCATCCAAAACGGTTTTTGCTTGCGCTAAACTGATTGCGTTATACACCTCATTACTGCAAGTGACTAAATGCATATGTTCCAACTTTTCAAGGGCATCGCTAATTTCAAAGTCGAGTTCGCATTTATACTTTGTTTTAAACCACGCCTCTATTTGCTCATCAAGTATTTGTACGCTTAGGCCGTTTTTAGATTTTAGTAAAAACGTATAGGCAAGTAGGGCTTCTTTTATATCTTCTTCTTCGGCGGCGTCTATAAGGGTATGAAAAACACCGGCGTTATTATCGAGGTTTTTAAAGTAAAGATTATCGCTGAGCGCTTTCATAAATTTAATTTTACGGTTTTTAAACTTACTCCACTCTTTAAAAATAAAGCTGCCAAATACTCCCATACCAATTGCAAAGGTAATAAAGTGTTGCTGGGTCATTTCTACGGCTTCGCTTCTAAAGCCGCCCCAAAAAGCCAAAAGCGCAATTAATAACAAAATAGATGCGCCAAGCTTTGTTACTAAAACCACGGCACCGCCAATTAAAGCTGATGAGCCAATGATCACTTTATCAATTGGGCGCATACGCACTTCGCTATTAGGGAATAGCATCTCAAGATCGGCTTTGGGTACATTTTGAAACAGTTTAACTATGGTCGAACTTGGCTCAAATCCTAAAGGCGTTTTGTTTTTAGCCTCAAAGTAGGCTTTATCTTTAAAACGAATAAACACCGCAACACGGTCGTAATTAGTAAAGTGCAGCTTTTTTTTGCGAAGCCCCCAAAAGCTAGTTAGGGTTTCAGTGAGTTGTGACTCGCCACGGCGATAAAAAACCACTTCTTCAAAGTCGTCAAACTCCATCTCAAGACGAACTTTAAATAGTGACTCTTCGTTTAATGCATCTTGTAAATCTTGATTGGTTATTACTTCAAAATTTGCGGCGTTTAACACCTTAGCAAAGTCTTTTGCAAACTCGCGTTGGCACTGCGCTTTTTGATCTTTCGATACGGGTGCTAAAGAGCGTGTATCACTATTAGGATCAAAGGGTGCGTAGTTATTTTTAAGTGACTCAAGAGTTGCGTGATAATCGTAATGGATAAGACTTGCTAATAAATCACAAAATTGTTTAAACGACGTTTGCTCTGAGCCGTTGGCCAACTCATCACTACACATATCAACAATATCTTGTTTTCGAAAGGGAATAAAACGCGCACTTTGCATTTGCTTGACTAATTCACAGGAGTAACTACTTTTATCAATATTAAATTATTACTAACAAAATTGCTAACTTAGAGATTTCATCATAAATAAACCAATTTTTTTGAATCCAATTCACAACCGAGATCGTTATGTATATGTAACGATTACAATTTTATAGTTGTTTAGTTTGATTTATTTGCTATGTTATTAATAATAAATTATTGGTTTTGGTTTTGGTTTATACCAAGGTCAATAATAAGTATTGTTTTTTGTTGATTTTTTGTTGCAAAAAATAGATCGTATAGCTATCTAGCCCCTTTCTAGGGGCATCTCGCATTTATACTCATTAATTATTTAGGATATTCACTTTGGAAAATATAAGTAAAGCTGTTGTTATTGTCGAACTACTAAGTGATGTTTGGGTTGTTATGGATAATGGCGATTGGGTCAAGGTAGACTCTATACCAGAACAGCTTGCCGACTTACCTGTACTAAACAGTAGCGATGTTACCCTTGAAGGGGATGAGCTAGTTTTTTCTGAAGCGAGTGAGCAGATTACTGTACCTCAGGATATTATTACACAAATTGCATCCGATTTAAGTCAAAACAGTACTTTTGACCCTTTGAGCAATACTAACAGTGTTACCTCTTTATCATCAACCGATGCAAATGATACTCAAGCAGTTTTTCAGCTTATAGCCCGCCAGGGTCAAGAGCTTGTACCTGAGTCTGGTTACGAAACCACACCTGTTGCAGATGGCCAGGAAGAAGATCCGGATTTTCTTGAGTTTACCCCTGATCCTATTTTCACCGTAGGTCAGCTTGGTGGTGACGGTATCTTTATCAATAAATACGATGCGGTGGCTTTGGAGTTTTCGGGCACCGTCGAAAATGTACCTGATGGGTCGTTGGTGCAAATAATTTTAAGCGATTCAGACGGTAATGAAATTATAGTCACTACTGAAGTTCAAGATGGCATATGGTCTGTTACTAATATTGACATAACTGCATTAAACGATGGTGAAGTGACTGCAACAGTATCGCTTGTTGGTGGTAACGAAGATGACGCAGCCAGTGAAACTAAAGTAAAAGATACTCAAGCAGATATTTTTATTGATTTTGAAGATGGCTTAAATACAAATCAACCTATCGATTTTGAAGGTGAAGTAGTTGATGTTCAAGATGGGCAGCTGGTAACAGTAACCATTTTTGATGCGCAAGGTAACCCCGTTGCAACGTATGAGGCTACAGTAACAAATGGTCAGTGGAGCGTTGGCCCTGAACCTTTTGCTGATTTACCTGATGGAAATTACATTATACAAGTCAGTACTATTGATATTGCAGGTAATGATACTCAAACGCAAAAGTCGTTCTCTAAAGATACAACTGCAACAATCACAATTGAAGTAAATGAAACCGAAGACGGCGTAATTAATAACTCAGAAAACATAGTGCGGGTAAGCGGAACAGTTGAAGGTATTGAAGGCGGTCAGACAGTTTTAGTTACCCTAACAGATGTTGATGGTAATGAAGTGACCGTTGAGGCTGTTGTTGAAAATAGCCAGTACCAACTAGAAGTTGATATTTCTTCGTTAAGTGATGGGGAGATCACCGCAACAGCGCAAGCACAAGACTTATTAGGTAATGAAAGTACCGCTTCCCAAGTAATTTCACATGATAAAACCGCACAGCTCACCGTCGAAATAGACTCAACACAAGATGGTGTTATAAACAGTGAAGAACAAAATAATGTGACGGTTCGAGGTGTAGTAACCGGTATTGAAGATGGGCAAACAGTTACTGTTGTATTGAGTGACGGTGTTAACCCTCCAATTACATTAACGGCAATTGTTGTTAATGGAAGTTATGAAATAACCGGCGTTGATATTTCATCGTTAAATGATGGCACTATTAGCGCAAATGCAACTGCTCAAGATATTTCAGGAAACCCAGCAAGCGCTAGTGATGAAGCCCAATATGACAGCTCAGTTGCTACAACCTTAGTAACACAAGATATTGACGGGGTTATTAATAGCGCCGAGCAAAGTAATGTACAGCTTAGTGGTTCGGTTACAGATATTGAACCAGGCCAATTAGTTACCGTTACTTTTACGGATAGTAATAATCAGCAAGTAGTTGTAGCTACAGAGGTTGATGCTGATGGCAATTGGCAAATTAGCAGCGATATTGAATCGTTAGCAGATGGCGAAATTTCAGCGCAAATAAGCATTTTTGATGCAGCTGGGAACGAGGCCACTCAAGAGGTTACTTTTTCAAAAGACACACAAAGCACGTTAACTCTTAATATCGATAAAACCGAAGATGGCATTATAAATGGCAGTTCTGAAAATACCGACATTTCGCTCAGTGGCTTAGTAAATGATGTAGAAGATGGCCAAGAAGTTACCATCGTATTTACAGACTCTGTAGGCAATGAAGTGGTTGTTACCGCAATTGTTGAAAATGGTAGTTATGCGCTCTCAGGTGTGGATATTTCAGCACTTAATGATGGTGATATTTCGGTAGTAGCAAGTGTGTTAGATACGCCAGGCAATACCGCAATAGCAGAAGATAGTTTTGAATTAGATAATAGCGCAATAATCACCGCGTCAATAGATAAAACAGATGATGGAGTCATTAACGGTCAAGACGATGATCTTCGAGATAATGTAAATTCAGCAGAAAATGCAGGTGTGGTTGTACGCGGTACTGTAGAAGATGTGGAAGATGGCCAAATAGTTACTGTTACATTGAGCGATGGCATCAATCCTCCTGTAATTACTCAAGCTGTAGTTCAAAATGGGCAATATGTTACTGAACCAATAGACGCAACTGGCCTAAATGATGGCACGATGATCGCTACTGCAGAGGTTACTGATGCAGCCGGTAATCCAATTAGTGCACAAGATAATGTTGAAATAGACACAACGGCTGCAATAACAACGAGTATTGATAAAACGGCTGATTCGGTTATTAATGGCAGTAACGAAAACCAAGAAGTTGTAGTGCGTGGTACAGTAACTGGTATTGAAGATGGCCAGGTTGTAACAATTAGCCTAAGAGACGGTATAAATCCAGACGTAGTAGTTCAAGCAATTGTTGAAAATGGTGAATATGTTACTGCGCCTATTGATGCAAGCTCTTTAAACGATGGTGATATAGTTGCCAACGCTGAGGTGTCTGATCTCGCAGGTAATGAAGCAACAGCAAGAGACACTGTTGAAATAGATAAGTCAGCAGAAATCACAAC
>NZ_CAWUKC010000009.1:0-82202 GCF_963922945.1 uncultured Pseudoalteromonas sp. | reverse complement strand
AGGTTACAAACCTCGCGCCGCGATTTGATCGCCCCTAGATTGAACAAATTTCAATACGCAAAGATTAACACGCCCTAGTTTAATTAAAAAGCGAGTGAGTACAAGCCATGGCGCGAATGAGTTATATAAGTAGCGTTGAGCGCTACCATGAGTATGAGCAAGTAATACATAGCTTGCTTGACTCTATTTTAATGAGTATTGAAGATGGGCTTGCTAAAAATCGAGATACGCGTTTTTTAGTAAAGCAATACCCTTTTTTAGAGTTGCAATATTGTTTAAACGAATCTGGGCTTCAGCAAGGTAATAATGTATGTTTTAAGCATGCTTATAAAAAATTAGCTGGGCAAGGCAATCAGCAAGACTTAAGTGATCGCCCTTACTTTTTACAATCTCAACAAACCAATTCGGTGTGCTTTACCGAACCTTACATCTCAATTGCGACTAATCATTTATGTATTTCGGCTATTAAAGAGCTAAAAAAACCAATTAATCAGCAGCACTACTTAGTATTAGACGTATGTTTAACCCAGCTAATTGAGTTTGTAATGGGAGATTGCGCACGTGCTGGTATTTCGCCTTATTTTAAAGCGGGTTATGGGGTGATTGTGGCGTGTTTATTTACTTTGGTACTGTTTTTACTGAGCATCGTATTTAACGATATATATGCCTTATTAACCCACTTTGACAAAGCCTCTGATCCCCTCGAGCCTTTTAGCATTATTATATATATTACTTTAGCGTTGGCGGTTTTTGATTTAGGAAAGACCATTCTCGAAGAAGAGATTTTAATGCATAAGGATATATTTAGGCACTCTTCTACGCGGCGCACCATTACCCGGTTTATATCTACTGTGCTCATTGCAATATCCATTGAGGCGCTATTAACTATGTTTAAGGCTGCGCTTGGGCAAGCAGAATACTTATTACCTGCCATTGCGATGATGCTTGCCGTGGTAGGGCTGTTAATAGCCTTGGCCATTTATGTGTATTTAGGCGCTAAAGCTGAAACCTTACTAATGCGGGCACGTGCAAAGTTAAAACCCGCCAAGTAGGAGGGTTTTATGTTTAGGTATTATTGCTTATCGAGTGCGCGCTTTGCTTTAAAGTCTGAGTCACTCGTCCATGTAGGCCAGTCACCGTTATTAGCAAGTTGCGACGCTATATCAACAATAAGCTCTATGTCTTGCTTTACGCCACCTAATGACCACTGCGGGGAGTAATCGTCGGCTTCTTTATGGTATTTATGCGCAATGTAATCTGGGTCGGTATCGCCAAGGCTCATAAATAATAAACTAGGTACACCTTGCTTAGCTAAAGAAAAATGATCTGATCTAAAAAACAAGCCGTTTTGCGGGCGAGGGTCCATTTTAACAACGCGACCTTGCGCTTTAGCGGCGTTTGCTAAATAGTTTTCGAGGGTGGATAAATCGTTACCGTATTGCAAAATGTAATCAGTGCCATCAAGCACGTTCATCCCGTCAATATTTAATAAGGCGACCATTTGTTTCGTGGGCACAACACCACCAGTTGCAAACTCTTGTGAGCCAATGAGGCCAGTCTCCTCTGCGGTAAAATTAGCAAACAAAATAGAGCGCTTAAACGGTGTTTGCTTATGGATTTGATTCATAATGCGGGCAATCTCTAGGGTTGCTGCTGTGCCAGAGGCATTATCCACTGCGCCATTATAAATTTTAGGGCCGCTGTCGGTTTGTTTGGTACCAAAATGATCCCAATGTGCGCCTATTATCACATACTCATTAGGGGCTTCGCTTCCTGTAATTTGCGCAACCACGTTATGTGATTTAGCATGCGATACTTCGTTTTTAAATGAAAGGTTGGCTGTTAAATTAAGCGCTGTGGCCTTAAAGTCATCATTTAAAGCCTGTTGTTTTAAATTTTGATAGTTAAGCTGTGCGGCATTAAAAATTTGCTCAGTAGTATCAAGTGTTAGCCAACCCATAACGGGTAGCTTAGAGGCGTTTAGGTTATTGTCCATTAGGGTGTATTTAGTCCCTGTGTTTGAACTTTCAACCACGCCCCAAGGGTAAGCCGCAGGGGCTGTTTCGTGGACAATAAATACCGCTTTGGCACCTTGGCGCGCGGCTTCCTCGTATTTGTAAGTCCAACGCCCGTAGTAGGTCATAGCGTTACCGGTAAATAACGCATCATTTTGTGTAGCAAAGCCAGGGTCGTTTACTAATACAATAACGGTTTTACCTTCAACATTAATGTTTTCGTAATCATTCCAGTTGTATTCGGGGGCATTAATACCGTAACCCACAAATACAATGTCAGAGTCTCTCAAATCAATGAGTGGCTGTAATTGCTCTGTGCGGGCGGTAAAATCCTTACCCGCTTTAAACTTTAAGTCGCCTACCTGTAATTGCATGTTTTGATTAGCCGTGACCATGGCCATTTTTACTGGCTGTAAATACTTGCCATTATACGCCCCAGTTAAACCCAATGCTTCGTATTGCCCGCTCAAGTAACCCACTGTTTTTACTTCACCATGGGTAAGTGGACCACGACCTTGAAACTCATCAGAGGCAAGTGTTTTTATATGCTGCTTAACGTTATTTAGGCTAACGCCAGGCGTATTTTCTAAAGAATGCTCGCTTGCAGGGTCAGAGCAACCAAAGAGAGCAACCAGCAGGCTTAAGCTAGCGCCTTTTAAAAGAGATGATGCCATAGTTTTTAAAAGAGGCTTTTAATATAAAGGATGCACTAATTTGAGTCGAATATTTATCATCTTACTAGTTCTATTTTTGAAAAATTGAAAATAGCCGGTGTGGGGTGTATAAATAATAAACAACAATAAAAGGAGCACACACAATGAATCAAACTAAAAAAAAGCGGATTCTTATTTATAGGCAGCGGCGTTGCATTTTTTGTAGCAGCTTTATTTTCTCAGCAAGCCATGTTTTTTACCCTCGCAGCAGCCTTTGTTGTATTAGGGACACTCACTATAAAAAAAGCGGCTTAATAGCCGCTTTACTTATTTAGTAGCTTGTAACCACCACTGGGTATTTATGGGCTTATCGCTTACGTTAAATATTTGCCCAAACTGTGGCGTACTTAATGCTACGTTTTTAGCAAAGCTTGCCGCAGTTACGCGCTCAAGTGGGTCAATCCAGCTATGAAATGCTAAATCAAATGTACCGTTATGAATTGGCACCATAATTTTACCTTTTAAATCTAAGTGCGCTTGTACCGACTGCTCGGGTGTCATGTGAATATCGGCCCAGTCTTTGTCGTAGGCTCCGGTTTCAATCAGTGTTAAATCAAAAGGACCATACTTATTGCCAATTTCTTTGAAGCCTGCAAAGTAACCCGAGTCACCACTAAAATAAACACGCTGCTGCGCGGTTTTAATTACCCATGAACCCCAAAGTGTGTTGTTTGCATCACTTATTCCGCGTCCCGAAAAGTGTTGGGTAGGGGTAAAGGCGACTAATGCATGCTCGGTTTGTAGCTCTTGCCACCAGTTAAATGTGCTAATTTTACTTTCATTCACTCCCCACTCAATTAAATCACTATCAACACCAAGGGGCACATAAAACTCTTTAGTTTTTGCAGCCAGCTTTTTAATAGCTGATTTATCAAGGTGATCATAGTGGTTGTGCGAAATAAGTACTTTATCAATAGGCGGGAGCTCGCTAATACTGATAGGCAATTTAGAAAAGCGTTTTGGTCCTAAAAAAGAAAAAGGTGATGCACGCTCACTAAATACCGGGTCGAGTAACCAGTATTCGCCATGCACTTTTAATAGCACGCTGGAGTGACCAAGTTTAACGACATGCACGGTATTATTTGCAAGGGCATTAAGCATTTTTGCTGTAACACTTTTAATTGCAATGGGCTCTTTAGGTGTAACATTGGTGCGCTTTTCTGTTATGTAGCGCCCTAAAATTCCAAGCGTTTTCTTAAAGTTATTGGGCTCAACCTGTTGATGGTTATGAAATTTACCATTTTCGTAGTTATCTACATTAGGTGCTTCACTAACACCTTGCGCAACTATTTGCTTATTCACGCTACAACCTCCAAAAACAATGATGGCGATGATCACAACTAACCATTTTATAAATGTCATTGTTAATCCTTAAGGTAAACTAGTGAGTGTAGTTTTTCATTGTTTTGAGGGAAAGTAAACTATGCAGTGCATTTTTTTGTTGTTTAGTTAAAATGTAGCTATTAGTAATTGCAGAGCTCATTATGAAATTATCAGAAAAAAAACGCATAAATATTCTTCAAGCAGCAGAGCAGCTGTTTTTTGAAAAAGGTGTAGAGCACACCAGTATGGATCAAGTTGCTGCAAAAGCGGGCGCTTCTAAGCGAACTGTTTATAATCACTTTGCGACAAAAGAAGAGCTATTTCAGGCTATTTTAGCGGCTATGCTGGCTAAAATTAATCATGGAGATGTTATTCACTTTGATGAAAATCAACCAATTGATTTGCAGCTCATGACTATTGCCGAGCAAGAAGTGGCCATGCTTACATCGCCTGATTTTTTACGTTTAGCCAAAATTGCTTTTATGCAAATGTTACAAGAGCCTCAGTTAGCAAAGTCATTAAGTAATAATACTATGGGATGTATGACTTATTTAGAAAGTTTTTTAGAACAAGCAAAAACAGCAGGCGTTTTAAAAGGTGATGAATTAAATGTAGCCGCTAAACAATTTGTGTATCAATTAAAATCGTTTGTGTTTTATCCGCTGCTTTATGGGTTTGAAACAGCATCAGAGCAGCAAAATAATAAAGTAATTGAACAAACAGTAAGTTTATTTTTGGCAAAGTATAAAGCGTAATTTCAACATTCGCTGACCTAAATAAAATTGGTAACAAAACACTGGTTATAAAAGTAAATAATTGGTAAGTTAAATTTAACTTAATTTGCTTACCATTAATCTAGGCCGGTTGTGTATGTCGAAATTTAGCTTGCGTGTTTTAACTATTTATTCTGTGTGTTTTTTGAGTGTTTTAGTTATTGGTTGCGGCAGCTCAGGATCAAAAAGTGAGCCTGTAAATAGCTTGGTTATTGCACAGAGCGCGGCAGTTATTAGTGGTGAAATGGCTGTAAGTATTGATAACACTCATGATATTGCAATAACAGGAGAGCTATCTATAACCGATGCACAAGCCAGCGAAGCAGTCTTTAACACACAAATCAATACCACAACAGCTTATGGTCTATTTAGCTTAACTGAGGAAGGTAATTGGTCATATATGCTTAATAGCGGCCATGCCGCTGTGAGTACACTAAACGAAAATGAAACCTTACTTGATAAAATAACCGTCACATCGGCAGATGGCACCGAAGCGAAGGTCTCTATCACCATTATAGGCACTGCACGCGGTGATGATTTTATAGCAACAGAAGAAACAACCCTCAATGCCGATGGCGAAAATACGGGACTAAGCGCCTATCACTTAATTGAAAATGCCTTTGGAGTAGGGTCAATAGAGTCCCCCGATTTGTACAGCACAAATCATCAAGATGTTGTGCATATTATTGAAGATACTGACTCAATAGTAGGTAATCACTTTGTATTTTTAGCGCATCGCGATGAAGACCAAGATAGAGATAAAGGCGCAACCGACCGCCAGCGCAACGAAATTAAATCATATGACAAATCACCCGCAGCAACACTTGCATTTAAAGACGAAACAGTACAATACCATTGGAAGTTTAAGGTCTCTAGCGAGCTTGAGCTAAGTAGTAAATTTAGTCATTTTTTTCAAATAAAAGCGCGAAATGACAGCAACGATAATACCAATGGCAATGACGACCAGCCTATTATTACACTCTCTGGGGCACAAAAAAACAGTACAGGTAATCAACTGCAAGTACGTTATAGCGCAGGCTTTGACGAAAACGGTAACAGCACCGGGCTTGATAAAAACCTTGTAGAAACTGACTGGTCACTTATTACTGATGAATGGGTAGCAGTATTCGTACAAGCCACTTTTAGTGAAGCGGGGCAATTTGAAATGAGTCTAAGGCGCTTAAGTGACAACGAAGAGCTATTTAGCATTAGCGAGCAAAACATAGATATGTGGCGTGGCTTTAGCGATGATGACTTTGCCCGTCCTAAATGGGGTATCTATCGTTCAATAGTCGAAACCGATAGCCTTCGCGCTGAAGAAGAGCAGGTACGATTTGCTGATTTTGTGATTAAAAAAGGCGTTTTAGCGCAGTAAATATTTGCCTAATTTTTTATCGTGGCTACTTACACGTTGTTGAATAATAGCCACTATGTGGCGGCGTATCCACTGCAAACCGGCATCGTTGTCTTGGCGCTTATGCCAAATAACAGAGACGGGTGTTGGTGGCGTATCAATAGGGCTTTTTAAAACCACGAGCTCATTGGTAAATATTTCCTGCTCAAGCGCTATTGAGGGGATGACACAAATAAGATCGGTATTTTTAAGAATATTAGGTACATTTGCCGCGTTATTTACCGTCATCGCTACTCGGCGTTTTAACCCTAATACTCTTAGTGCTTGATCAGATGGCCCTAAAATATCGCCCGTAATTGATACTAATAAATGATCTGTATTAGCAAAGTCAGTAATACTTAAAGGGGCATTAGCAAGTGGGTGGTCAGGGCGCATAAGTACAACATATTTAGGCTTTAATAAGTGCTCGGCTCTAATAACGTTTTCAGACAGGGTGTAGCGATTAATTGCCAGTTCGGCTTCGGCGTCTTTAAGTACATTGGCAGCCTCTACTGCCCGATTAGGGATTGCATGGATATTGATGCCAGGAGCCTGCTGCTCAATAATTTTACGAAGAGGCCCCCATATCATTTCTACAAATATATCAGCGGCAGAAATCCGAAAAGTGCGCTGCGCTGTCGCTGGGTTAAATTCACTTTGGTTTATAGCATGCTCTAATGATCCAAGTGGCCCCTGTATTTGCCCCCATAAATTGTTTGCAAATGCAGTAGGTTGAATATTTCGGCCATCTTTTATAAATAACTCTTCTCCCCACGCTACGCGCATACGTGCAAGTGCATTAGATACCGCAGGTTGTGTCAGCGATAGTTGCTCTGCTGCCCGCGTGATACTGCCTTCAGTCATGATGGCATCAAAAATCATTAATAAATTAAGCTCTTGAGGACGCATATAGCACCGTTATAAATTTTAAATGTAAGATTATATTACATCATTTTTTATGATGTGTTTCATACAATAATATAATTATTTTTATGTTTATGCTGCGTTCATAATATAAACAGATTTTAACACAACTCGTACAGCAAGAGAGTTAACCATGTCAGCTATATATAAATTTACATACACATTTATTATTGCGCTATTGGCAGTAATACTAGGTGCATGCAGTGATAAGCCAAGTTCTAATCAAAGTAATGATGCTGCTGAGCAAGGGGTGTCTGTAGAGGTCGCCGAAGTAGTAAGTCAGCGGATAACCGAGTGGGATAGTTTTACAGGGCGGTTAGAGTCACCGCAAACAGTGTCTTTGCGTCCTCGCGTATCTGGTTATATTGAGGCCGCAGTATTTGAAGAAGGGGAGCTGGTAAATAAAGGCGATACGTTATTTTTAATTGATAGCCGCGAATTTAACGCGCAAGTAGACCGCTTAACTGCGCAACTGGATGAAGCAAAAAGCCGCTTAAAACTAGCAAAGCAAGACTTTAACCGTGCTAAAGAGTTATTTAAAAGTAAATCAATATCTAAAGAATTATTAGAGACCCGAGGCGCCGAGGTTGACCAGGCGAATGCCTACGTAGCACAAAGTAAAGCATCCCTTGAGCTTGCACAGCTAAACAAAACCTTTACACGCGTAGAAGCACCTATTTCAGGACGAGTGTCTCGGGCGTTAATTACCCAGGGCAACTATGTCAGTGCAGGGCAAACTGTAATGACCTCTATTGTCTCTACAGAGCAGGTATATGCCTATTTTGATATTGATGAAGCCACGTGGCTTAACTATCAAAAAGAACACCTTGATAACAATCAATCTAGCGCGTTACCTGTTGCAATGCGTTTAGCGAATGAGCAAGGTTACCAGCACTGGGGCAAGCTTGATTTTGTTGATAATCAAGTCAATACCCAAACCGGTACATTACGCGTGCGGGCTGTATTTAATAATCAAGACGGTGCGCTTTTACCAGGGTTATTCGCCCATTTAAAATTAGCTGGGGGCAATACTGAGCAAGGTATTTTAATTGCGGAGAAAGCCATTGGTACCGATTTAAATAATAAATACGTGTTAACGGTTGATGAGCAAAATAAAGTGCAATACCGCGCTATTACTTTGGGCGACAAAGTAGATGAGCTACGAGTTATTAAACAAGGTTTAAAAAGCGGTGAGCGCATAGTAGTTAATGGATTGCAGCGCGTTCGACCTGGTGCACTTATTACACCAGAATTAATTAATATGGCTAAGCAAAGTACTTTAAACGAGTTACAAGCTTGGCAGCAAAAGGTTGATAATCAAAACCGCTTAGCCAATGCTGAGCCGTTACTTGAAATAGGCATGTAATAATGAATTTTTCTCAGTTTTTTATTCATCGACCGATTTTTGCAGCGGTTTTATCGGTTTTTATTTTCATAGGTGGCGCCATAGCTGTGTGGCAGCTTCCGATTACAGAATATCCTGATGTAGTTCCCCCAACGGTGGTTGTTACAGCTAACTACCCAGGCGCAAACCCAAAAGTAATTGCCGAAACCGTCGCCACAGTGCTTGAGCAAGAGATAAACGGCGTAGAAAACATGCTGTACCAGTCATCGCTTGCAAATTCGGCCGGCACCATGACATTAACAATCACCTTTGCAATAGGGACAGATCCAGACGAAGCAACCACCTTGGTACAAAATAGGGTTAATAGAGCAATCCCTCGTTTACCAGAGGAAGTACAAAGGCTAGGTGTTGTTACCGAAAAGTCATCACCTAACCTTACCCTAGCGGTTCATATGACCTCGCCTACAGGGCGATACGATAGTTTGTATTTGTCTAATTATAGTGATCAATTTATAAAAGATGAGCTAAAGCGTATTAATGGCGTGGGCCAAGTACGTGTATTTGGCGCAGGCGATTACAGTATGCGTGTGTGGCTAGAGCCTAATAAACTAGCGGCGCTCAATTTAAATCCAAGTGATGTAGTCAATGCTATTCGCTCGCAAAATCAGCAAGCTGCGGCAGGCAGCCTAGGTGCGCAACCTATAGGCACCAGTGAGTTTCAATGGCTTATCAATGTAGAAGGGCGCTTAATAGAGCAAGACGATTTTAAAGAAATAATTGTAAAAACGGGTGATAACGGCGAAATTACCCAGTTAAAAGATATTGCTAGAGTAGAGCTAGGTGCAGATAGTTATACCCTTAGACCGCTTCTTAATAATGAATCCATTGCCGCTGTGCCTGTTTTTCAAGCGCCAGGCTCTAATGCATTACAAATTTCTGACGATGTACGCGCTAAAATGGCTGAACTATCGCAGTTATTTCCAGAGGGTATGAGCTATGAAATAGTGTATGACCCTACCGTATTTGTAAGAGGCTCTATTGAAGCCGTAGTTGATACATTATTTGAAGCGGTTTTATTAGTTGTGTTGGTCATTGTGCTGTTTTTACAAACATGGCGAGCATCTATTATTCCGCTGGTGGCAGTGCCAATTTCATTAGTGGGCACCTTTGCTTTTATGCACTTAATGGGGTTTTCACTTAATGCGTTGTCGTTATTTGGCTTGGTGTTAGCAATTGGTATTGTTGTTGATGATGCCATTGTTGTGGTCGAAAATGTTGAAAGAAACATCAGTGAGGGATTAAGTCCTATTGATGCAACCACTCAAGCAATGAAAGAAGTAACAGGGCCTATTATTGCCACTACTTTAGTGCTTGCTGCGGTGTTTATTCCTACTGCGTTTATGAGCGGTTTAACAGGGCAATTTTATCGTCAATTCGCACTTACAATCACCATTTCAACGGTACTTTCTGCCATTAACTCGCTTACGCTAAGCCCAGCGCTGGCTGCGTTATTACTCAAACCTCATGGGCAAGACAACGATTGGTTAAGCCGTGTTATTAATAAATTATTTGGCCGTTGGTTATTTTCGCCTTTTAACAAGATGTTCGATAAAGCTTCGGGTAAATACACAGGGGCAGTGGGCCGACTAGTGCATAAAGGTGGCATAATTGGTGTCTTATACGTTGGTTTATTGGTCTTAACGTGGCAGCAGTTTGAAAAAACACCAACAGGGTATGTTCCGCCGCAGGATAAAATGTATCTCGTCGCTTTTGCGCAATTACCTAATGCAGCATCGCTAGATCGCTCTGAAGAGGTGGTTCGCCAAATGTCAGAGATAATCAGGGCGCACCCAGGCGTGAGTGACGTTGTTGCTTTTGCAGGTTTAAGCATCAATGGTTTATCTATAAACCCAAGTTCGGGGATGATGTTTACACCGTTAGAGCCGTTTTCAAAACGTCAGGGGCCGCGCATGTCGGCAGCTGAAATAGCTCAGGATTTAAATAAACAACTTAGTCGAATAAAAGGCGCTAATGTTGCTATATTTCCACCTCCTCCAGTAAGGGGAATGGGCACTATTGGTGGCTTTAGGCTGCAGCTTGAAGATAGAGGGTCATTAGGATTTGACACCTTACAGCAAGTAACAAATGAAGTAATTGCTAAAGCTAAAGCCGACCCCGCCCTTGCTAATGCGTTTACTAGTTTTACAACGGAGGTACCCCAGCTAGATGTAAAGGTGGACCGTAAAAAGGCACTAAGTTTAGGGCTTGAAATAAACACCTTATTTCAAGCGATGCAAGGCTATTTGGGCACAGTTTATGTGAACGACTTTAATTTATTTGGTCGCACGTATCAGGTAAATGTGCAGGCAGATGCACCCTACAGGGAAGATGTAGAGCAAATTAAGCAATTAAAAGTGCGCAATAAAAATGGCGATATGATTCCCCTTGGCGCAGTGCTTAGTATTGAGCATAGTTTAGGGCCAGATAGAGTAATGCATTATAACGGCTATGTTACGGCCGAGGTTAACGGCGTACCCGCACCAGGGTATAGCTCTGACCAAGCTAAAGCCGCAATAGAAAAAATACTCGATGAAACACTACCAATGGGTATTGCGTATGAGTGGACAGACATAACCTATCAGCAAATTTTAGCGGGTGATACTTCAATGTATGTATTTCCCCTTATTGTGTTGCTTGTATTTTTGGTTTTAGCAGCGCAGTACGAAAGCTTACGTTTACCTGTCGCTATTATTTTAATTGTGCCTATGACATTGCTAAGTGCGCTGATTGGTGTGGCTATTTATGGTGGTGATAATAATATTTTCACCCAAATTGGCCTAATCGTGTTGTTTGGTCTTGCCACTAAAAACGCTATCTTAATTGTTGAGTTTGCAAAAGAACTGCAAGATACCGGTATGGATGCATTTAATGCCATTAAAGAGGCAAGCCGGTTGCGATTACGCCCAATATTAATGACCTCAATAGCATTTATTATGGGGGTTGTACCTATGGTGTTTTCATCGGGAGCAGGCTCTGAAATGCGCCAAGCTATGGGCGTTGCGGTATTTTCTGGGATGATAGGCGTAACGGTATTTGGCTTAATACTTACACCTGTGTTTTATTATATACTTAAACGCAGTGGTAAAAATTAAACCGATAAAAAAGCCCTTAGCAATTTAATTGCAAAGGGCTTTTTAATGCGTTTTAAAAAATAATTATTTTACTTCTTTACCTGCCGCTTGTTGGTCAGCGTGATAGCTTGAACGAACAAATGGGCCAGAGGCAGCATGCGTAAAGCCAATTTCATCAGCGTATTCTTTTAATGCGTCAAATTCCGCTGGTGGCACGTAACGTTTAACTGGCAAGTGATGCTTAGAAGGCTGTAAGTATTGGCCAACGGTAAGCATGTCAACGTTATGCGCACGTAGATCACGTAATACTTCTTCTATTTCACTAATTTCTTCACCTAGGCCAACCATTAAGCCAGATTTAGTTTTTACCTCTGGGTGCGCTTCTTTAAAGCGACGAAGTAGCTCTAATGACCATTTGTAATCGGCACCTGGGCGCGCAAGTTTGTATAAACGCGGCGCTGTTTCTAGGTTGTGGTTAAACACATCAGGTGGCGTTTCAATTAATATTTCGAGTGCGCGGTCCATACGGCCACGAAAATCTGGCACTAAAATCTCAATAGTAATGGTTGGGTTGTGCTTACGGATTTCGCGAATACAATCGGCAAAATGCTGTGCGCCGCCATCACGTAAATCATCACGGTCAACCGAGGTGATCACCACGTAGCTAAGCTTCATGTCTTTAATTGTTAGTGCAAGCTTTTCAGGCTCTGCAGCATCAGGCTTTAATGGGCGACCATGGGCAACATCACAAAATGGGCAACGACGAGTACAAATAGCACCTAAAATCATAAAGGTAGCAGTACCGTGGTTAAAACACTCTGAAAGGTTAGGACACGAGGCCTCTTCACATACAGAGTGCAAGCCGTGCTTACGCATTGCTTGTTTAATACCGTCAATACGCTCTGTTGATTTTGGTAAGCGGATTTTTAGCCACTCGGGCTTGCGCAACATTTCAGTTTTTTCTGTAGGTAAAACTTTAACGGGGATCAACGCCATTTTTTCTGCGTCGCGTAGTTTTACACCTGGTTCCATTTTGACTGGTTTACTCATTCGTTTTCAAACCCTTCAGTATGCTTAACCTGTGTTGCATTAAGCTTCTTTATCATGTGTTTTACCAGCCCTTCACTTGCTTGTGCTAAGTTTTGAGGGCCGTTTAATTCTTTCGTTTGTACCATGTTCATGCCGGCATAACCACATGGGTTGATGCGTAAAAACGGGCTTAAGTCCATGTTAACATTTAATGCTAAGCCATGAAACGAGCAACCACGACGAACACGTAATCCTAATGAGGCAATTTTACTGTCGTTTACGTACACACCGGGGGCATCAGCTTTTGCGTAAGCATCAATGTCGTATTCGGCAAGCGATTCAATGATGCACTCTTCAAGCCAGGTAACAAGCTCACGCACGCCAATTTTTAAGCGGCGCAAATTAAATAATACATACATCATTTGTTGGCCGGGGCCGTGGTAAGTAACTTGCCCACCACGGTCTACTTTAATGACTTCTATGTCACCAGGGGCGAGTAAATGCTCATCTTTACCAGCTTGGCCTTGGGTGAATACACTTTCATGCTCTACAAGCCAAATTTCATCTGGCGAGTTGTCATCACGGGTGTCGGTGTAGGCTTGCATTTTTTGCCAAATCGGCATGTAACGCTGTCGGCCTAGTTGGCGTACGATTAATGTGTTTTCGTTCACAGCAAGTCTCAACTATGGCTTAAAGCATGTGGCGTACGTCATCAATACTGCTGATCACGTTGTAAATTTCTTCGATGTGTTTGCCGCTAGTAACCGTAGCCACTAAGGTAACAGATTCATAATTGCCTTTGCTGCTTGGCTTTACTTTTGGTGCGTAGTCGCCCGGTGCAATAGGTTGTAATTTAGCTAAAATTTGCTCCGTTAAGTTAACGTTTGCTAAACCCATAACTTTAAAGGTGAACGGACATGGGTACTCAAGGTACTCATCAAATTTAGTATTTTTAACAGGTTGAACCACGACGGTGACTCCTCATACAAAAGTGTGGACTCTATGCAAAGCGCGAAGCTTAATACAGATAGGCAATTAGCAGTGTTGCTTATATGGGGCGCATTCTAGCATTTTTCAAGCAAAAAAAAACGCCCCATAACAGAGGCGCTTTGTTTAACAACCCAAAGACTGTTGGGTTATTTTTACATTTACATAATTTGCAAACGTAAGTAGTCGTAAATTTTACTAAAGAAGCTGCCTTCTTCTACTTCTTCAAGAGTAACTAGCGGGTATTGTGCAATGTCTTCGCCCTCTAGTTGTAAAAATAAAGTACCTACTTTAGTGCCCTTTGCCAGTGGTGCTTCAAGCGTGTTGTCTAGCTCAAAGTTAGCTTTAAGGTTTTTATGTTGACCACGTGGGATAGTAATTGGCGTATCTTCTAAAATACCTAACGATACGTTTTCTTTGTTACCCATCCAAATGCGTTGCTCTGCAAAGCTATCACCCGCTTTGTAAGGGGTAATTGTTTCAAAAAAGCGAAAGCCGTAGTTAAGTAGTTTTTTGCTTTCTACTTTACGTGCGCGTTCGCTTGAAGTACCCATAACAACTGCAATTAAACGCATGTCGTTTTTAGTCGCAGACGTTACTAAGCTGTATCCTGCTTCTGATGTATGACCGGTTTTAATGCCATCAACATCTAGGCTTTCATCCCATAACAAAGAGTTGCGGTTATATTGCTTAATACCGTTATATGTAAACGATTTTTGCTTATAAAGTGCGTACTCATCTGGTACATCACGAATAAGTGCAGCGCCGAGCGTTGCCATATCACGTGGGGTAGTGTAGTGCTCGTCTGTATCTAGGCCGTGGCTATTAATAAAGTGGCTGTTGCTCATGCCTAATTTAGCAGCATGGGCATTCATTAAATCAGCAAAGGCGCTTTCGCTGCCTGCAATGTGCTCAGCCATGGCTACACACGCATCATTACCTGATTGAATAATAATACCGTGATTAAGCTCATCAACACTTATTTGCTTGCCTACTTCAATAAACATTTTTGACGATTCAGGGAAGTTTTTTGCCCAGGCTTTTTCGCTCACTGTCACCATATCGGTTGGTGCAATGTTACCGGCGTTAATTTCAGTACCAATTACATAACTGGTCATCATTTTAGTTAAGCTTGCAGGGGCAAGCTTTGTATCAGCTTCGCCTTCAGCAATCACTTTACCCGTTGTAAAGTCTACTAAAAAATAACCTTTTGCATTAATTTGAGGTGGTGCCGGAATGATTTGGGCGCTGGCTGAAAATACGGCGGCTGTGCAAACTAAGCCGCATACACCTTTGAGGATTTTATGTTTAATTGATTTCATCATACTCATTAATGGTTAAAGTTAAAATTTCGCGTTATGCCCATCTTATACCCAAACTAACCCAAGATGCGAGTATCGTTGGTATTAAAAACAATTTAGCAAGGTATTGATTGTCAATAATAGTCACTCTATTTCAATCAATAACGCAGTATAAATCGTTTTAAACCGTCGCTGGCACGTTTTACTTACTCTCTGTAATGTTCTTTTTAAAAAGGATTGCTATATAAAAAGTAACACCTAGATTTTAGCCCCTGCGCAACGCTAAATTTGCACCTTGGGGTTGTTTAGTTATTCGTCTTACTGCGTGTAAAGCAAGAACGCGTTTTGAAATTGGTTTTGTTTTAATTTTTTTAATACGTTTTGTGCATGCTGGGCATCTTTAATCGGGCCCAAATGCAAACGGTATATGTTGTCTGCTTTTACTATATTAGTAGGTACTTGATATTGCAGGCGTAATGTAGAAGCTAATGCTTCAATATTACTAAGCGTACTACCTGCGGCTACCTGTATATATGTTTTACGTGCAGGAATGCTGTCGAGCGTAATCGCCTCTAGCTTAACCTTGGCTGTACCGTGCGTGTAATAGCCTAGTTTATAAGCAGCAGCATACGAAAGATCGATTATTCTGTCGTCGTGAAACGGCCCACGGTCGTTCACACGTACAATTACTGATTTATTGTTGGCAGTATTAGTAACGCGTACAAAGCTTGGTAGAGGTAAAGTTTTATGGGCTGCGCTCATAGCAAACATATCGTAAATTTCACCGTTTGAGGTATGGTAGCCATGAAACTTACGGCCGTACCACGAAGCAATCCCTTCTTCTGTGTAGCCTTTTTCATCAAGCATTGGGGTATAACGTTTACCTAATACTTCGTATGGACGACTTGCACTGGCACTTTTTTTCACATCCACCACAACGGCATCTTGCATTTCAAGTGCAGTAGGTGCACGCAGTGGTGCGGCATCGTGCTCCATATGATAACGACTATTAGAGCCGCTACTACATGCGCTTAACAAAAATATTAAGGCTGAAATTAATAACAGCTGGGTAGGCTTATTCATTATTTTAAAAGCATCCTTTTATCTGTCGCAATTGACATAATAATGCCAAATCCGGCCATTAACGTCACCATTGAGGTGCCGCCATAACTAATAAGGGGTAAAGGTACACCTACAACAGGTAACAAGCCCGATACCATGCCTATATTTACAAAAATATATACAAAAAAGGTGAGGGTAAGGGCGCCGGCCAATAATTTACCAAACGCATCTTGCGCGTTTACCGCAATGTATAAACCGCGGCCAATAATAAATAAGTACAGGCTTAGTAAAACACACACACCAAATAAGCCAAACTCTTCACTTAATACCGAAAATATAAAGTCGGTATGACGCTCGGGTAAAAACTCGAGCTGTGATTGGGTGCCTTGAAGCCAACCTTTACCTTCTATACCGCCTGAGCCAATAGCGATTTTAGATTGAATAATATGATATCCCGAGCCAAGCGGGTCGCTTTCTGGGTCTAAAAATGTTAGCACGCGTTGCTTTTGGTAATCGTGCATTCCATAGTGCCAAAATGGCCATGCAGCAAGGGCTACAACCGAGCTTAAAAAGCCAATTAAGCGCCAACTCAAACCGGATAAAAACAACACAAAAATGCCTGAGCTGGCAATCAAAATTGAGGTGCCTAAGTCGGGCTGCTCTTTAATTAATAAGGTAGGCAGCATCACTATGACAAAGCCAATAATTAGGTGTAATGGACGAGGGGGTAGTTGATTTCGGCCAATATACCAAGCCACCATCATAGGGACAGCCAGTTTCATGAGCTCTGAGGGCTGGAAACGAGTAATGCCTAAATTTAACCAACGCTGAGCACCTTTTGAGCTCACGCCAAATAGCAATACGCCGACCAACATGAGTAACCCAACACAATAAAGGGGGATCACTAAGCGTTTAAGTGTCGCGGGAGAGAACTGAGCAAGCACTATCATGCCTATAATAGCGCCGCCCATACGGGTAATATGGCGGATCATCATGGCTGAATCTTGGCCGCTTGCGCTATATACGATAGTAATACTGCCAGCCATCATGAGTAATAAAGCAATTAGTAACGGTAAGTCTAGATGCATGCGCACCCATATAGAGCGCTTGTTATGTAGTACGGTCATTGCGCGGTATTCCTAGCAAGTTCTATTGGGTTAGCTGCAAAATAATAATCCATTAACTCACGTGCAATTGGGGCACCCACGGAGCTGCCACCACCGGTGTTTTCTACGACAATGGAAACCACAATTTTAGGGTCGTCATACGGAGCAAAACCAATATAAATCGCGTTATCGCGTTGGCGCTCTTTTAGTGATTTTGCATCGTAACGCTCACCTTGGGCAATACTCACTACTTGCGCGGTACCTGTTTTACCCGCAGGGTCATAATTAGCGCCTTTAAATGCACGGTGTGCCGTTCCTGTTACTTTTTTAACTGTATTGTGCATCGCATCGAGAGCGATACGCCAGTTATCTGGGTTATTAAGTACTACTGGCGGTTTTTCTTCGTTATTAATTTGCGTCACTTGGTCTTCTTTTTTAGCCACTTGCGCTAAATGCGGCGGGTGGTTTATGCCTTTATTAACCAATATATTAGTCGCGTTAGCAATTTGAATCGGGGTAGCTGTCCAATACCCTTGGCCAATCCCCACTGAAATAGTATCGCCACGCCACCACGACTCTTTAAAGCGGCCTTCTTTCCACTCTTTTGAAGGCAATATGGCTGTGGTTTCTTCGTGTATGTCTATACCGGATAAGTCACCAAAGCCAAAGCGGGCCATAAAATTACTAATTTTTGTAATGCCTAAGCGATAAGCTGCATCATAAAAGTAAGTATCGCACGACTCTTCAATTGCTTTGTAAACATCTACGTGACCGTGGCCCCAGCGTTTCCAATCGCGCCATTTATGTTCAACATTCGGTATTTGAAAAAATCCAGGATCCCACACCGAGGTGCTTTCACTGACAATGTTTTCTTCAAGTGCCAGTATAGCCATGTGCGGTTTTACTGTGGAAGCAGGCGCATAGCGCCCTTGAGTGGCACGGTTAATAAGAGGGCGGTCGGGGTTCAGCAGTGCTTTATAATCTTTACTGCTAATACCGTGTACAAATAAATTAGGGTCGTAACTTGGGTTTGAATAAAGTGCTAATACCCCGCCATCTTTGGCATCCATTACTACAACCGCGCCGCGCATATCTTTAAGCGCATGTTGTGCTATTTGTTGTAAACCTATATCTAAGGTAAGTACTAAATCGCTGCCAGGCTGCGGGGGGGTCATACTTAAGGTACGAATAACACGGCCGCGATTATTTACTTCAACGCGTTGAGAGCCCACTTGGCCATGCAAAAGCTGCTCATAATATTTTTCTATGCCGAGCTTACCAATATCGTGCGTAGCGCGGTAATTAGTGGCTTGGTCTTCTTGTTCTAACTTATTGAGCTCTTTGCGGT
This sequence comes from uncultured Pseudoalteromonas sp., assembly GCF_963922945.1. Lineage (GTDB taxonomy): Bacteria > Pseudomonadota > Gammaproteobacteria > Enterobacterales > Alteromonadaceae > Pseudoalteromonas. Next base: position 63,752 of record NZ_CAWUKC010000009.1, on the reverse strand, counting down.
TTAATTTTGCCACGTAGCCTAGTGCATGGGTGAGTGTGTCGCCATACGGGTAAAAGCGTGCAAGGCGCGCCTCAATGCTAAAGCCTGGAAATTTATGCTGATTAACCGCAAATTGGGCCACTTCGGTTTCATCTAAGCGAGCTTTTAGTACTTGCGACTTAAAACGACGTGTATGCTTTATGTTGTCGATAAAGTCTTTTTTTTGCGGCTCGGTAATTGTAATTATTTTGCTAACTTGCTCGAGTGACTCAGCTAAGTCGTCGACCTCTTCAGGAATAACCTCGAGGTTATAAACGGGTTTGTTTTCAGCAAGCAGTACACCGTTGCGGTCGTAAATAAGGCCACGGTTTGGCGCAATAGGAATGACTTTAATACGGTTATCGTTAGAGCGGGTTTGATAGTCGGTGTGTTCTTCTACCTGAATGGTATAAAGATTAGAGAGCAAAATTGCCACTAAGCCTAAAACAAAAATAAAACCCACAAATGCGCGCCGTGCAAATAAGTTTGCCTCAGCGGAATGGTCGCGTATTGTGGGTCTTTGCTTAATCATAACAAGGCGTTACTCGCGATGATAAGGGTGGTTGTTATTTAAACTCCAGCCTCGGTATAGGCTTTCGGCAACAATAATACGCACTAAGGGGTGCGGTAACGTTAAGTTAGATAACGACCATTTTTGCTCAGAGGCGGCAATGCACTCAGGGGCTAACCCTTCTGGGCCGCCAATAAGTAAACTTACGTCGCGGCCATCGAGCTGCCACTTTTCCATATTTTTAGCAAGCTGGTGAGTATCAAGTGGTTTACCTGTTACCTCTAGGGTAACAATACGATTACCTTTTGGAATAGCGGCTAAGGTTTTTTCACCTTCGGTGTGTAAAATGCGTTTAATATCGGCATTTTTACCGCGTTTACCGGCCGGAATTTCTATTAACTCAAGCGCCATATCTTTAGGAAAACGGCGTTGATACTCTGCAAATCCGGTTTCTACCCACGCTGGCATTTTTGTGCCAACGGCAATCATTTGTATTTTCACGTATTATTTCCAAGCTCAATTAAAAAATAGTGGCGCTTAGCCCCACAGTTTTTCTAGATCGTAATAGCTACGTGCGTGATCTTGCATCACGTGTACAACTACATCACCTAAATCTACCAGTACCCATTCGCCTTCGTCTTGACCTTCGTAACCTAAAGGTTCTTCGCCGGCGTGGCGAGCTTCTTTTGCTACGTTATCAGCAATTGATTGCACATGGCGCTTAGAAGTACCCGAACACACAACCATGTAATCGGTAATGTCTGAGCTGTCACGTACGTCTAGTTGTACCACGTCGCGAGCTTTCATATCGTCAATTTTGTCTAGTGCAAAGGCAAGTAGTTGTTTCGAATCCAAGGTATTGTCTCAATTTTAAATTTAATAGCGTGCATTTTAACATGCTAGGGGGTTTTAATCACCACTTTGATAAAGCTGGTGTTGCTTAATGTAGTGACTCACAGAATCAGGTAATAGTTCATTATTTTTATTGGATTTTTTTAATTGCTCTCGAATAGTGCTTGAGGCGGCATCAAGGGTTTCACCCGGTAAAAAATAAAGCTTACCAAAGTTGTGTGTGGCAAGTTGCTGTGGCGCTTCAGTGTGGGCGTTGCTGATATAGCTTTTAAGCGCTTTATTTGGGTTACACGTTTGCCCCGGGCGTTGGTATACAACAATATGGCAAAGCTGTGTAATGCTCTGCCATTCGTACCATTTGCCGAGGTTATTAAACGAGTCCATGCCCATTAAAAAAAGAATGGGCGTATCTGGGTGCTCAGCTCTGAGCTCTTGTAAACTCAACAATGAATACGAGGGGCCGGTGCGATTAAGCTCTCTTAAATCAAGTTCAAAATGAGGGTAAGGGGCTATAGCGGCATTGAGCATGTTAATACGGTGCGCTGTACTTATTCCCGGCGCAGCTTTGTGCGCGGGTAGAGCACAGGGCATAAAATATAACGTAGATAAGTTAAATGTATTTACACACTGCGAGGCCATATTGAGGTGGCCTAAATGCACAGGGTCGAAGGTGCCGCCAAAAATTGCAATCATGTTAAAAATCTTTAGTTAAGTGCGTGGCACGGCATTGGAATATCAAGCGGCTGGCAAAACTTAATACAAATATGGGCAAGCGCTTGGTAAGGCGCAATTAAGTTACCTTGTTTGTAGCTTGAATCAAACAGTGCAAGCTCACTGCTTATTTGCTCAAGGGTATTAATATTTAAGCGGTTAATCGCATTTTGCACTGGGCCTTGCTGGTTTTTCCAAATACCATTTTTTTTAAATAACTGTGCGATAGGCTCGCCATTTAAAAGCCCTTGCTGAATAGTGAGCAAATGGGTGAGCTCTTTATTTATAGCCCATAAAATACTCACCACTTCGGTGTTGTCGCTGGCCAGTTTATTAAGTACTTTAATTGCTTGCTTGGCGTGACCATTTAATAGGGCTTCGCTTAAGTCAAAAATATCAAACTTGGCTTGATTTAATAGCCCTTGCATCACAAGTTGCTGAGTTATTAAGGCATTACCATGCAGTAGTGAGAGCTTTTCGAGCTCTTGAAAGCACGCTAATAAGTTGCCTTCGGTGGCGTTAATTAAGCTCAGTTTTGCTTCGTTTTGCATATTCAGAGAAAGGCGCGCTACTTGGTCATCTAACCAGCGTTTTAAATGGTTCCCTGCAAGCGGGTAGCACGGTACAAATACACCGTGTTTATCGAGCGCTTTAAACCAGGCGCCACGTTGTACGTCTTGGCTGGCTTTAGCCCCTTTTACAATTAAAATGGTATCGGGGTTGATAAGCTCGACTAACTTTTTAAAGGTGTTACTACCTGGAGTGCCCGGTTTTTGTTGGTTTAAATCAAGCTCAATAATAGTGCGCGCACTAAACAAAGACATGCTTTGATATTGCGCTATAATTTCTTGCCAATCAAACCCTTGCATTAGGGTAAATTTTATTACCTCATCAAAGCCTTGGGCTTTTGCCGCCTCGCGTATTTGCTGCACACACTGCGCTTCTTGAAACGGTTCTTCACCAAACACTAAATAAAAGGGTTTTAATCCTTTACTTAATTCACTCGGTAATTGATTAGCGTAACAGCGCATTATAGTTGCGACAGCTCTCTGACAATACGACGACTGGCTTGCTTGCGAATTTCGCTAATAAGTAGCTCAAGCTCTTTTGCTTTTGCAAGTGCGTGATCGGGGTCGTCTTGGTAGTTACGATAAAGCTCAAAGCGTTTTTCAATGGCTTTTTCGCCTGGGCGTTTAACAATATAGCTAACCCCGTAGGCAAGCTCGTATTCAGCCACCTGACCATTTTGAAACAACGACAAGGTTTGGCGTTCAATACTTTCTTTGCGTAAGTATAGTTGGGCAACATTTTTAGCCGAAGGCGTTAGTTCTACATTACTGGCCTTAAGCTCTTTTTTGAGGTTTAAAAATAACGATGATTTTTCATCGTCCCCTTTAAGCGTTATTGTTTTAAGGTTATCGGGCAGGCTAGAGGCTTTCTTTAAATGAAAGCCACAGCTAGATAACACAAAACACATTAGCACTAAGGCTAATGTGTTTTTAAGGGTGTTAAAGCTAACCATTTAGTTAGCTACCACGTTAAGTAGTTTACCCGGTACGTAAATAATTTTACGAATGGTTGCGCCATCAGTAAATTTAGTTACGTTAGACTCTGCAAACGCAAGTGCTTCTACCTGCTCTTGTGTTGCATCGGCGGCGACAGTTAGCTTAGCGCGTAGTTTGCCGTTTACTTGTATGATAATTAATTTTTCATCTTCAACAAGGGCAGACTCGTCAACTTTAGGCCATGCTGCATCTAAAATGTCGCCATCTTTACCAAGATCTTGCCATAACTGGTGCGATAAATGCGGCGTAATTGGCGCAAGCATAATAAGTAGGGCTTCTAAAGCTTCGTTAGCAATGGCAACATCTTGCGTATCGTTTAACGGCGCTTTTAATAACTTATTAGAGAGCTCCATAATGGCAGCAATAGCCGTATTAAATGTTTGACGACGCTCAATATCATCGCTCACTTTTGCAATGGCTTTATGTAGTTCACGACGCAATACTTTTTGTGGGTTACTAAGCGCCGATTTATCAAGAGCTTGGTAGCCAACCGTTTTCACATCTACAGCGTATTTCCAAATACGTTTTAAAAAGCGGTGCGCGCCCTCTACGCCTGAGTCTGACCATTCAAGCGTTTGCTCTGGTGGTGCAGTAAACATCATAAATAAACGCACAGTATCTGCACCGTATTGAGCAATTACTTCTTGTGGGTCTATACCGTTGTTTTTAGACTTAGACATTTTGCTCATGCCCGATGAGAACACTGGCTCGCCGTCTTTTTTATGCCATGCTTTAGTTACGCGGCCTTTTTCGTCAGTTTCGGTATTTACATCGCTTGGCGAAATCCATACGTCACCGCCTTTTTCATCTTTACGATAAAACGTTTCGGCAAGTACCATGCCTTGACAAAGTAAGCGATCGAATGGCTCGTCTGAATTTACTAAACCAAAGTCACGTAATAACTTATGGAAAAAACGCGAGTACAATAAATGTAAAATAGCGTGCTCAATACCACCTATGTATTGGTTTACTGGTAGCCAGTAATTAGCTGCTGCTGGGTCTAGCATGCCTTCGTCGTGGCGCGGGCTACAGTAACGTGCGTAGTACCAAGATGACTCCATAAAGGTGTCAAAGGTATCTGTTTCGTGTGTTGCAGGTACGCCATTTACCGTTGCTTTTGCCCATTCTGGGTCTGCTTTGATTGGCGAAGTAACGCCATTCATTACCACATCTTCAGGTAATCGTACTGGCAGCATTTCTTCGGTGGCGGCTAATTCGTTACCGTTTTCGTCGCTCAACATTGGGATTGGTGAGCCCCAGTAACGCTGGCGGCTAACACCCCAGTCACGTAGGCGGAAGTTAACTTTACGCTTACCTACACCTAGTGCTTCTAGCTTGTCGGCAATAGCGTTAAATGCGCCTTCAAAATCAAGGCCATCAAATTCGCCAGAATTAACTAACACACCTTTTTCAGTGAATGCTTGCTCAGCTAGATTTACTTCAAGCTCAGAGCCTTCAACCGGTGCAATTACTTGTTTTATGTCTAGACCGTAAGCGGTTGCAAATTCATAGTCGCGTTGGTCGTGTGCAGGTACTGCCATAACCGCGCCTGAGCCGTAATGCATTAATACAAAGTTAGCAACCCAAATTGGTACTTGCTCGCCCGTTAATGGGTGAGTCGCGTAAAAACCGGTTGCTATGCCTTTTTTCTCCATTGTGGCCATGTCTGCTTCGGCAACTTTGGTGTTTTTGCATTCTTCAACAAACATTGCAATTGCATCGCTATTTTTAGCGGCTTCCTGTGCAATAGGGTGGCCACCGGCAACGGCTAGGTAAGTTACACCCATAAAGGTATCTGGGCGTGTTGTGTATACGCTAAATTTTTCGTTATTGTCGGTACGCGTAAACTCAATGTCTAACCCTTCAGAGCGACCAATCCAGTTGCGCTGCATGGTTTTAACTTGCTCAGGCCAGTCTTCTAACTTGTCTAAGTCGTCTAAAAGCTCTTGTGCATAGTCGGTAATTTTAATAAACCACTGTGGAATTTCTTTTTGCTCAACCACTGCACCAGAGCGCCAACCACGGCCGTCAATTACTTGCTCGTTTGCTAGTACAGTTTGATCAACCGGATCCCAGTTAACCGTAGACATTTTTTTGTACACTAGGCCTTTTTCGTAAAGCTTAGTGAAAAACCATTGTTCCCACTTGTAGTACTCTGGGTGACAGGTAGCAATTTCACGATCCCAGTCGTAACCAAAGCCTAATTGCTTAAGTTGGTTGCGCATGTAATCAATGTTTTCGTATGTCCACTTAGCTGGCGCTGTTTTGTTTTTAATAGCAGCGTTTTCTGCAGGTAAACCAAACGCATCCCAACCCATAGGTTGCATTACGTTTTTGCCTTGCAGGCGCTGGAAACGAGAAACAACATCACCAATGGTGTAGTTACGCACATGACCCATATGCAGTCGACCACTTGGGTACGGGAACATAGAAAGACAGTAATACTTTTCTTTGCTCTCATCTTCGGTGACTTTAAATACCTGGTTTTCTTCCCAGTAACTTTGGACTTTTGACTCTATGTCTTGCGGGTTATATTGCTCTTGCATCTATGATTCCAGACTTCTTGCAAACTAATAAAAAATTGCCGATAGGATACCCCAAATAAAAGCCTAATCACAGCGTATAAGCACGGTTTTGTTAAAATCTCACTTTCAGTGCAGGTTAACCTATACTTATCTATGTTAAAGCTCACCACGTCCTTGATTTTGATGGAGTATAAAATGGCAGATTATAAAACATGGCTTAACGAGCTCACCACGTGGTTAAAAGATGTAAAAGATCACGAAGTAAAAGATGCAATGACCCGGTTTGTTGAATCTGAGCAAGCACTTAAAGACCTAGGAAAAGAAAAATACGGACTCTATAAAAGTTATTTACAACGCGATATAGAGCACGTTCAAGAAAACGAATCACATTATAATTCGCTTGCATGGCAAGAGCTTAAAGAGTCGTTATGGTATGAGCTTTCGCACATAGAAGATAAAACCCAGCTTGAATGGCAGTCGCTTAGCCAAGATTTTAAGCACAACGGGGTATATCACGCTGGCGAATGGATAGCCATGGGCACATTAGTATGTAAGAATTGCACCCATAGTTTTGATATTTATCACGCTACACAAATTACACCGTGCATTGAGTGTGATGGTATTTATTTTAGCCGTAAGGCATTACAACCCTAAATATATGTATTAAGTGGCTTGTAGGCCACTTAATACGCCCAAAGCCAGCGAGTATGTTGGTACAAAAAGAAGTTAGAATGACGAAAAAACTGCTGCCATTATCTGTTTCACAGCTCGCACCGAGCATTTCTACTAATCACGTTAGCACGTGTATGAGCAATCCATACCCAGAGCAACTTACCTTTATAGGGCAGCAACGTGCCCAAAGTGCCCTCGATTTTTCATTAGGAATGGATTTACCCGGTTACAATGTGTATGTAATGGGTGAGGCCGCGCATGGCCGATTTACCCTCGTAAAAGACAAACTTAAACAACACGCAAAAGATCGCCCCACACCTAACGAGTGGTTGTATGTTAATAATTACGATGACCACCGCGAGCCAATTGCGCTATTTATGCAAGCAGGGCAAAGCAAGCAATTAAGTGACGATATAGACTCATTTTTAGATGAAGTACTCGACACCTTTCCAGCAGCTTTTGATAACCCTGCTTATCAACGCAAAAAAAAGTCAATCGAGAGCGAATTTAACGACGCTTACGACAGCGCTATTACCGCAGTAGAAGAAATGGCGCTTGAGCAAAGCGTAGCGCTAATAGAAGAGAAAAACGCCGTAGGTTTTGCGCCTTTAGTTGAAGGCAGGCAGTTAAGCGATAACGAATTTGCCGCCCTAGATGAAGCGCTTCGTGATGAGTTTTTTGAAAAAATAGAAAAACTAGAAGATGCCCTAATAGAGGCGCTTATTGAGCTGCCACGTTGGAAACGCGAGTCAAAAGAAAAACAGCGTAATCTTAAAAAAGCCACAGCCGAGCAAGCGACTAAGCCATTATTAAAAGATTTAGAACATAAATACGCGGCACATATTGGCGTATTGCGTTATTTAAAAGACATTCGTGTAGAAATAATTGATGCAGTACTTGAGTGGCTTGACGACGAAGATGAAAGCGAAGAAAGCAAAGAAGACTTTGACCGTAAGGGCATGCTTACCGACTTTTTTGCGCCTAATATTTTAGTTGAATTTAAAGAAGACGATGCCGCGCCTGTGGTGTATGAGCCAAACCCAACCTTTGGCAACATATTTGGCAAAATTGAGTATTCAACATCGCAAGGCTCGCTTATAACTAGTTATCGCTCTATACAGCCCGGTGCATTGCACCGCGCAAATGGCGGTTACTTAATTATGGATGCCGAAAAAGTAATGGCCAACCCGCAAGTGTGGGATGGTTTAAAGCTTTCGCTCAAAACGCACCAAATTAAAAACGACCTACCGTATCAAGACAGCTCAGTAGGCAGCAGTTTTACACTGCGCCCGCAATTAATTCCTCTTGATGTAAAAATTATTTTATTAGGCTCGCGCGATTTGTATTATACCATAGGTGAGTACGATGAAGAATTTGCAGAGCTGTTTAGAGTACTTGCCGACTTTGATTACTATTTACCAAGTAGCGATAAGCTCCAGTACCAATTTATTACTAAAGTGAGTGAGTACTGCCAGCAAACGTTAAAATGCACTACCACAGAGGCCGCCATGGTACGGTTACTTAAATTTAGCTACCGCCAAGCAGAGCACCATAATAAATTATCAGCGCGCTTTGCCGATGTGCTTGAACTGGTGGCTGAGGCCAGCTTTTACGCCAAGCAAGATAAGCAATCACTGATTGATGCGCACCATATTGATGAAGCCATTGAAGGTAAGCAGTACCGCACCGGGCAAATAAGCGAAAACATGCTAAGCGATATAAAGGAAGGTCACACGCTTATTGCCACACAAGGCAAAGCCATTGGTAAAGTTAACGGCTTAACTGTGCTGCACATTGGCGATACGTCGTTTGGTACACCCGCACGTATTACCGCCACCGTATACGCAGGCGCCGATGGTGTCATAGATGTAGAGCGTGAAGCGGAGCTAGGTAAAGCAATTCACTCAAAAGGTGTCATGCTGCTTACCGGTTATTTAGGTAATAAATACGCTCAGCACTTTAGCTTAACGTTAAGTGCTAACATAGCTATAGAGCAAAGCTATGGTTATATAGATGGCGACAGCGCTTCATTGGCTGAGCTGTGTGCGCTTATATCGGCTATTACCAGTTTGCCTATTAGCCAGTCTATTGCCCTTACAGGCTCTATTAACCAACACGGTGATGTGCAAGCCATTGGCGGCGTAAACGAAAAAATAGAAGGCTTTTTTAAGCTGTGTAAAATGCGCGGCTTAACAGGCGAGCAGGGCGTTATTATTCCTAAATCTAACCAAGTTAACTTAGTACTTGATGACGAAATACTTGAAGCGGTTGAGCGCGGTAAATTTAATATTTACGCCGTAGAAACTGTAGACCAAGCACTTAACTTATTAATGGATATTGATGCAGGCGATATTATTGACGGGCAATACCCAGAGGATTCTGTTAATGGTATTGCTTTAGCACGCTTAAAAGACATAGCCGACATAGTTAATGGCGATAGCGAAGAAGATAAAGAAGCCGATGAAGATGAGGGAAAACACTAAATGATCAATATAATTTTAGCGGTGATCATCGTTATATTTTGTTTTTTAATTTTCCAAAATAGTAAAAAAGCAAAGCAACAAGCAGGCATTAACGCGCAAATTGAAGCCGACTACCTTGTCGCTAACGCAAAAGTAGAGGGCGTAATAGAAACCGCATCAGGTTTACAGTACAAAGTGCTACACAAAGGGGAGAGCGAAAATACACCTAACCCAACTAGTAAAGTAAACGTGCACTACCACGGCACGTTAATAGATGGCAGTGTATTTGACAGCTCAGTAGAGCGTAAAACGCCAATCAGCTTTGTTTTAAATCAGGTTATTAAAGGCTGGACCGAAGGCTTACAGCTTATGAGCCCAGGCGATAAATACATATTTTATGTACCGCACCAATTAGCTTACGGTGAAAAGCGAGTGGGCAGTATTCCACCTGCATCACTGCTTATTTTTGAAGTAGAGCTTTTGGCTATTGAGTCTTAATACAGGCGCTTAGTGTTATTAATTGTATAAAACCCGCTAACTTATCAGCGGGTTTTTTTATTGCGTGGATTTAAATCTAAATTGTGATTATTTGGCTACCGTTGCCATAGAAAGCTTATTAAGTACCGCAGAAATTTTATTAAGTACTTCTTCGCAGCCTTTTATATTATGGCGCTCTTGCAAATAACTTGGGTTGTTATAGGCAAGCCATACTTGGCCGTTGTTGTCTTGAAATATATGCACTTTTTGCGGTAAATCTATCGCCACACTTTGCTGGCATTGCATTAACGGTGTGCCTACTTTTGGGTTTCCAAAAATAATCACTTCACTTGGCGCTAATTTCATATCCACATTTTGAGCGTTTTTTTTATGATCCACCCGTGCAAAAATGGTTATCCCTTTGCTACTGGCTATTTTTTCAAAACGGTTAGCCGTTTCCTGTACAGAATAATTACTTTGAAAATGCACTAAGCTGTCATTGGCACTCACCACGCATGTGGCTAAAAGTAAAATAACACCTAAAACTAGTCGGTTTAGCATTATTTGCTCCTCATAAAAACGGCTTATTAAGAGTATGAAAAATACACCCTATCCGAGTTCTTTCTATGGTTCAACACTGCGCAAAGGGAATATGTATAAAACGCGAGCATAAAAACCTTTAAGTACCTATTTTTGTTGCGATTAATTCGAAAATTAAGAATGAATATGAAATTATTTGCATTGCATGTAATAGTGATAATCGTTATCATTTGTGGCGTTTTATACACCTATTTTCAGGAGCAATATGCTTAACCAAAAATATTTGGCGCTCAGTATTGCTGCGTCTTTTTCTGCTTTTTCTAATGTGGCATTTGCCGAGCAAAATAACGAGATTGAAACAATAGAAGTAACTGGCCGCGCTCAGCAGTTTTACCTAGAAACCGAAAGCAAAATTGGGACTAAAGCAGATTTAGATCTTATTAAATTACCGCAATCTGCGCAGGTATTAACCGAGCAACTTATTATTGACCAAGCTGCGCGCGACATTACCGATTTATACCGCTCAATAGCCGGGGTTAGTGAGTACAGTTATTCAGGTGTTACTTTTCGTGGTTTTAGAGATGATGCCAATGTATTTTACGATGGTATACGCGGCGACCCGTACTCGGGCTTTGGTGTACCACAATTATTTAATGTAGCGCGTGTAGAAGTATTAAAAGGCCCAGCCTCTGCGTTACATGGAAAACGAACGAGACCAAGCCTACCATGAGTCGCAAAGCTGGGTAGATGTAAATGACGATGGTGAAGCAAACATTAATGACCAAACCATTAAACGCGAATACCGAAAGCAATACCGCGCAAACGAAAAAACCAGTTTAACCACCGACTTTGTTTACAGCTTTGAGCAAGGCCAATTAACACACCAAGTATTATTTGGCGGCGACTACCACATAGTGGATACTGAGTACGATTACTTACGTGCCCGTTATGAAGCAGACGGCGTGGCTAACTTAAACATATTTGATTTAAATTACGGCGAAACCGACCCTAGTACTTATAACCTTACCGATATGAATCGCGATGGTGTTGAAACCGACCTTATTTTTTATCGCTATTAAAATTAGCCGCTTCTTGCACTGTGTTAATAGCTGCAATAGGGAAGGGGATCACAATACCTTCTTAGTTATAGCGTTTGTGTAGCGCTTTAATAAAAGCCGATTTAACCCAAAACCGATTAAAGTACTCTTTTGCGCGCAGCATCACGGTAAAATTAATACTTGAGTTATCAAAGGTGTGATACACCACAAAAGTATTGTAATCATCAACTCCCCATTCATGGTCAATCAATACTTGGGCGTTATTTTTCTACAAATTCCAAGTCTGAGTTGTAGTGAACGCTTACTCTGATAATTCCTTTAATAATACTTTGCGAAACTTACCTCTCTTTTATAAACCTAAAAGAGTAAGCAGCAAGTTACGTACTTAAATAAGTAAAGAGCGTTAATAAAGAAACACGTGTTATCAAAAGGGCGGATAACTGGCAGCCAGCGCATGCCAGTTATATTTTAGATTTACTTAATTGAATTTTGAATGTTACCAAGCGTGTTAAGTTATTTGGCTTTTTAGCACGCTAGAATGATTAAATATTAAAGTTGGTTACATAGACTCAAGTGTTTTACCTCGGGTTTCTGTAATGTATTTAGCCACAAAAAATATGCTAATAAGTGCTGATAACGCATAAAAGCCGTACGCACCTGCCAGGCCAATGTTAGCCAGCATAATAGGGAAGGTCATAGTAATGGCAAAGTTAGCAACCCACTGAGCGCTAGCTGCAACAGCAAGCGCTGCACCGCGAATACGGTTATTAAACATCTCGCCTAATAACACCCATACAACAGGGCCCCAACTTAAGCCAAAAAATACTACAAATAAGTTAGCCATTATAAGCGCAAACGTACCCATGTTATCGCTAAGAGCAAGTTTGCCTGCTTCATTAAGGCCTGCGCTGCCAAATATATAAGTAAGCGCGCTTAAGCTGATAAACATACCAATACTGCCTACTAATAGCAGTGGTTTACGGCCAATTTTGTCAACAAGGGCAATAGCAATAAAGGTCGATACAATATTAGTCGTACCCGCTAATACATTTATAAATAACGATTGCGACTCGTCAAACCCAGCGGCTTGCCAAAGCTCAGAGCCGTAATAAAATACCACATTAATACCTACAAATTGCTGAAACACACTCAGCGCAACACCTGCCCATACAATCGGGTGTACTTTTTTACTGCTATCAATAAATAAATCGCGAATACTTGGTTTTTTATCGCTACGCAAAGAGCGTTTAACATCGCTTATTTGCGTATCAAGGTTGTCGTTCGAAATTTTACTAAATACCGTTTTTGCATCGTTTACTTTACCTTGCGCCACTAAATAACGAGGCGACTCAGGAATAAACAACACACCGACTAAAAACAGTATTGCAGGCACAAGCTCAGCCCAAAACATCCAGCGCCAAGCGGCTATATCAAGCATTAAAATATTTTGCGCGCTGCCTGCTGCATTAGCAATTAAATAGTTACTTAAAAACGCAGCAAACAAACCCAATACAATAGCGAGTTGTTGAAGTGTAGCTAAACGACCACGAAGGGCAGGTGGTGCAACCTCTGCAATATAAGCTGGCGCCAATACCGATGCAGCACCAATACCTAAGCCACCAAATAAGCGATAAAAAATAAACTCGGCCGAGCTTTCGCTAATGCCTGAGCCAAACGCGCTAATAGCAAAAATAATCGCGGTGATGATCATAATTGCACGGCGGCCAAACTTATCAGCCAGCGGCCCCGCAGCAAGTGCCCCCACAGCGCACCCTAATAATACCGAGGCCACATTAAACCCCGTAGCCACACTGCTTGAATTAAACGCATTACCAAGTGCCGACACTGTGCCGTTAATAACACCCGAGTCAAAACCAAATAAAAAGCCACCAATAGCAGCCACGGCCGAGATAAAAATTACATAAAAAAGAGAAGAATTTTCAGCTGTGTTGGCTGAGTGGGAAGGCGGTGTGTGCGTTGTCATTATATGCCCTGAAATATAAATTGAATATAAAGGAGCATAATATCGTAAAGTGCTATGGCTGAATACATTTGTGCAGGTATATCGATTTAGCGTTGATAAATTAAGTCGTTATAATACCTTTAAATTAAAGGTATTAGTTTGAATACTTTAAAATAAGCAACTGCCTTTTTAGATAAAACAGGCTGAATTTTAATAAACAATATGCTTTGTATGGTTAATGCCTTGCTTGATAAATATTGCTGATCTCACCATTTTTGATGTATTTCTCAATTGCAGAAACTGATATGAGGTTTAGTAATTTTTTACATGTGGTTATTTGGTGGTTAAAGTTAATAGATTATAAAATAGGTACATTTGTCGTAGACTAAGTTGTCTGGTGAAATGACAATTTTGTAATGAGTTTAAAAAGTATGAAGCATTTGTATGAATCCGACAAGATCGAAATACTAAATAGAATCGATGCAATTTCGGCGTCAATCAACAATAGATTGCTTCCAACTTTTGATTATATTGAGAAAGAAGCAAAGAAGGCTGGAGAAAGAAAACTTGAAGCCCCGAGTTCCAATTTTCATCCTAGCTATATGGATGAAGGTTTAGTCTATGAACAAGCTTTCAACGAAGAAATTTGCAATTATCACTTGTATAGTGAGATGAAAAAGGAATTCATTGATAGCGCTGTAACTTGGTTGTTTCACCTATTCGAAAAAGATTGTAGTGTAATTTTCAAGACTAATGATGGGAATGCCAAAAAGACAGAGTTAGCAAATCTATCAATAGATAGATCAATAAATTCTAATTAGGGTTTATGCAACACCGAGTTGAGATTAATAGTTAATGTTATAAAACATGGGAAAGGACAATCTTTCGAAAAACTAAAGTTGAGCAAGCCTAGTGTCATAAAGCCATTTCATGGTTTTATCTCAGATCCAGAGATAACCATTTCTGTAGAGGATTTGAATAGCGATATTATCATTATGAAACATTTTTGGAATGAGTTCTTCGGAAAGGCATTATAGTTCGAGTAAATTTCACACATCAAGCAATTCTAGGTGACGCCTACGGCACACCTGAATTGGGCGATATGTACATAGAGTATTTAATTAGGATTACGGTATTAAATGAGTTATTTGAAAAGAAAAACGGGGAGAGAAAGTCAAATCAATTCACTTCCAAATTACACTGCTGCTGGTTCTTATTGTTTTTTTAGCCAGTGTATCGAATTAAACGATTTAGAAATAAAAGACTTATTGGCATTTGCTGATACTAGTAAATCTATAGATGAGAACTATCAAGCAATTCTTAAATTTGGTCCTTTGTTAAATCATGAAGTTAAACACTGGTATGACGCTCATTCAACACTATGGGGACTGAGGTTTCTAAGCGATATTTACCATTGCAGAAATGACCTTTATGAGGCAGAACAAAGTGGTATATCGGTAGAATTGCCAAATTTTTACCAACAGTTAGAGCTGTTTGATAGAGTGCAATATATTAAATTTCCTCAATATTATTCGACAGCAAACCCAAAAGCTAATACATCAGCACCTTGGAAGTATGACTATTCGGCAGGAATAATGTTTAATAAATATGGAAAACCAACTGATAGGAACATATTTTTTACAAGGTTTACAAATAAAAATGGGGAGTTGATTGCTAGGGTTCCTTTTAGCCTTTGTTCGCTCTTAGAATCTTCGGCTGTTGCTCAAGAGCTTAACGCTAAAGTAAGGGTTATAGGTATGATCGAAGATCCTGTTTCTAGAAAAATAGAAAGTGACAAACTATTAAAAGAAACAATGGCAGACTTATATAACGAGAATCTTGTCGAGTATTCAGTGGTAGCACATAAAATATCAAATTCGTTTGCTATTTCTGATGCTGTAGAAGCTTATAATATTGCGGCTAAGCTAACTAGATTAATATTAAACTTACCTAATGACGTAATAATGTCATTAAAACCTAAAGACATGTTAAATCCTAATTTTGAACATTTTATTGCACCCTATGAAAATGCATTGAAATATGTTGATCATGGAGCCATATTCTCACTTATTGTGGACTCTCTATATAGTGAATATCAATTAAAAGGGGTTCAGGTAACTAGTGATAATTTAGAGCAGCTATTAGCTGAATTGTTTAAAAAGTATCTTAATTTAACGCTACTGGAAGTGTTTGAAAGCTCAAAGGAAGAAGTGAAAAAAATATGCTCTCCAGTTGATTTCAATTTGGATAAAGAGCATGTTGATTCATTGTTTGAAGCAGGAATTAAACTACACAATGACTTTGGTCTCATTGGTAGTCATTTCATTAACCTTGATGAAAACTTAGTCCCTGACTTTGTTCTGGGAGATGGGAACTTTGTAAGTCAACAGGGAGAAAGCCAAGAAAATTTTGAAAATAGATATTTTCAATTAACTGGTTATTTTGATTATCTTTCAAACTTTTCAAAGGCGTGCATCGTTTAAAATAGTGCATAACAAGGCTTGAAGTGTGGACGAAGTCCACTTTGACAGGTGAAAATAAGCAAAAGTATTTGGTTTTGTTGTGTGCCTAACAAGTATAGGCAAACCACCTTTGTGCGCTTAAGGCACCGTGGGGGCTGTAGAACAACTCTTTTTTAGAAAAACAGTCTGTTGTATTAGTTGCAAATAATGCATTATCTAACGCTTTGAAAATGTTTAGAGTTAATTACAGAAACTTATTATTTAATTGAATTTGGCTGTGGAGTTATTCTGCAGCCTCGTTATGTTTAGGTGGCCTTACGTGAGAATAATTGATGAAAAACCTTGGAGTTGGACTCTATATGAGCATGATGATGAGTATTTCTTATCTGTGATGTGTGGTTCTGTCGGGTTATTTAGTCGAGATATCATTTTAAGCGTTGATGAAACTGAGCGTTATCTAACCCGAGGAATTGACGAGATAATTGAAATGGCAAAGATAATTTCTTTTAGCCCCCAAAAGTTTAAATCCAGGCATATTGTTGGCTTTCATGAAAAACTCGCTGCTATAGTTGCAGATGAAAAACCTCGAAATCCTTTTGAAAATAAAACCTAACAAATTGTTCGCTTATCAACGCTAATCCATAGCTAGCTTAAAAGTATTTTTAGCACTATTCATAGTGCTAAATCTTCCCCCCTATTACTGCTTCACACCTCAAAGTTCTCAAAGTACTCTTTTTGCAATTCTATAGTGAGTGCTTTAGGGCGAATACCTTGTACTAGGTTGTATACCTCTTCTTTTGTGTAACCTGCCGAATTTAAAATAAGTGCAGCGACCAATCCTGTGCGACCAGTGCCGCCTTTACAATGTATGGCAATGGTTTGTTTGTGTTGTATGGCTTGTAGTATGTCGGTTTTGTGGGTGTTCCAGCTTGATGCAAAAGGCTGTTTAGGTGCTTCGTCGTCATTTATTGGTAAATGAAACCAGGTTATATCGTGCTTATTGCACTCACTATTAATTGTTTGTACGTTGTTTTTTTCAAGCTCCTTTTGTGGCATGAGCGATAGTAGCATGTGAGTGCCAGCCGCTTTTAATGTAGCGATTGAATCCGCTAGGTTTTGCGTTTTTGTACTAGGGCAAGGCGTAAAAATAATATTTGCGCCGTTATTGAGTGATAAAACATCGTATGGGTGCGCGCTCATGGTAAGTCCTTTATTTTTAATAAATTTGCTTTTATACGATCACTATAGCGTGTTTTAGTTACAAGTTTAAGATTGAATAATAAGCACAAATGCTAGATACTGTTTTTATATACAGTTGTGGCGATGTTATGAAAAAAGAATTACCAGCAAAATACTATTTAGCGCATTTTAGAGAGCTTATTGAGTTTGTAACAAGTAAATGCATGCATTTACTTGAGCCCAAGCACAGCCAATTTATTAGTAAAATTAACCAGCTTGATGAGCAAAGCCAATGCATGTTGGCGCGTGTGTATTCGCGCAAGCCTTATTTAGTGCAGGCGCAATCGCTTAATTATGAAGAAATAACTTCGCCGCATCAGGCTATTTATACACTAAAAACAGCAGGTATTTTATATGAGCCAAACGCACAGCATTACAAGCAGCTTATAGCGCATTTAACCAAGCCCATGCTGGTGGAGTTACTCAGTAATTACAGTGAGCAAGTAAGCTTTAAGAAAAGCGCAGCTAAAGGGGAGTTGGTCACTATTGCGTGTCATTTTTTTAGTGATCGCGCAGATGATTTAGCCCCTTCATATAGCCAGTATGTGATAAATAACCGTGAAGATTATTACGAGTATTTTGAGTTTTTATTTGCAGGGCGCTTAAGTAGTGGCGATGTAAATCATCAAAATCGCTTTGTTATGCGCGATTTAGGGTTAACCGCTACCCGCGAAGGGCACAGCGAGAGCTTGTCGCGCTTTAATACACTCGCTGAGGCGCAATCTAATTACGTTTTAAATCGTTACCGTTTAGCGTTTAAAAACATTGGCAAAACGGGTGGTAATACAAAAGCTGAAACCTTGGATGACAAAACACCTTACACCGAGCTTGCGCATTTAGTTTTAGCGCAACCGGCGCACGGTACACACGCGCACAACATTAAAAACAAGCTGCTGGTTAGGCTGTATAAGCAACTAAAAAATACCGATAGCGAACTTGCCTTTAGCCTACTAGAAGGCTGCACCGATTACGCCGAAGCACAAGAAATTCAAATAAGAGAGCAATACCGTTTAGGTAATAAAGAGTGGGTAAAAGCGCAGCTAGAGCAAATTATAGAAAACCCGCTCACCGACGATTTACTGTACTTTGCTGATGACTTTTTAATGCGTAAGTTTAATAAACAAACGCGTTCGCGCTTAAGTACTATGCTGGCCGACACCCAGTGTGTACTTGAAATTGACGAAATTTACCGAGGGGATGTAGAGCAAGGCGTAAATGAGCATTACAGTGCAAAAGGGTTAACGGTTTTTAATACCGAAAACACCTTATGGCAAAGCTTATTTGGTTTAGTATTTTGGCACGAGTTATTTATAGAGTCGCCGTACCCACCGTGTAATGAATTTGATATTTACCCGCAAGTTTTACAGCTTGGTAATTTTTATGAAGCACAAAGCACGCAAATTGACGCACGTTTAAAAAGCTGTAGCACTAATCAGGCGCTGCTTAATTTGGTATGTAAACATGCCGCGCAATATTTTGAGCAGCCCAATGGGTTATTTAGATGGCGCAGCAATTTATTAGAGCCACTAGAGGCACTTATTTTAAACAGCCCGCTTGAAGCGTTAATTGCGCACTTAACGGCTATGAGCAAACACTATTTACAGCTAAAAGACGGCTACCCCGACTTAATGGTTATTAATAATGGTCAAGTACATTTTGAAGAGGTAAAAGCCCCAGGCGATAAGCTTAGGCGCAACCAACTTACCACTATTGATAATTTAAAAAATGTAGGCTTTACGGTACATATTGCTGCAGTTAAGTGGTTTGTAGACCCTAACCGTATTTACAGCGTGGTTGATATAGAAACCACGGGCAGCTTAAAAGGCGGTAACCGCATTACCGAAATTGGCATTGTTAAAGTGCAGCACGGTAAAGTGATTGATACCTGGACGACACTTATTAATCCGCAGCGCCATATCCCAAGTTTTATTACTAAATTGACCGGCATAAGCGATGGCATGGTTTACAACGCGCCTGTATTTGCCGATATAGCACAGCCACTACTAGATAAACTTGCAGGCAGTATTTTTGTAGCCCATAACGTAAACTTTGATTACGGCTTTATTAAAAAAGAGTGCGAGGTTGCAGGGCACTTTTTTAAAATGCCAAAAATGTGCACCGTGGTTGAATCGCGCAGAGCGTTTAAAGGGTTAAAGTCGTATTCGCTTGGTAACCTTAGTGCACATTTTAATTTAAATTTAGCCAGCCATCACCGCGCATTGGCCGATGCAACCGCCACTGCAGAGCTGTTATTGCTGATCCAAAACAGCGAAACGCTCACGCAGTAAACGAATGGTTTATATTTAAGTGTTTGATAGTTAGGTAATTAATTAACGTTATTATGATTTTTAATTTATTTTGGAATAAAGTGTTTTGGTAAATCGTCTTCTTTATGTCAATCCGACAAACTAGAGGACAAATCAATGACTAAATTAAATAAAATTGTAAGCGTAATGATGTTAAGCGGTGTGTGTACTTTTACAGGTGTAGTGCACGCCGCTGATATTGAACTATCTCAGTCAACGTCGGCGCAGCAACAAACATCTACATCTATTGTGCTTTCACAAAACGGTTTAACAGCCAGTGGTAGCAACGAGTCAAACGTATCTAACGATACACAAGTAACGGCTGATGATTCACAAAACACAGATTCAACGGCTAATAATACACAAACTCCAGCGCAAGAAAGCAGCGAGGCTGAAGAGCCTGCAAATTCATTAGTTGCATCTGCAAGCGGATCTTTAAATAACTCATTGAACGCATCGGCTTCGTCTTTAAATACCACAGCCAATACAGCGCTTGATGCAACAACGCAGTTAACCTCATCGGCGGGTAATTTAACAACCGCTGTGAGCCAGTCGTCATTACTTGCTGTTACCTCAGTTCAAGGCGCTCAGCCAGACTCCACCGATACACCAACCGATACCTCTTTACTTTCAAATGTGAGCAGCGCGACCGATTCAGTTACACAAGCTGATGCAACAAATGCGCTTAATGCCGGTGAGCTTACAAATCAATTAGCAATCATTAATACGGCAGCAAACTCAGTGAGCTCTGCACTGCAAGCAGGTGATGCAATTAACACTAGTAACGAAGTAGTAAGCAGTGTTCAGCAATCTTTAATTGCCAGTGTGCAAGACAGTACGGTTAGTAGTTTACAAAGCACGGTACAGCAAAGTGTTAGCGGGCAGGTGAGTTCAGCGGTTACTGATCAAATTAGTAACGATGTAGCACTTAGCACTGCAAGTGAAGTAGTAACCAATATTACTAACGATTTAGATCTAGGGCTTTAATACGCCAAGTGCTTGCATAAATGCCGAATAGGGAAACCTATTCGGCCTGTTGGAGAATAAATATGAAAGCAGTTATAACCACCACATTGTGTGTTTTTAGTGCCCAGGCGGTGCTTGCACAAACTAACCACGTTAAAACACCTGAGCAAACTAAACCCTTTAAAAGTAGCTTTGAGCTAAATGCAGAGGCTGAAGTTGGGGTATTAAGTAACTCGGCGCTTTCTGTTCAGGAGCTTGACGATATTTCGTCGCAAAGTGACAGCGGCATAAAAACCGCAGCCGGTGTTAATGCAAAATGGCAAGTAACTAAAAGCGCTAAATTAACCTCAAGCTATAAGTTTGAACAACAAGACTACGATGAGTTTGATCAATACGATTTAGGTCTGCATCAATATGGTTTAGATGCTAGCTATAGCTTTAATAGTCATGAGGTAGGCGTTCGTTACGATGGCGCAAAAGCAAATGTAGATGGCGAACCATTTTTACACTTTAACCAAGGCAGTGCTTATTATGGCCATTTTTTAAACTCGCATACGTATTTGCGTATGAGCATAAAAACCAAAGCCAAACGTTTTACTACTGCAAAAGCACGTAATGCCGACGGCGTAGGCACCGATGTAGCGCTTTATCATTTTATAAATAATGGCCAAACCATGTTAATGGCAGCGCTAAGTGCCGATAAAGAAAACGCCGACGATAACCAATACGACTTTAACGGCTACGGCTTTACGACTAAAGTTACGCACAAATTTACGGCCTTTAATGTGGCTAACAAAGTGGGGGCTGGTTGGCGTTATCAAAATAAAGATTACGATGAGCAAACAACGGATGATTTTTTTGAGCAAATACCGTCGCGAGATGAGCACCGAAATATCGTTAATGCGTTTTATAATTTAGCTGTATATGAGCACGTAACACTCATAGCCGAGGCTGAATATGGCGATTACCAATCTAAGCTTAGTAGCAATACCTATACGCAATCGGTTTTATCGGCGTCAGTTAAAGTGCACTTTTAGGTGGGTAAATGGCACCATAACCAAAGGTGGTGTCTTTGCCTTGCTCGCCTAAATCGACGGCCAGCGATGTAAGCTCGTTAAGTGCTTTGGTTTTATTATTACCATGCTTTAACAATAAACAACTTAATGCCGCGCTCACATGCGGCGCTGCCATTGACGTACCTGACTCCCTTCCAAATTTTCCATTGCCTTGGCTTGTAACAACATTTACACCAAGGGCTGCAAAGTCTATATAATCACCTTTATTTGACCATCTATAAATTTGGTCATTAGCATCAATAGCACTTACCGCTATCACGCTTTTATACGCACCTGGGTATAACGGCTGCGACGCCGGCCCTTGGTTACCCGCAGCAGCCACAATTAACACGTTTTGTTTTATTGCAGCAGTAATACTTGCTTCTAAAACTGCGTTATTTGGCCCCGTTAGGCTCATATTTATTACGGGTATTTTATTACTCACTAGCCAGTTAAGTGCCTCTACTATGGCAAATAATGTAGCCCCTTGTGCATAGTCAGATTGCCTATAAAACACCTCGGCACTGTAAAGCTTGGCACTGCCTAAAAGCGGGCTAAGTTTTGCGCCTTTACCTGTAATTAGCCCTGCAATGGCGGTGCCGTGTAAATTTGGCGAGCTTAACCCTTGTGGTAAAAAGCTTTGAGTGGTGATATTTGCGCTTTTAAAAGCACTGTGTTTGGTATTAATGGCGCTGTCGATCATGCCAATTTTTACGCTTTGTGTGCAGTAGGGCGTAATAGGCTTATTTTGCGTTATTTTTGCGGTAGATTCGCCAGTTTGCGCTTGGTATATGTGGTTTCGGTCAAGTATTGCAGACTCATCTAAGTTAAGCGCTTTTAATAACTCGCTTTTCGAATTAATACCTTGGGGCACGTTAAAGCGCACTAAGCTCATGTTAAGTGCATTGTAATTTTTTACCGACACTATGGTTACATTTTGCTGTTTTAGGGTATTAAGTTGTTGGCTATTTGCCATTAATAACCATTGGCGCTCTATTGCTCTAAAGCCGTTTTCTAGCTCTACTTCAACAAATGCAGTGTTTTGGCTATCTATATTAATGTTAAGCACATTAGGTAAGCTGCTAATTGGCTCGCTAATTTGCGCTTTTAGTTCATCAATCGATACTTGTGGTACAGGCACCGGAAGCGGCAGGCGTTGTGCACGCTCTATAGTTTGCTCAATACGCTGCTCTATTGGGTTTAGCTGCCCAAGCACCTGATCAACTTTTACTATATTGGCTGAGCTCGCTGCGCTAAATATGCAAAGTGAGGCGGCTATTATGTGTTTAACGCGGGTGTTTTTAATATTCATAGTGGGTTACTTATTTTTTATTACACTGTTAGTTAACGTTTAACACATAGAAATATTTCATTATTCAAATTATTTTGATTATTTGGGAATAAATGTTTTTTTGAATCGTCTTCTTTATAAAAGGGGTAAAAATCAATGAACGAAACATTAAAAACCTTATTGCCCATGCTTAGGCGTTTTGCCTATTCGCTAACGGGTAGTAAAGCAGATGCAGACGATGTAGTGCAAATAACAATTGAAAAACTATTAGTAAAAGGTATTCCAGATGACGTTGAGCCGGCTAAATGGGCGTTTAAAATTTGCCGCAATGTGTGGATAGACGAGTACCGCTCACGCAAGGTAAGGCAAAATACGGCTCAGGCCGATGTTTTACCAGAGCCAATAACAAGTAATGAACATCAAACACTCGAAAACAAACAAATGCTTAAAAATGTAAATATAGCACTTGGCCAATTACCCGAAGAGCAACGCGCCATTGTATCGCTGGTGGCAGTGCAGGGCATGGCTTATAAAGAAGTCGCACAAACGCTCGATATACCGATAGGCAGTGTCATGAGTAAATTATCGCGCGCACGCAGTACACTTTATAATTTAATAAAACCCAACTTTAAAAAGGAGCAAGTATGAACATTAACGACGAAACACTTAGCGCCTTTTTAGACTCAGAGCTAAACGAGCACGAAATGGAGCAAGTGCGCAAAGCGCTTGAAACCGATGACGAACTAGTAATGAGACTAGCAGAGCTAAGCGAAGTAGACATGCGAGTAAAAGAGCACGCTACAAGTATTGACGAGGTTCCCCTTAGTGACTCATTAGCTAAAACGGTTGCCAAGCTTGATACGCCAACGTCAAAAAGCACGTTAAGCAGTAATGTAGTCACGTTAACGCCTTGGCAAAAGGTTAAGCAATCGGCTAATAAAAGTTTAGCAATAGCAGCAAGCGTTGCTGTGGTATTTGGTATTGCAATGATGAGCTATTTACAACCCAATGAGTCGCAAAACTTAGTGGCTAGTAATACAGCTTTAGCCCTTGATACACAGTTAAGTAGTGGTGTGTTTGAGCAAAGTAATGGCTCAGTATTTAGGGCGCAGCTTAGCTTTAAAAATCAGCAAGGTGAGCTTTGTAGGCAGTATGCGCTAAGCTCAAACAATACCACACAAACAAGCATTGCGTGTAAAACGCAAAACGGTTGGCAAATTAAAGCGCAAACAGCCACGCAGCAAAGTAATAATGGTGCGCAATATCAAACAGCGTCTAATAACAATGAGTTAGATGCTGTTATTGACAGCATGATCAGCGGCGCACCACTAGATAGAGCGCAAGAGCAGCAAGCAATTAACGCAAAGTGGCAGTTAAACAAATAATAATGTGTATAAAGCGAGGTGAATTATGAAAACATCTATTTTAATTATCAGTATTTTACTTATGGCGGGTTGTGCATCTAAACCCGACTACCGCCCAGCTAAAAATGGCTCACAAGGTTATAGCGAGCAAAAAATTAGCGACGATCAATACCGAGTAGAGTTTAAAAGTGTCTCAAACAACGTAGCCGATGCCGGTGACTATGCATTATTGCGCGCGGCTGAGCTTACCCAAGCACAAGGCTACGACTGGTTTGTTGTAACTAATAAAGAAACTTTTGTTGAGTCTAAATCGCATGCCCCAGCCTCATCTATTAGTGCATCACATAGCCAGCAATATGAGCGAAACTGCGGTTTATTAACCTGCGAAACACGCGTACGCCCGAGCAATAACGTGGGCGTACAAGTGAGCAACAATGATAAACGCAAAGAAGTACACACCCTAATTGACATTAAAATGGGCAAAGGTATAAAACCAAACGACAACAGCTATAGCGCACAAGACATAATTGAAAACGTAGGTAAAAAAGCACAAAATTAAGCGTTTGGTAAAAGCACTTAGCTTGTTTTAGTTAAGTGCTTTTTTCGTGGTAAAAAACCAGTAACCAGCATAGTACCGACAATAACAAATAATGCGCCGAGTAACGTATTTGGCCCAATTTGCTCATCTAAAATTACATGCCCCCAAAAAATGCCAAATAGTGGAATTAAAAACGTGACCGTTAAAGCTGAGGTTGGGCCTATATCGTCAATAAGTTTAAAAAATAAAATATAAGCAAGTGCGGTACACACCACGCCAAGGGCTAACACGCCAAGCATAACATCGGTACTAGGTACTTC
Organism: uncultured Pseudoalteromonas sp.; assembly: GCF_963922945.1. GTDB lineage: Bacteria > Pseudomonadota > Gammaproteobacteria > Enterobacterales > Alteromonadaceae > Pseudoalteromonas. Next base: position 38,857 of record NZ_CAWUKC010000009.1, on the reverse strand, counting down.
GCGAATAGGCATAAAAAGTATAAGGGGCAGTACTATAAAACTGGCTGCCCACATAGAGCCGTGTGCGTTATCGAACGGGGTAAGCTTAGGGGCATTTTTTGTATAATGTGATGCAATGGCATAACACAGTGAGGCGCTTAGCGCTGCTGCAATCGCAATAAGTGAATGAGTATTTAATACAAGATGATTTTGCCCAACTAAAATTGCCACGCCTATTAAACCTAGTAGCAAACCTAAAACCATACTTTTAGTCGGTTTGGTTTTGCTCCAAATTATACCTACCACTACGCCCCAAATAGGGGTTGTTGAATTTAAAATCGATAAAGTAGAGGCGCTAATAGTTTGCGCAGCGTATGCAAAAAGTAAAAAGGGAAGGGCTGAATTAAGCGCACCAATTATAAAAAAGTGCTTGGTGTGCTTAGTAAACGCCAAGCGGCGTTTTAAGTACAGTGCAACTATAAATAGAGTGAGTGCGGCAAAGCCGACTCTAAACTCTATTAACACCGCTGGCCCTAGGCTATTTGCTGCCATTCGCATAAATAAAAATGACGCACCCCAAATTGCAGCCAGAAAAAATAACCGAAGTAAACTTGCTAAGTTCATGATAGTATTTTAATTATACAACTTAATTTATAGAGTAACAGGCTTTGCAATAACTGTAAGCCAGATCCGGTACTCGCATATAAAAATAATAAAAAAGGAATAGTCATGAGCCGATATTTACTGTTCACAGCAATAATGGGAGTGGGTTTATTAAGTGGTTGTGGGTCTACGCCTATTAATTTATACGATGACACAACCATGAAAAAACATGAGTACAACGGCATAAAAGCGTATAAAAAAGGAGATTTTAAGCAAGCCTTTATGTACCTAAAAGACCCTGCTGCGCTTGGTTATAAAAGTGCGCAATATACGCTGGCTTTTATGTTTTTAAAAGGTCAATATTTAGAGCAGTCCACTAATATGGGCATGGGCTGGCTAGGGGTTGCAAAAGAAGCTGGGGTCGAAAGTTGGCAGGCGCAATACGCAACGTTTTATAGTGCGGCTACGGATGTGCAAAAACAACAAATAGATGAAACAGTAGCGCTTTACATAAGCCAATATGGTAGTAAAGCACAAAAAATGACGTGCCGTCGCTCAACAACCCCAAGACGCACGTTTGGCGAGATTAAAATTGATTGTAATAAGCACGAAGGCACTGTGACTAAATACGACGTGCAAATTAAAGAGCAATACTAAGAGGTGGCTTGCTTTTGTTCAAAGTCACTTTTGACAATGTCGAGCGCTTTTAATACATCCTCTGGAGCAACCTCGTGCTGCTCCAAAAGCATAATTAAATCTACCGCAAGTTTTACATGTGTAGGGGCGTTTTCAAGTGGACTAGTCATTTAATTCTTTCTTTTTAGATATTTGTGTAATGGCTACATCTATTGCTGTTTGCACACGTTCTTCCATATGAATGCGCTCGCTTTGTGGTAAATAAAAGGCCATATCTACATCGTATCTGATATAACGTGGCGGCAATTGATTAAGTACCGTGCAGCAAAAGTCGGCCATGACATCTTCGCTGTAAACTTTATCTAGTTTACGTTTAATGATTTCTTCAACTACAATTTTTTCGTAAAAGTTATGTATGTCGTCATGCAATCGCATCGTGCTTGCGCCTTTTATGGAGTCCGTTTAATTGAGTGTATACTAAGCACTAAAATAAATCGATAGCTGCTTTAAATAGCTGTTTATGAACATTAATTAGCTGATTTACTTTACGCTGATAACCCCCACCAAGTGCACACATAAGTGGAATGTTATTCACTTTACAATAATTGAGTATGTAATAATCGCGATTATAAACCCCCTCAAGTGAGACGTTAAACAATCCCAGCTCATCTTTTTCGTAAATATCGGCCCCTGCGTTATATAAAATAATATCGGGATTGTGAATTCGCACGCAAAATTCAAGGGCTTGTTTTAGCGTTGTTAAGTACTCGCTATCAGATGTGCTAGCAGGCAAGGCGAAGTCGTAATCGGATTGCTGCTTTAAGCGCGGAAAGTTTTGTTCACAGTGAACAGAGCAAGTAATTATATTGCTGTGGCTTTGCGCTATTTGTGCAGTGCCATCGCCTTGGTGCACGTCGCAATCAAATATTAATACGGTATCGGCTTGGTTTGTGTTGATTAAATGCGCGCCAGCTACGGCCAAATCGTTAAAAATACAAAACCCACTGCCGTAATCGCTGTATGCATGATGATAGCCACCACTTAAATTAGCACAAAAACTATGGCTTAATGCGTATTCGCTGCCTTGGATACTTGCTCCAACCGACAGAAGTGTACGCTCTACTAATTCGTGTGAATAAGGGAAACCCATTTTTTTAATGGCTTTATCGCTAAGTGAACCGTTTAAAAAATCATTTATATAGTTTTGGCTATGGCAAAGTGCAAGCTGCTCAGCTGTTGCTTTGGCTGGTGTAATAAACTGTGTACCCTCAAAGCCTAAGCGTTCTATTTCTGCTTTGAGCATTTGGTATTTTTGAATAGGGAAACGATGGCGCTCAGGAAGCGTTAAAGCACTGTAAAGCGGGTGATAAAAAAGCTGCATTAGCGTAATTGTTGTTTTTCGACTTGCTGAATTTTATCTTCGGTGGCCGAAATAGCTTTACGGCACCGGCCCAAGCGAGCGTGTGTAGTTAAAATTTCCATATTTAGCTTTTGTGCTTGCTCAGGAGTGGCTTTTTCCAACTGAAGTTTACGCTCTTCAATCATTAACACTAGGCGTCGTTCAAACTCATGATTTTGTTTAAGCTCGTTGTATAGTTCGTGTGATGATTGCATGACTTTTTTTACGGCTTGTTTGTAAACCGTATTTTTTGGCTTGGGCTTATATTGGCTTTTGTTTTCTTTAGCCCAAATAGGAGTCGATTTAATAACATTAAATATAGCGTGTACTTGATTACCTATGCGCTCGAGTGCATAAGCATAAGCATGGCGATGATCGCTTGGTGGTAAGCTTGTAATTTCATCTTCTATTTCTGTTACGTAGTCGGTTAGGCTCATGCTTTTGGTGTTAAATACGCCGCGGTCAAATAAACTAGGCTGTGCTTGCATGTAGCGGTTTTTAGAAAACAACTTTGCGCTATCAAATTGCTCAGCTTGGTGTTTAAGCGTAGCAACTTGTTGACGTAATTTATCTAACGCGTGTGTTTGCATTTACAAATAGGCCTCGTAAATCAGTTTTAATGCTAGCAGTATAACCATAGTGTTAAAAACAGGGCGAATAAACTTGCCGCCAAAGCGAATAGCAGAATGCGCACCAATCCAAGCACCTAACATTATAAAAAAGCCCATGATAAGGCCTAATAAAAAGTTTACGTGTCCAAGTGCTACAAAGGTAATAAGTGATATAAAATTAGATACAAAGTTCATAGAGCGGGCTAAACCACAGTTAAGCAGTAAGCTCATTTTATAAAGTAAACTATTCGAGGCAGTCCAAAAAGTGCCGGCACCAGGGCCAGCTACGCCATCAAAAAAACCTAACGCTAAACCCTGCAACCACTGCTTTAGTTTAAGTAGCGGTGTTACTTTTGGTAAATCATCGCCCTGTGTGGTGCTTAAGTTACCAAATAAGCTATAACAGGCCACCATAATAATAATGATAGGCAAAAGCTTATTTAAAAACTCAATACTTAAATGATCAACTATTAACGTACCAATCACAGCGCCTATGGCTGTAGCAATAATTGAACTTGCCCAAAACTTAGGACTAAATAGATTTTTTTTATAATAAGTAAAGCTTGCTGTTAATGAGCCAAAGCTTGCCGCAAGTTTATTGGTGCCAAGCGTTACATGCGGTGGCAAGCCAGCGGTGAGTAGTGCAGGGACTGTTAATAAGCCGCCGCCCCCGGCTATTGCATCAATAAAGCCGGCAGCAAGGGCCGCGGCACATAAAACTGCCAGTGTTGTGGGATCTAGTGCAAGTTCAAACATTAATAATCTATTTGTCTTTTAAAAGGTGGTAAGGTGTCGAGCATGGCTTTGCCGTAGCGCTTGGTAACTAAGCGTCTATCGAGAATGGTGATACGGCCTTCATCGCTCTCTTTGCGCAGCAGTCTACCACAGCTTTGTACCAATTTCTTTGCTGCATCGGGCACCGTAATAGACAAAAATGGATTACCGCCTTTACTTTGTACAAATTCGGCTTGGGCTTCTTCTATTGGTGATGTGGGTACGGCAAACGGTATTTTTGTAATTATTAAGTTTTCTAAATATTTACCAGGTAAATCAAGCCCTTCAGAGAGGCTTTGCGTACCAAATAAAATACTACCTTTGCCAGCATCGATATTTTGAGTGTGTTTTTTTAATAATGCCTCGCGCGACATTTCGCCTTGTACTAATAAGTTAAAACCTTTTGTTCTAAGAAACTTAGCTACATGATCCATTTGCCAGTACGATGCAAACAACACTAAATTGGCTTTTTTTGTGTTTAAGTACTCAGGTAAGGTTTGCGCTATATGGTCGCTAAAGGCTTTGTCGGTTGGCTCTACTTTACTTACGGGAATACGCAAGGTCGCTTGTTTTGGGTAATCAAAAGGAGAGGGGACCTTGATAAACTTAACACCTTCTTCTTTTGCTAAGCCGCTTTCATAAGCAAAGTGGTCAAACGAGCCAAGAGCACTTAACGTTGCAGAGCATAATACCGCCCCTGCGCATTCGTTCCATAGTTTGTCTTTTAAGTAGTAGCCTACTTCGATAGGGCAGTCACTTAATAGGTGATCGTGATGGTTTTTGTATTCTAAACGCTTGATCCACCTTGCATGAGGTGTGCCTTCGCCTTTATTTGCATAGCTATACCATAACTTGTTTAATTGCTCTAAGCGGTTTATATAGTGGCCGCTTTCGGCCAATACAGGGTCGGCAACGTAGGGCTTTACATCGCCATCGCTTACATCTTGCGTGAGGGTATCGTGCATTTTATTTAAACAACGCAGTGCATCGAGTGTAGCATCGCTTATCTCTTTAGCTTTGCTGTGTAATGATTTTGGTATTTCGCCATGCTCAAAGCGGTATGTGTCGTCTTTTGAATATTCAAAATCGGCATTATCAAGAATATCGCGCACTACTTTTAAGTCTTTATTCGCATCGTTAATGCTATCGCATAGCTTAAAGTTTTGCCCAATGGCTTTTTGCCCCACTAATACCTTAGACATTTTGCCGCTAAATTTGGTGAGCTTATCGAGCCAATCAATCGTGCCTTTAATCGTGGCCGCTGCCGATGAAAAGTCGCGAGTAATGTGTGCAAGGTGGTGCGCTTCATCTATTACATATATTGTATTATCCGGCTCGGGTAAAATTTTACCGCCCCCTAAATCCAAATCAGCAAGTAATAACGAATGATTAATAACAAGCACGTCCATTTGCATAAGCTGATTACGAGCAATCTGAAACGGGCAGGTTTGGTGGGCTTTCATTTGGCGTTGGCAAGCGTGCTTATCGCAAGCGATTAAATTCCATACTCTATCGGGAATGGTATCGGCCCAGCTATCTCTGTCACCTTGCCATTGTTTATTTACATAAGCATCGTAAAGGTCTTTTAAGCATTTAGTTTCCATATCACTTAACGGCGAGGTAAGTGTTGGCATAAACTCCATTTGCGTTTGGCTATCGCCATTAACAGCGCTATGTAACTTATGTGCACATATATAGCGCTGCCTGCCTTTTACTAGGTCAAATTTAAAGTCGAGCCCGGAGTGTTTTTTAAAAAAAGGCAGCTCTTTTGCTATTAATTGCTCTTGCAGAGCCACGGTAGCCGTAGAAATGACCAGCTTCTTTTTTTGTGCAAGGGCAAGTGGTAACGCACCTAAACAATAAGCAAGTGATTTACCGGTCCCTGTGCCAGCCTCAATAACGCATATACGCTGCTTTTTATGGTATTCGCCGGCAAGTGTTTTTGCTATTTCGGCAACTAGGTAGTTTTGGCTACTTCGTGGGCGATAATCAGTAAGGTTACTAGCCACATGCTGGTGGACTTGCCTAATTGTTTTTTTTAGTGAGCTCGATAGCATGTGATGATTAACCTAAAATATGTATATAATTACAGTGTATGGATTTTAGAGTTATAACCGTGTAACTACAAGCAAGGATGAAATTAATTTAGTAATTTAATCAGCGATTTTTTAATTTCATAAATTACTCCCTATTACGGCCTGTTTAAAATTTGAGGTTAAGCTATTATCAACCGTTAATATTCAAAGGCCCTAAAGTAGAAAAACAAAATATAAGTAAGGTTTATTAATAGTGTATTTAACATCTGGCTTTGTACTTTCTGCACAAGCGCACGATAGCGATCAGGGTTTAAAATATGAAGTTTGGCTTGCTACCGATAGTGGGCCCATAAAAACAATTTCTGAGAACGAAACTGCACTATTTTTTATAAAAAATAATGACGCTGAAGCAGCCCGTGCCATTTTAGCTGCCGAAACGCTTAGATTTTTAATTAAACCGCTTTCACTTAAAAATTTTCAACAGCAAGGTATGTGCGGCTGTTACTTTTACTCACTTAAACATTTTTATAGCGCAAGCAAAGCGTTAAAAAGCCGCGGTATTACACTTTATGAGGATGATATAAGGCCCATTGAGCGCTATTTAATGGAGCGCTTTATAAAAGGGGGGGCGTGGGTCACGGGTAAACGAGTGGATCATGCACATTACACTGAAGTTTTAGATGCTAAATTAAAAACCAATGCCGACTATACGCCTGCGCTAACTATGTTGTCGCTTGATATAGAGTGCAATGAAAGCGGGGTGTTGTTTTCTGTTGGTTTGGTAGGCTGTGGTTTAGATTGCGTTATTATGATTGGCGAGCCTGAGCATTACGACCCAACGATAGGTTATACTATTATATGGTGCGACGATGAGGTTGCACTATTACAGCAACTGGTAACGCTTATTAAGCAGTACGACCCTGACATTATCATTGGCTGGAATGTTATTGAGTTTGATTTTGCAGTTATTTATGAGCGCTCTGAGGCGCTTGGGGTAAAACTATTATTAGGAAGAGGAAACCTTCCTTTATATGTTAGAAAGGGGCATTTTACACGAGTGTCTATTCCTGGGCGCTGCGTAATAGATGGCATTGATACTCTAAAAAATGCCACCTATAGCTTCGAGACCTTCTCACTTGCCAATGTTTCAAAAGAAATTTTAGGTGAATCTAAATTAATCGAGTCCAATAATAGTTTACAAGAGATCATTCGCCAATTTAATGAAGATAAACTTGCGCTTGCTAACTACAACCGCCAAGACTGCATACTCGTAAATAAAATTTTCGAAAAACTTAAGCTACTTGATTTTGCTGTTATTCGCACGCAACTCACAGGCCTTGAGCTGGAAAAACGCGGCGGCTCAGTGGCAGCTTTTGTAAACATGTATTTGCCTTTATTACATCGCAGCGGTTATGTAGCCCCTAATATGGGCGACCATGGGCTGAGTTTTGAAAGTCCAGGTGGTTATGTTATGGAGTCGGTACCGGGGCTGTATAAAAATGTCATAGTGCTTGATTTTAAAAGCCTGTACCCCAGTATTATGCAAACCTTTTATATAGACCCGCTTGGACTAATAGAAGGGATTGAAAACCCTGAAAACAGTATTGAAGGTTTTAATAACGCACAGTTTTCAAGAGAGCAGCACCATTTACCTGCGCTTATAAAAAGCCTAGCGCTACAGCGTCAGCGGGCAAAAGATAAGCAGGATTTAATGCTATCCCAAGCGATTAAAATAATAATGAATAGTTTATATGGTGTATTAGGCTCACAAGGCTGTCGTTTTTATGATCCTCGACTCTCAAGCTCTATTACTTTACGTGGCCATGAGATAATGCTGCAAACTAAAAAGTGGATTGAAGAGCAAGGCTATAGTGTTATTTACGGAGACACTGATTCGACCTTTGTAAAACTAACGGATGATTTAAGTGTTGAGGCGTGTAATAAAATAGGTAAACACTTAGCTAAACACATAAACACATTGTGGCAGCAACACATACACGCTAAACATAATTTAACGAGCTATTTAGAAATAGAGTTTGAATCGCTCTACAGCCCTTTCTTTTTGCCTACTATAAGAGGTAAAAGTGTGGGCTCTAAAAAACGCTATGTAGGACAGTTAGTGAAGGCAGGTGAATCAAAGTTGGTTTTTAAAGGTTTAGAAACCGTAAGAAGTGACTGGACTAAACTTGCTCAACAGTTCCAATATGATTTATTTACCCTCCTTTTTGAGCAACCAGAGAAAATTAACGACCTTGTAAACGACTACATTAGTAAACTTTTACGCGGCGAATTTGATCACTTGCTGGTTTTTAAAAAACGTTTAGGTCAAAACCTAACCGACTATCAAAAAAATGTCCCTCCTCATGTACAAGCAGTAAGAAAGTTTCAGAAGCAAAATAGTGAATTTACGCTAAAAAGAGGTGAATTTGTTACATTTGTTTACACAACTAACGGAGTTGAGCTGTATCAAGGGCTGCATAGCTACGACTACCCTTTATACATAGAAAGACAAGTTGTACCGTTATTAGAAATGATAGTGCAGTTTGTTAACGTAAACGTAAATAATTTCAATCTAAAACAGTTCGAATTATTCTAATTTGTACCTATCAATGTAATTTTTGATTACATAATTCACGTTTTAGCTTTATTTTTGTACAGCAATTCCTCATTCATGCTGAAATTCAATAAAAAACCCTTTTTTAATTAATATTTGGTTAACAGTAGTTGGCTTTTAGATATTTTTTGTTTAGTATTTGGTTTAGTCGCTGTTAACAAACTGTGACAACAAAAAATAATTAAATAATAGTCGCTTCTAACAAGTGGTGACCCAGGGAGAATCAAATGTTAAATAATAAAGTTTCAAAGGCAGTTCGCTTAGCGATTGCTTTTGGTGCAGTATCAACAGCTGCATTTTCATCAAGTTCATTCGCTGCAGAAGACGAGGCAGATAAAGTAGAGCGTATCGAAGTAACCGGTTCTCGTATCAAGCGCGTAGACATGGCTGGTGACTTACCAGTAACAGTTATTGACCGTGCTGCTATAGAGTTAAGTGGTGAGACTTCAGTAGCTGATTTATTACGTAGCACAACTTTTAATAGTTTGGGTTCATTCAGACCTCAATCAGGAAGTTCTTCTCAAGGTGCAACAACAGTAAGCTTACGCGGTTTAGGTTCAGATCGCTCATTAGTATTAGTTGATGGCCGACGCCTACCTAAATCAACACTTACAGGTTCAAGCCAAGATTTGAACTTTATTCCTATGGCCGCTGTTGAGCGTGTAGAGATCCTAACTGATGGTGCATCTGCTTTATATGGTTCAGATGCTATCGGTGGTGTAATTAACGTTATACTACGTAAAGATTTTAATGGCGCTGAGGTAACTTTAGGTTCAGGCCGTATTGAACATGAAGGCGGTGATCGAGAGAATGGTTCTGTATTATTCGGTGCTTCTTCAGATAAAGCATCTGTTTTAGCAGGCGCATCGTGGAGCGGTCGTGACATTGTTTATGCACGCGACTTCCCTTGGTACAGCCCGGGCGGCTCAGTATATTCTAATAACTTTACTACATTCTCTACGGACCCTGAAACAGGTGAAAGATCAAGTAACTTTGACTTTTTCTCTCCAGAAGCTACTTGTGAAGGTGTTGGTAATGAAAACTTTTACCGTATAGGTGACCGTTGTGGATTTAACTTCGCAGCTGTGTCTGCAGATGAAGCGTCAATTAAAAACCGTTCTGCTTTTATAAAAGCAACTTATGAGGTTAACGATGATTGGAGCGTGTTCACAAATATTAACATTGCTCAAACAAAGTCTTTTGGTCGTTACGCTCCTGGTCTTGATACAACTGCATATGATGCTGCAGCATCTACAGTATACATTAGTGAAGATAGTCCTAATAACCCAACTAACCCAGACAGCCCAATCTATGACGCGTCATTAGGTTTAGAACAACAGGGATTAGACTTTTGGCATCGCTTTGCAGCTCTAGGCAATCGTGATAACAATCTTACCTCTGAACTTAAAGATATTAGCTTCGGTACAACGGGTATGATCGGTGATGTATCCGTTGAAGCCGGTGCTCGTAAAACTTTAAATGAAAGCCATAATATTGGTAGTGGTTACATATTACGTAGCACAGCGCGTCAATACATTAATGACGGTACATACATGCTGAATGATCCGTTTGGCGCCTCAGATGAAGTTAAAAGTGCAATGACAGTAACAACTTCTCGTGTTGGTAAGTTTAACCAAGAAGAATTTTATGCCAATGCTGCATTTGATGTTATGGAAACTGATGCAGGTGCTATTCAAGCTTTTGTTGGTTTTGAATACAGAACTGAGGATTACGCAGATAAATACGATTCATTATCAGAAGCTGGTCAAGTAGGTGGCTCATCAGGTAGTAGTGCAGGCGGTAGCCGCTCTGTTAGAGGTCTTTTCTTTGAAGCGCTAGTGCCTGTAACAGAAGAGTTTGAACTTAACTTTGCTGGTCGCTACGATGATTATTCTGATTATGGTTCAGATTTTTCACCTAAAGTATCTGCCCGTTACAACCCAATTGACGACTTAGTGCTTCGTGCATCTTGGGGTAAAGGTTTCCGTGCTCCATCATTGCCTGATTTAACTCAGCAGCCAGCTGAATCTGCTGACTCTGTATCAGATGAAGCAACTTGTTTAGCAATTGGTGAAGAAGCAGATTGTTCATCACAAATTAATGCGCTTGTTATTGCAAACCCTGATTTACAATCAGAGCAATCTGACCAATACTCTTTGGGTGCTGTGTACCAAGCAACAGATGCGATTTCATTTGAAGTTGATTACTACAACATTGAAATCACAAACAGAATTCGTGCGTTTAGCTCACAATCTATTATAGATGCTCGCTTACGTGGAGATTCAGTGCCTGATGCCTTTACAGTATCTCGCTCTCCTAACGGTGCTGTTACACAAGTCGTTCGTGGTTTTGGTAACGACGGAAGCCTAGAAACATCTGGTATTGATTTCAAAGCAAGTTCAATGTTTGAATTCGGTGATATGGGTTCATTAAGAACTAACCTGAACGTATCTCACATTATTGATTACAAAACAGATGGCGGTCGTAACTTCGTTGATGATCCAGGTGTTCCACAAATGCGCTTGAACTTATCAAATGTTTACTCTATTTCTGATTTTGACTTTACATGGAACCTTAGTTTAATTGATAGTCAGTGTGAAGACATCACAGCAGATGGAGACTGTGAAGGCCATATCCCTTCATGGGTAACGCATGACTTACAAATTGCTTACAATACACCTTGGAATGGTAAAATAAGCTTTGGTGCACAAAATGCATTTGGTAAAGAGCCACCTTTATATGCATACGATGGTCGTGACTATAACTTTAACCTATACTCAGGTTTTGGTCGCACTATGTACTTTAACTTTAAACAATCATTTTAATTTAAAATAATTATACAAAGAGCGGCTTATTAGCCGCTCTTTTTTTTGGAGAATCAAATTATGCACTGGGAGCAATATTGGGACGTTACACCCACTTTATCAAGCTTTGGAGACTCATCTGACGCACTTGGATACCCAGAAAAATTGCTAAATTTTTGGGAGAATGCTGTAAAAAGCTACGGGAGTGATACTCATTACTTAGACTTAGGGACTGGAAAAGGAGCCTTAGCTGTATGGATTCAGGTGCTTTTAGTCCGAAGTATGTTGGGTGGCAGTGTAAAGGCGTGCGATTTAGCCAATATTGATGAAACTAAAATTTCAAGTGGAGTTGATGAGCTTGACGAAGCTATAAAACATGTTGAGTTTAAGTTTAATACTCCGTTAGAGCGACTTCCCTACCCTAATAATCAGTTTGACGTTCTAGCTAGCCAGTTTGGATTCGAATACTCAGATTGGGATAAATCTTTACCTGAGGCATTACGGGTTCTTAAAGATAATGGCGAATTAATTTTGATGTTGCACCACCCTGATTCAGCTATAACAAAGGACTGTATAGGTGGAATAAGAGTTCTAAATTGGTTTTTTAATGAAAATATATTAAATGATGTAACTACTCTTATCGATCTTAAACTACGCAACGAGAACATACCATTTGCAAGGCTTAATGAAGAGATAATTCATAAGTTACAAACATTTAAAGTGCTCGATAGCGCAGAGCAAGTATGGTTTTTGGATGTGATGACTAAACTATCTAAGTTGATTATCAATATTAACCATGAAAGTACAAAAGCTCTTAAGAATTTAGAAGAGTTTATAGGTAAACAAATTACAAGATTAGAGGACCAAGTGTCGGTTGCATTTTCGAAAGAGGAAGTTACTAATAGAATAAAAAAATCACAAGTTACAATTAAGAGTTTAAAAATTGAAGATTTCTTTGTAGATGGTGAACTATTTTGCTGGAAAGTTTTGCTAAAAAAGTAATTTTCAATTGAATCCTTTATCACGGCTTAAGATTAGCTCCGCATATTTATATATAAAACGATATCTAAGTGGGTATCGTTAACTAACCTCTCATATAAAGATAAATTAGAACCTGAATACCCACACTTAAATCCATTAAAGTAATTTTTATTAAACTTGGAGCACTACGAATTAACTCATTCAATATAGGATTGTATGCTTATTTGCAATTATTAATTAATGATAAAACTGCAATATGCTACATGTATTTAACATGTAAGTTTTTGTAAATAAAAGGTATTTTTGGTTATCGCTATGTTGACCTTGTACTCAAAATGGTATTAGTATTTGCGAGCCGGTTAATATTAAGTATTAGCTAGGTGTATAAAAATAAACTATTAGAAGTATTCAGGGAGAATCACATGTTAAATAACCAAGTCTCAAAAGCAGTTCGCTTAGCGATTGCTTTTGGTGCAGCATCTGCTGCTGCGTTTTCAGCAAGTTCATTTGCTGCAGAAGAAGGTGTTGAAAAGGTAGAGCGTATTCAAGTTACTGGTTCACGTATTAAGCGTACTGACGTAGAAACACCAGTACCTGTGACTATTATTGGCAGAACAGATATAGAGCAAATGGGGGCATTAAACGTAGCTGACGTTTTAAACCAATCACCTGTTGCTATTGCCGGCGCAGACCAATCTAACTCTTCATTCAGTACTTCTGGCGTAGGGTTAAACACAACCTCATTAAGAAACTTAGGTGAAGCGCGTACTTTAGTATTGGTTAACGGCCGTCGTTTTGTATCTGGTCGCTCACCATCAAGTGGTTACGCGGTGGATCTTAACGCTATTCCGGCATCAATGATTGAGCGTATCGAAATCTTAAAAAGTGCCTCATCTGCCATATATGGTACAGATGCTGTAGCTGGTGTAGTAAATATTATCACTCGTGATAACGTAGAGGGCGTTGAAGTTAATGCTCAAACTGGTATTTCAGACGAAGGCGATCGCGAAAAGTATTCTTTAAACCTGACCGCTGGTAACAGTTGGGACTCTGGTAACGTAACCGTTGCTATTGGTTATGATGATGATAAAGGTCTAAAACCTTCAGACCGTGCATTTTCTGAGTTTGATGAAGCGATACTACTAGATGAAAATGGTAACGAGTATGTTGGGAAAGTATTTTCTTCGTATACTCCCCAAGGCCGAGTAGGCGCGTATAACGCTGATGGTACTCCTTACACTGGCCTTGAAGGGGGGGATGCGTTTAATAGAGCAGATTATCGACAGCTTGTAACACCTTTAGAAAGAAAATACGCTGCTCTAAACATCAAGCAAGAAATAAATGACGAAGTTGAATTTTTTGCTGAGATGAATTGGAATTCATCAAAAACTTATAACTCAACTATTGAGCCAACACCATTTTCTACTAATGATGTATTCTTACCAGAGCGTGGTGGAGAAGGTGGGATAAAACTAAGTAATCCTATGGTTCCGGAGTTACTTCGTGAAAACCTACTTAATGACGGATATGCTCTGGATGATAATATTCCTGAGCTAGTTCGCCGTATGGTTGAGTTTGGTGCTCGTTCTACTGATTTAGAGCGTGACACTGTTCGAATTGCGACTGGCATAGATTGGATGATCAACGATGATTGGTCACTAAATACATATGTATCTTGGGGTAAAACAGATCAACGCCAAGACAGTGGTGGTCAAGTTAACATTGAAAGAGCTGCACAAGCTTTTGATGTAGTACAAAACGCTGATGGTTCATTGCAATGTGCAAATGACCTAGCTGTTTTACAAGGCTGTGTACCTCTTAATTTATTTGGAGAGGGCTCTGTTTCAGCTGAGGCTGTAGATTACGTTAAAGTTCCAGCCAAAATTGCTGGCCAAACTGAGCAGTTTATAGTTTCAGCTTCTTTAGTTGGTGAATTACCAGTTGAGTTGGCTGGCGGTCGAATTGGTGTAGCTATGGGGGCTGAGCATCGCTTAGAAAGTGGTTTCTTTAATCCAGGTGATTTAGCCCAGACAGGCGCCTCAAGTACTAACCGCTCACTACCAACTGATGGCAGTTACTATTCGAACGACTACTATGTAGAAACAATTTTACCTATTTTAGATAATCTTGAGCTTGACTTAGCTGCTCGCTATTCAGATCACGAAATTGTTGGTGGCCAAACAACTTGGAATGCGGGTATTCAATACTCACCAATTGATACATTGAAATTCAGAGCTTCAGCAGCAACAGCTATACGTACACCAAATATTGCAGATTTATTTGGCGGACGTGGTGAGACATTTGCAACAGTTACAGATCCATGTAGTGGTGTAACCGCTTCAGATACAGGCAATGTAGCTCAAAACTGTTTATCAATCCCTGAGGTTGCTGCTCGTGTTGCTGCAAATGGTTCATTTGAACTAACACAAACAGAAGCACAAAGTACTGGTGGCTTTATTGGTGGTAATGAAGATGTTCAAGAAGAAACGGCAGACACATATAGCTTAGGTGTTGTATGGCAAGCAACCGAAGAGTTTGCTTTGACGGTTGATTACTATGATATTTCTGTTGAAGACGCTATTTCTACAACTAGCCGTACTACGGTACTTAATCGTTGTTTTGATGTGAGTGCTGCTAACTTTGATCCAACTTGTGGTGGTAACTCTTTACGTGACCAAAATGGTGCTTTAGTTGAAGTTAATTCAGGAACAAGTAATGAAAACAATATAGAAACCTCTGGTTTAGATATTGAATTAGCGTACAAGATTGATACTGAGCATGGTGAATTTGGTGCAAATCTGATTTGGAATCATCTAATCAAATATGATGAAACAGGTATCGAAAGTGGTGAAACAGTTGAATATGCCGGCCAAGTATTTACTCCAGATAACAGAGCTAACCTTAACTTAAGCTACGGCCTAGAAGATTTAAACCTTTCATGGCGTATGCGTTACTGGGATCGTTCAAAAGATAGCGTTGATGGTGGTAACTTCAACTACACAGACTTTACGCCTCTAGAGAAGTATAACGAATTCCCATCAGTTGTTTATCACGATATTTCAGCGGGCTATAGTTTCTCTGATAGTACAAATGTGACATTAACTGTTCGTAACTTATTTGATAAGCAACCACCTGTTGCTAACCAAAGTTCATCTAGCGGTGGTACAGGTATTAATACAGTTTCTGAAGCATATGATGTAACTGGTAGATACTTACAACTAAGCTTAACAACTAAGTTTTAATTAGTTTTTAAATGTTAAAGCCGTGATATTAATCACGGCTTTTTTTGTTTAAAATATGAAAAGATAGCTAATACTTTCTTCTCGTAGCCTATTTTTTATTTTAGGCTTATACTAAAAAGGAATTGAAATCTAACCCTATAATTTAGCGAGATATAAATGAAAGAAGTTCGATCTTTTATTAAAACAGCATCATTAACTGAGCTAGAAAAAGCACAACAATTAATCACTGATGCGATTGCAAAATATACTGAGCAGCTACAAGCTAAACAGGAAGTGTTGGATCTTTTAAAAGAAAAAGGACTTACGTTAGAAGATTTACAAGACGGTACAGCAGATAAACGTACTAAAGTAAAAGCTAAGTATCGCATTGAAGTAGATGGCGAGGTGGTTGAATGGACCGGTCGTGGTCGTCGTCCTAAAGCGTTTGAAGGTGTTGATTTACAAAAGCACCTAGCTTAATAAAATAACAGAGAAGCTACGGCTTCTCTTTTTAATGGTGTATAACTTAATAACTAAACCTTAGGCTTACGCCTTGCAAGACAGGTTTAATTGGCGAAAACTTACCTTAAACTCCCCGCAGTCGCTTAGTATTTGTTAAACTGCATTTCTGGTTATTCTAGTTACTATTTTCATGAGCTATAAATTAAGGCCTTATCAGCAAGAGGCCGTAGAGCGCACCGTTTTACATTTTCGAAAAACAAATGATCCTGCCGTAATTGTACTGCCTACCGGTGCGGGCAAAAGCCTGGTTATTGCAGAGCTTGCGCGAATTGCTAAGCAAAAAATTCTGGTGCTTGCCCATGTTAAAGAGTTGGTAGAACAAAACGCACAAAAATATAAAAGTTTTGGTTTAGAAGCGAGTATATTTTCAGCAGGGTTAAAAGAAAAATCACTCAGCCACCAAGTTACTTTTGCCAGTGTTCAGTCTTTATCGCGTAATTTAAATAAATTAAATGAGCATTATTCTTTGCTTATTATTGATGAGTGCCACAGAGTAAATGGTGATAAAAAAAGCCAATATGGCAAGGTTATAAACACGCTGAAAGAAAATAATCCTCAGTTAAAAGTATTGGGTTTAACGGCCACACCTTATAGATTAGGAATGGGGTGGATATACCATCACCATTACCATGGTTTTGTAAAAGGTAATAAAGAAAGTCCATTTAAAAATTGTATATTTGAATTACCGCTCAGGTATATGATTAAGCATAATTACTTAACGCCACCAAATGAAGTTGACGCGGCTATTAGTCATTATGATTTTTCGTCCTTGGCTAGCAATGCGTTTGGGCAATATGCGAGCGATGATATGAATGCGCTTTTAAAAAATAGCGAGCGTGCAACGCAAGCCATATTAAAGCAAGTAATACAATACAGTGAAACCCGCCAAGGCGTGATGATATTTGCGGCAACGGTAATGCACGCGCAAGAAATTTTAACTTATTTACCCGCAGAGCAAAGTGCCCTTATAACTGGCGATACCTCAAATGCCGAGCGTGATAAGTTAATAAATCAATTTAAAGCAAAAAAAATAAAGTATTTAGTTAATATCTCTGTTTTAACCACAGGGTTTGATGCGCCGCATGTCGATTTTATCGCTATTTTACGCCCCACCGAATCGGTTAGTTTATACCAGCAAATTGTTGGCCGTGGGCTTAGGCTAAATGAAGGAAAAACAGATTGCTTAGTTATAGATTACGCAGGCAACGGCTTTGATTTATTTCACCCTGAGGTGGGTGATAAAAAAAATGACAGCGATAATGAACCCGTACAAGTGCTTTGCCCTGGGTGTGGGTTTGCAAATATTTTTTGGGGAAAAACCGATTCAGCAGGCAAAGTCATTGAGCATTTTGGTAGGCGCTGCCAAGGTTTGTTAGAGGATGATGAAGGCCATAAAGAGCAATGCGATTATCGGTTTAGGTTTAAAGAGTGTGACCAATGTGGCGCTCAAAACGATATCGCTGCGCGTAAGTGCCATGATTGCGGCGCTGTAATGGCCGACCCAGACGACAAGCTACGTAACGCACTTAATTTAAAAGATGCGTTAGTACTACGCTGTAGTGGGTTATCAGTGGTAAAACTTAAAGATGATTTAATTAAAATCACTTACTTTGATGAAGATGGCGCAAGTTGCGATGAGGTATATAACCTTGCCAGTAAAGGTGGGCAATATATTTTTAATAAACAGTTTGGAAAACGCCTAGGGCAGGGGCAAGCGCCAGTCGAATTTAAAAGTGCCGAGCAGGTTATTAAAGCACAGTTTGATTTAGTACACCCCGATTTTGTTATCGCACGTAAAAGTAAAAAGTATGGCTGGAAGGTGTCTGATAAACTATTTGATTACACAGGCAGCTTTAGAAAAGCGAATCAGTTAAGCGGCTAAGCTTAACTGATTTTTGTTAAGCGGCGTCTTCGTCCATCAACCCCCAGCCATCGCCATAGCCATTGTAGCTATTAGCAATGCTTTCAAGGTATTGCTCTGCTTGGCCAAGTAATGTGTGCTCTGGCACCATTTGTACATGAGTAATTACTTCCCATATGCCTGTGTCTTTGCATTTTTCAACATTAGTGCTTTGTACTAATGCATCAGAGACTATTTCTTTAGCAAATTTTTCAGCGTCAGCTTGTTGTTCAAATAAAATGAAAAAATCGATTTGGTGCATTTTGCTTAAATCAACGCCAGCAGCGGCTATTTCGGCTAAAAGTTGGCCGTTATCATCATCAGGGAATTGCATTAAAAACTCATTTAAAATTAATTTTGTATTCGTAGCCACCATTGTAACCAAAATATTGCTTTAAAGCGTATTAATTTTAACGTTAAAAACGAGCAAAATTTGGTGCAAGATTACGATTAAGTTAATGTGTTGCTCATTATGGCTATGGTAGTATGCACCTTATTGGTAGTTAAATTTTGATGAATAAAAGTAAGGATATTTACTTGTTCAAACAGTTATTACGTTTTGTGTTTTTTTTAGTTTTTTTTATAAGCACTCAAACCAGCGCTGAGCAAAGGGTAATTGAAGAGTACGAGATTAAAGGGATCAGTGGCGAGTTAGAAAGTAACGTTGAGCTTTACTTAAAACAACTCGTTGGTGAAAAGCCTACAAGAACCTTGCGTCGCTACGCCAAAAAGCAAGTACAAAGCAGTATTAAAGCGTTAGGGTATTACAATCCAACAGTAGACATTGAGTTTGATAAAGACGATAAAGAGCTTATCGTCCAAATAGAACGCGGACCTGCCACTCGCATTGAAGCAATTAATATAACGCTCAATGGTGAGGGGAAAAGCGACTCGCAATTACAAAATGTTATTAAAAATTTAAATTTAACCCAGGGCGATGTGCTTAATCATGGCAAGTACGACTCAGCCCATAAAAAAATAGAGTCGATGTTATTAGAACTAGGCTATTTTGATGCTAAATGGCCTGCCCGAAAGCTTGCTGTATCGGTACAAAAAAACAGTGCCGTTATTACATTTAATATAGATACCGGTGTGCGCTATACCTACGGCGATATTGTCATTTCCAAAAACACCCCTGCAGAAAAGTACATTCGCTCACTTGCGCCTTTTAGCCAAGGGCAAGCATATAAAGCCACGCAAATTGCCGATTATAACCTTGAACTTTCAAGCACACCCTATTTTGCAAGCGCACGTATTTATGCTGATATACCAGCAAGAGCAAATGGCCAAGTACCTATAAATGTTGATGTGCTCCACAAACCTGCTAATAGCTACGAAGTAGGTGGCGGTTTTAATACCGAGCTGGGCCCAAAAGTGCGTTTTAAATGGAGTAAACCCTGGATCACCGAAGACGGGCATTATCTTGAAAGCAATTTAAATGTAGCTGAAAAACAGCAAGATATTTCTATGGCGTACACTATTCCGGTGGATGACCCTAACGACGATTTATGGCGTTTATCAGTGGGTTACAAGTTAGAAGATGAACTTGCCGATGATATCTACAGTGAAATACTGACCGGACAATTACAGCGCCAATGGTTAACAGAAGATAAATGGGTACGCACGGCATTTTTACGCCGCGACCAAGAAACATACCGCATTGGTGATGAACCTGAAGAAAGCACCGAAATGCTAATGCCAGGTATTAGCTATGCTCGTAAAAAAACAAAAGGAGGCACCACGCCTTATTGGGGTGAGCAGTGGCTAATTTCGGCTGAGTTTGGTTTAGATGATGTACTTTCAACCACTAACTTAGTGCGAGTGCAACTGCAGCATGCGTGGCTTAGGACTTATTTAGATAAACACTTAGTTTTTTTAAAAGCAAACGTGGGCGCTATGATGGTGGATAATATTGAGAATGTACCTTACTCGCTGCGGTTTTATGCCGGTGGCGACCAAAGTGTGCGTGGTTTTGCTTATCAGTCTATTTCTCCTGAAAATGAAGATGGTGACTTAATTGGTGGTAAATACTTACTAACGAGCACGATTGAATACAATTACCAATTTGCGCCAAACTGGCGTGCAGCGTTATTTGTTGATGGCGGTACCGCCACAAATGACTTTTCGGATGACTTTGAAGTGGGCGCAGGCTTTGGCTTTCGTTATTTAACGCCCATAGGCCCCGTAAAAGTAGATCATGCATGGGGGCTTACTAAAGAGAGTAAAAGCACACGTTTAAGCATTACCATAGGGCCAGAAATTTAATGTCAGTATTTAAAAAAATATCCGCCGCCGTGATTGGCGTTTTAATCACGCTTGCCGTTATTATATTTTGCTTGTTATTTACTGCGCCCGGTAATCAATTTATTGCTTATAGTGCAAATAAAATGGTGGACGGCTTACATATTGAGATTAATAAAGGGCGCTTTTTATATAACAACCCGTTTAATGTGAGCTTTAAAAACCAAAGTACTGACTTTAAAGCCCAGCAGCTTAAAATAGATTTATTTTGGTGGCAGTGCGATGGCTTATGTATTGAAAATGTAAGTGCGCGGTCAGTCAAGCTTGCTCTTGGCAATGCGCCCGAGGCTACACAAGAGAGCGCCTCAGAGCCATTAGCTAAAATTACGTTTCCCTTTAATATTGCAGTTAAAAATATAGCAATAAACGAATTTGTATTAAATCATCCCAGTGCTGATGTAACCGTAAATAACTTTACCCTTGCAGCGAAAGCCGAAGATGCAACCTTAGCGGTAAAAAGCCTGACTATTAGCGATGTACTGGTAAAGCTTAAAGAGCAACCTGCCTCATCTAATCAGGCAACGGTTCAGCAAAGCCAGGCGCTAACAGCGCTACCCGCGTTACCAGATATAGAATTTACATCGCCCCTTAATTTACGGGTAGAGCAGTTTGACGTAAAAAAAGTGGGTATTGAACAAGGTGAGCAAACACATACAATTGAAAACATAGCGCTTGCACTAAATGTAGAAGATGAAAACATTAATTTACAAGCCCTTAGTGCGCAGTACCTACAATGGCAAT
The DNA here is from genome assembly GCF_963922945.1 of uncultured Pseudoalteromonas sp. Taxonomy (GTDB): domain Bacteria; phylum Pseudomonadota; class Gammaproteobacteria; order Enterobacterales; family Alteromonadaceae; genus Pseudoalteromonas. The sequence continues at coordinate 17,735 of NZ_CAWUKC010000009.1, read as the reverse complement.
TAAATACACAATTGACCAGTGAGCTTGCGGGTAACTTACCGTTAAAGGGTGAAATAACGCTAAACAGCGACTTACACCAAGCTAACTTAAAGCTAAGTGGTGATTTATCAGCTTTAAATATAAACTTGCAAACAGCGGGTCAGTACCCATTAGATTTAACGGCAACGGCTAATTTAAAACAAAAAAATTACCCGTTTGAACTTACCGGTAAAGTTGAGCAATGGCTGATTAACGCACAAAGTAATGAGCTAAAAGTAAGTAATGTTGATTTATCTGCCACGGGCAATGCGGATGATTACACGCTAAGTTTACAAGCACATAGCCAGCTAGGTGCCTATCCAGCGGTAGTATTAAACACGCAATTAAACGGCTCTCTTAGCCAAGCACAGCTAAGCACTTTAAGCCTAAAAGCAAACGACAGTAGCGCAAAATTTAATGGCAACGTTAATTGGCAAAAGGGCATCCAGGCCGACTTTTTTGGTTCGTTAAATACTTTAAAAGCACAGTATTTAACAGATGCACTCACAAGTGATGTTTCTGGTCAGCTAGAAGGGCGCTTTAATAGCGAAGGACAAAACTGGCAATTGCAAATGGATAATACACAACTTGCAGGTACACTTAACCAAACACCGCTTGAATTTGCCTCAAACTTTACACTCAATAATACGTTAAAAGCTAACATAGATAGCCTTTATTTAAGTAGCGGGCCTAATAAATTAGCTCTAAGTGGGCAAGTTGACGACACCTGGCAGGTTGATGGAAAAGTCACACTTACAGGAAGTGAGCAAACTAACCTGCCATTTGTTGCAAACGGTAAGGCCGATTTAAAAGTTAGAGGACCCCGTTTAACCCCCGCCGTTGATTTATCGTTATTACTCGATAACGTTATGTATAACGACATAAATGTTAACAAACTCGCCCTTAAAGGCCAGCTCGATACAGCCGCAGATTGGCAAACCGATGTAAATCTAACCGTTGGCTCAGCCACAATTGCTGATCAAGTTATAAATCGTGTTGAGCTAACTGCCACTGGTGATAAAACTGACCACCAACTGGTTGGCGCCATAGATGCAGAACAAGGTGCCGCTGAGGTTGAAGTAACCGGTAAGCTCAATAATAACGTGTGGAATGGCTCGCTTAGTAATATAACGCTAAGTGATAAAAAGCTCAGCTTTAGTAATAATAAAAAAATTGCGGTGATGTTTAATACCCAAACCAACGATTTTGATGTGAGTGCGCATTGCTGGCGCTCAAACAAAAGTGAGCTGTGTGTTAATACCCTTGCGCAAACTAAAAACTTGGGCCAATTTAATGCCACGCTGAGTAATTTAGCGCTTGAAGAACTTAAACACTTTTTACCCGATAACATAAAAACGCGTGGCGAAATAAATGGTGATTTTGCAGCTAATTGGAGCAATGGTGCACTAAAAACACTACGCGCTAATTTAAATTCAAGTGAGCTAGTTGCAGTTCTTACCTCACAGGAAGATCGCTTTAGGTTACCCATAGAAACCCTAAAAGTGAGTGCCTACACTGACTCTCAAACGGGTAAACTAGAGGCTGATTTAGACTCAAGTGTGCTGGGAAAAATAGCCAGCCAAATTAATATAGACGACATACAAAATCAGCAAACCTTAAACGGTAACATCAATATAGACAAAATTTTGCTATCTGACTTGCAGCCATTTTTAGAGACTCTTGAGCAATTAAAAGGGGATATAACCGGTAATGTGGCACTTGCCGGCACGTTGCAAGACCCACTATTAAATGGGGAGCTTAATGTTAGTGATATCAATTTAGAAGGTGAGCAGTTGCCGGTGGTGTTGCAAAAATCTAATGTAAACATTTTATTTGATAAAACTACCGCCACAATCAAAGGGAATTTAAGCGACACCCAAGGCGGAAAAATCAGTCTTGCAGGTGATGTTGATTGGCATGGTGCACAACCCGCAGTTAATGTGAATATTAACGGTGAGCAGTTTTTTGTACGTGCACAGCAAGGGGTTACATTTAAAGTATCACCGGATTTAAAAATTGGCCTTGCAAATAATGCACTGGCGCTTTCAGGCAAGGTTATTGTGCCCTACGGCAGGGTAGTGATTGAAGAGCTGCCAGAGGGCGCAGTGCAAGTCAGTGACGATGAAATTATTGTTGATCAAAAAACTGAAACAACAGAAAACGTGCCGTTTGATTACGATGTAAATTTAAAAGTGGTTGTTAAAAACGACGTTAAAATTGAGTCATTCGGCCTTGAGTCAAAAATAGCGGGTGATTTAGCTATAAAAATGAGCCAAGGTGCGCCCATAATCGCCACTGGCGAGTTAAATTTAGTTGATGGTACATACACAGCGTTTGGCCAAGACTTAATTATTAGTACGGGTCAAATAGGCTTTAGTGGCTCAGTTGAGCAACCGTTTTTAAATATAAAAGCAATCCGTAACCCAGACACCACAGCAAACGATGTTGTGGCTGGTGTTACGCTCACTGGTAACGTTGAACAACCTACCTTAAAAGTGTTTTCTGAGCCGGCAATGGATCAAGCACAAGCGCTGGCCTATTTACTCAATGGGCAACCGCTAGGCGAGGGCGACAGTTCAAGCGATGCTATGCTTACTCAGTTACTGCTTTCACAGGGAGTGAGCCGTAGCGAAGGTGTTGTATCTAAAGTGGGAGAAACCCTAGGTTTATCTGACGTAAGCTTAAGTTCAACAGGCTCAGGTGATAACACCAAACTTGAAATATCAGGCTATGTAGCACCTAGTTTACAAGTGAAATACAGCGTAGGGGTATTTGACTCGCTCAGTGAGGTGGCTATTCGCTACCAGCTGCTGTCGCAATTTTATGTCGAGATCACCAGTGGTTTAAATCAAAATGTTGATTTACTCTATAAGTTTGATTGGGATTAAATAACCTGAACTTTGGTTAAGAGATTTACTAACGTATTGAATCAATAATGATATCTATGTTTATTTTCTCTAGCCAGAGATTTACAGTGAAAACAAGGCGAAATTACGCGTCAATAGCTAGCCTATTGCAAGTAAATTCAACGTAGTTAGCGCTGGGGATAGCTGCTTGAGATAGATTTATTATCCAGAGTTCAGGTTAAATAGTCATTATAAGGATAATATGAAAAGCTTATATTTAGCACTTTTAATAGCAGGATTAACTGGCTGCGCCCAACACTCAGAGCAACACGCAGGCACTCAACACACTTCAACACGTAGCGCAAGCCAGGTAATAAAGCACGCAAAAGCGCACGAATGGAGAAATGTAGATAGGCAAAATATTTTAAAAATAACCCTGCCTACAGGGCCTGCTTATGTTGAGATCAACCCGCAACTAGCACCCAAGCACACGGCACATATAAAAAAGCTTGCGCGAGAGGGGTTCTACAAAAACACAAATGTTTATCGCTTTGTTGAAGGGTTTGTAGCACAAGGTGGCGACAGTTCAGGCAATAAAGCAATTAAAACGGCAAATAAAACAGTGCCTGCAGAGTTTTACCATAGCACCACACAGCCGCTTAAAATTACAGAGCTGCAAGGCGATGGTTACGCGCCAGTAACGGGGTTTTTAAACGGTTTTGCTGTCGCACAAAACGCCTCTAATAGACAAACTTGGCAGGTACATTGTCATGGCGTATTTGCTATGGCCCGTGGCAATGAGATAAACAGTGCAAGCACGGAGTTTTATGTCACCATTGGCCAAGGACCACGCTACCTTGATAAAAATATTACCGTGTTTGGAAGAGTGCTTGAAGGTATGGAGCACTTTAATCGTTTACAGCGTAAGCCTGTTCCTAATATGCCATTTAACCCAATTACAAACATTGAGGTGTTAGCTGATATTAAAAATGATAAAAGCACCTTTAGTGTTATGAACACAGACTCACAATCATTTAGGGAGCTGATTGAGGCGCGAAAAAATCGTACTGAACCTTGGTTTGTATACGCCCATAATTATGTTGATGTGTGCGCAATGCCTATTCCGACTAAGCGCATTGATTAGCTTATAAGGTATATTAAAAAAGGAGCTTAAGCTCCTTTTTTATGGTGATATTTAAGTTTATTGCTATTACTGGCGATTAATTTTTAACACAAACGGCGTATCGTTATAGTGCGTTGAACGATACGGGTTTATATCAAGCCCACCACGGCGTGTATAACGCGCATAAACTTCAAGTTCCTTAATATTGAGCTGAGTGGTCAAGTCACTATAAATACGCTCAACACATTGCTCATGAAATTCATTGTGCGTTCTAAATGAAATCAAGTAACGCAAGAGTGCCTCATGGCATATTTGCTCACCAGTATAACGAATAATTATACTAGCCCAATCTGGCTGCGATGTAATTAAGCAGTTAGATTTAAGCAAATGACTATGCAGGGTTTCAGTAACCAGGGTGTCACTTTTTGATTTAAGTGAGTAGGCGTCAATATCGTAGTTATCTATTTCAATATCTAAATCGTCAATACATTGCCCTGGTAATGGCGTGCAAGGTAAACAGTTATACTCATCAGGTGCGTATAACGTTACCGCTACATCGCTATTTACCGCATTTGATAAGTCTTCAATTAAATGCTGTCTTACCACTTCAATACTTTCAAAGCGGGTTTGATTAAAGCTATTTAAATAAAGTTTAAACGACTTAGACTCAATAATATGGCTGCTTTGGCACGCAAACGTAAATAGCGCCACGGCAACCTGCGGTTTTCCTTTAGCGTTTAACCACGAAAGCTCATAACCTGTCCAAATATCTTGACCTTTAAAGGGCAGCTCGGCTTCGTCAATATTTAAAGCATCACGATTTAACTTGCGGGCAATAGGAAAAAGTAAGCTAGGCGAATATACATCTACGTATTCAGTAGATTGCCCTAACACACTACCTTTAAGGTCTGGAGAATTGCTGTAATCTGTCATGTTTGCTCTTAAATAGTTACAATAGGAACATTATATCTAATTTAAATGAGTTTCGCAGTATGTCTGTTGCAATGCAAATGGCCCAACTTCACACACAATTTTGTGAAAAAACCATTAAAAACACCACTAAATACCCGCTTATGGCACACGATGAGCAATGGCCTAGCCCTTGTGAATTTGGCGAAGTAGACGACCAAGGCAATATTCAATGGAAAAGTGCTTTGCAATCTCCCGCAGGTTCATTATCAGATTTAGCTAACGCACTTGAGCTGAGCTTCCCGGCAGGGTTTGATGAGTTTTACGGGCACATGTATGGCGGCAGTATTTTAGCCAGCATAGAAGGCCACCGTGTTGAGTTATTACAAGCGTGGAATAAAGATGATTTTGACTTGCTGCAACAAAATATTACTGGCCATGTTTTAATGAAACGAAAGTTAAAGCAGCCAGAAACCCTATTCATTGGTTTAACTGAGCAAGATGACCTACTGGTTACCGTGCAGGTAAATACCGGTGAGGTATGTTTAGAATACGTGGGTAAAAAGCCGCATCATGTACTTGCACCCAATATAGAATCGTTTTTAAAAGCGTTAACAGTTTAAAAAGTAGGTGCCAGTTTAATTCACAACTGGCACCTATTAGTTTGTTACTGAAAATCCCACGAAATATTAGAGACCAAGCCACACGGCTCACATCTAAAATCAAATAGCCCAAACCAGGGCTCTGGCAATTTCCACTCACTATTGCAGCTAGGGCATTTACGCTCAAGTTCTGAGGCTTTATCTACACCACCTACACGGTATAAATAGTAGTAAACCGGTTTTTGGGTTAAAAAGCGGATACGTTTGGCAATGTCTTTACCGCGGCGATATAAGTCACTTTGGGTGCTCGATATTTCTTCAAGTGCAGGAAATTCACATCGCGTAGCACCATTAATTTGGATTTGATCGCAGGCCTGCCAATCTTCTTGCCATTTTATGAGTGTTTTATAATCCCCATTGGCAATGGCAGGAATTGTGAATAGCGGCACAGGTAAAAAATCATCACCGCAATAAAGCGGGCTACACGTATGCACGTATGTTGTGTATAAAATATAGCTTGAAGGCGATTTACAGGTATCGGCACCGTTTGAGTGAATGTCTTGGCCAATCACTTTTATTTTAGGGGCAAGTAAGCCTGCACTGTGCAGCTTCTCAATACTGTGTTTTACAAAAGGGCTATTATTTAATGGGTGCATGGCGTCTTCGGTTGGGCACATTACCCGGGTAATAAAATAGCCATCTTTTAGTACAGTTGGGAATTCTTCACCCATAATTTGGCCGTTAAAACGCAGTGCATTAACTAATCGGTTAATGGCTTGCTCTGCGTGCTCTAGGGTGGTGTCTTGGTAGCAGTCAAACGTTAAATCAACAACGAACATCTATAGTCTCAAATTATTTTTGCTCTAGCAGGGCTAGCAATCTATCGAGTTTTTCCTCAATACGATCGAGTTGAGAGAGTTTGGGCTCAACAATGCTCTGCTCAGGGTTTTTCATTAAATTATGAATTGAATCAGGGTTATTTTTATATTGGCTTACTGCGGCAATAATCACCGGCATAGGCACAGGTTGTGCGAGGCGGCTTTTAGTTAGGGCAACAGTGGGGGTTTTGCCTTCTTTAAGAAGGACTTTAATTGCATCAAATACAACTGCATTCATTAGATTTGTAACTCTTTAATGTATAAGCGCAGCAAGCGTTTGCTGCGCGGGTGCTATAGTAGCAACAATACCAAGGCGCATAAAGCCTTAGCATAAGGAGAGGGGGGATTACTTACCTTCTTGGCGAAGCCTTACATCTAGTTCATCGATGACTTCGCTCCATGCGCCATCTTCCGCTAACGATTCTGCTAAAAAGTGCTGCTGCGCTTCATCCCAAAACGGCGCGTGTTGTAAAAGCGTTGTGTCTTCTAGTGAGTGAGAAGCAATAAAATCGTCAATCTGTTGCTCTGAGCTAGGTAAACCCAATTGCGCAAACAACGTTTTCATATCGTGTTTTGTTGTATCCATATTATTACTCCATCTGATTAAATTAAACCAAGCTTAGAGTCAGACTATAGGCTTTGCTAGTTAAACTCTCGCTGAATTGACGATTTTTTTGCTTTGGGTATATAGTTAACAAACGCAGTTGATAAAAAAGCGTACTAACCACTTAATGAGGCATTATCTCTGATGAGGCCATTTTTCAGTGGGGGTTTTACATAATGATAAGGATACACAATGACAGTCAGCACTAATAAACACACGTTAAGCGTACAATACCTTGCCCCAGAGGATATAAGCACGGCAGGCAGTTTAATTTATCAGGCTTATCATGATGACCCACTATTACAAAGTTTATTAGGCTATGATGAACATAACGTGGCTGTTTATGAGAAAAAGCTGCGCTCACTAATACGCGAAGAGCTCAGTGCTTTTTGGCAAGAAAAGCTCCCTTTAATTGGCTTGTACCGCAATGATAAATTAAAAGCGGTGGCGTGTGTATTTGAGTCAAGCAGCCAATTACAACCAGAGCGTTATTGGCATTGGCGCTTAAAGTTAATGCTGAGCGCAGGGTATTTGCAAACTAACCAACTAATAGAAAAAGAGCAAACCATCCGCTCGGCGCTTAATGATATAGGCGATTACTACTATTTAGCGTTTATTGCGGTAGACCCACACGTGCAAGGCCATGGGCTTGGGCGCTACCTGTTACGCGGCTTAGATGATTTAGCAACTCAAAACACAGGAGCCAAAGGGCTTGCCGTTTTTGTTACACGCCAAGAGCATAATACGTTTTTTAAATCAGAAGGATTTAGCACTTATAAAGCACTTGCCTTTAATAAAGTATCTGGAGAGCTTCTTTTTAAGCCTTATGCAAAGTAACCCTGTAAGCGATAAGCGCCATTACGGACATATGCCCGTGAGATATATCTTACATCGGCGTGCGCATTGTCAGTTATGGCCGTTCATAAATACAGCTACACTTGATTAGTGTACTGTTTATAAAGGGATTTTGTATTTTTTCATATATATTACTAAAAATTAATTTTGTTTACCTAGTAGGATGAAAGTCAAACTCGCGTAGTATTTAACGCGTCAAGACGACATAGCTTAATGACTAAGCTACTGCCAAGGATACGGAATAGGCAACATAGCAGGCGCTAGCAGGAAGCATAAAGGACAAGTTAAAAAGGATACAAGGACGAACTAGGAAGTGCACGAAGCGCTTAGTAGTTGGAACTACTTAAGGATATCCATGGATGAAGCTACAGGAAGTAGCAGGAGCGTTAGTTTACGCAGGATGGCCAAGGCGGCAAGTGGATAATGCAGGATGCATTTAAAGTGGCAGGAGCTACTTAAAAGGATGACCAAGGATGATGCTACAGTAAGTAGCCAAGCGTTAGTTTACGCGGGTTAGCCAGGATGGTTATGGATTTTGCAGGACGCAATGTTGAGGGTAAATAGGGTTGTTTACTCGTTCAGGGGATGATAATACGGATTTTGGGTCAAGGATAACAGGCAGGATGCTGTAAGAGTGGGGCGTAACTTTTGTTACGCCTTAGTTTTATGTATTAACCTATTTATTAATTTTGCTCTAACCCCACCGTTTTTAACGATTACAGTTAAATTTTGTGTGGCGGCACAACTACGCTTTTTAGCATTTCATTTTCCATCATTAAAATACCTTGATAGGCATTTTCGCCATCACTTGAAAACTCAAACATAAATTCGCTTTTGATCCCCGGCTTGCCATTTTTTAAAATGCCAAAGCGGCGTTTTGTGCACGCTACGCTCATTAACTGAACCTGTAACTGCTCAGCTTGGCGCGCGGCATGACCGTTAGCTGCTTCTGCTACTTTGCGGTTTAGCCAAAACAAGTAAATTACAGCGCCAATAGCGATAAACGTCCACAAAGTAGCCATTAAGAGAACAACCTTCCAATTGCGCGAGCGAGGGTTTCGCTGCGATTTTCTTTACGTAATAAGCCTAATAAGTGTGGGCGTATAGTGGGTATTGCAACTAAATCAGCAAATATACTGGGAAATAGCTCGGCAATTTGCTGGTGGTGCGCACAATTATCCATAAAAATATGTAAGCGCTCAGGCTCTTCTAGTTGAGTAAAACAACGCCCTGCAATTGTTAAAAGTACGTCAGAGTCCGTGCCAACAGATGAGCTTAATGCAGCATCTACTAGTTGTGTACACAGCCCTTGCGCTTGGCCTTTTGAAAGTGAGCGCAGTGCGGCGGTGAGTGCAATAGTATCTTTATTTTCAATGGCTGTTTGGCCGTAAGCAAGTAACAGCTCACTGAGTGATGGCGGTATTTCAACATGTTCAAGCATGGCGCTCAAAGGCTGTAAAACCTCAAGCGGTAAATGCGGCCAAGCTTTTTGCAAGTTTGTTAAGTTATTGTCGTTATCTAGGCGTAGTGCATAATCAGCAATACCTTGTAGCGCAACGCTTTGCCAGTCATCAAAACCTAAAGTGCCACTAAAGTATAGCTGCGTATGCTCGTAATATTTAGAGGCTGGTTGCTTTAACAATACTTTAAGTTGAGCGTTAAACGCCGCTAACTTATTTGCATTAGGGGTAAACACATACGGGTTATTATCTAGCTTACCATCGGCTTGCTCGCCAGTAATTTCGCTGCCTAGGGCCTCAATTACCATATTAGCGAAATGATCGCGGCTCGCGCTCACTAATTTACTTTGCTCATCAAGTGGAAATTTTAAAAACCATACATACGGTTCTTTACTTGCTTTGCTATCCCAAAATTGAATGGCCAGCCATGCATGCCCTGCAAGCGGATAAGGATAAGGAACTTGGGCTTGCTCAATAGCTAAAAATTGTTTTTTATCAAGCTTAGTAATATGCCTGCCAATATCAAAAGCACGCCATTGTGTACCGGCGCCATCTAAAAGTTGGCCAAGTGTCGCTATGTGTTCGCTCATCGTTATCTCAATTGTTTTTACTGCAAAATTACCTCAATTATACGCCATAGCAGGCATTGAGGGAACAGGGTATAATTGCCCTATAATGTAAAAAGAAGAGTGGTTATGTATCAGCAAACGCAAGCTTATTTAAACCAATTAAGCACCCTTTTAAAAAAACATAAGCTGTGGCAAAGCACGCCAATAGAGGCGCACAAATTACAATCTCAAGTGCCTTTTTGTCACGATACCATGGCATTTGAGCAATGGTTACAGTTTGTATTTATTGAAAAAATGCAGCAATTAATAACGCTTAACCAGCCATTGCCGCAAAATTTTGCCATTGCGCCTATGGCAGAAATGGCGTTAGTGGGTATAACCGGTAGCGGCGAAATTATAAAGCTACTTAGTGAATTTGATGCTTTTTTAGGTCAACCCCATGACTGAAAAGGGTGAATCTGTAGAGTACGGCGAGCTTAACATTCTTTACCAAGACGAATACTTTGTTGCCATAGATAAGCCCGCAGGGTTATTAGTCCATCGCTCTTTTTTAGATAAACACGAAACTCAGTTTGCAATGCAGATGCTGCGCGACCAATTAGGGCAACATGTTTTTCCGGTGCACAGGCTAGATAGGCCGACATCGGGCGTGTTGCTATTTGCGCTAAGCTCAGAAGCGGCTCGTGACATGAATCAGTTATTTATTGAAGGCACGATTACAAAACGCTATTTAGCCCTTGTACGCGGTTTTGCGCCTGAATCTGTGTTTTTAGATAAACCATTAAAAGAAGAGCTAGATAAAATAGCTGATAAATTTGCCACACAAAATAAAGCGCCACAAGCGGCGCAAACGCAATTTAATTGTTTGCATCAAGCCACGCTACCTATTCCTATTGGTAAATACCCCACGGTGCGTTACTCGCTGGTAGAGTGTTTTCCAAAAACAGGGCGAAAGCATCAAATTAGGCGTCATCTTAATCATTTGTCGATACCCATTATTGGTGATGTAAACCATGGTGATAATCAGCATAATCAATTTTTTAGGGAGCATTTTGCACTGAGGCGGTTAATGCTATTTGCAACGCAGCTTAGTTTTGTGCACCCTTACACGCATAAACCCATCGTAATTAAAGCGCCACTAGATGAAGACATGCTCAAAGTCTGTAAGCAACTAGGTTGGCCACAGCAAGAAAAGGATTATTAATGGCACATATTAGTATTTTTGTAGGCAGCGTTAACGGCGGCGCAGAACGTTTAAGCTACGACGTTGCAAATGCAATTGAAAAAGCAGGGCATACTGCGAGCGTTATTAGTGAGGCCTCACTTGATGATATTAAAAACGCCTCGCACATATTAGTTGTTACCTCAACTACAGGGCAAGGTGATGTACCGAGTAATTTATCAGGGCTTTACTTTGCTATGAATAGCACATTTCCGATGCTAACCGATAAGCCATTTGGTGTGATAGCCATGGGCGATAGATGCTACGGCGATACCTTTTGCGGAGCAGGGCGCAGCTTTGATGAGCTACTACGTGACTTGCAAGCTAAGCCGGTAGGAAACCGTTTAGAAATAGATGCCTGCGAAGACTTTGAGCCATGGCCTGTAGCAGAGCCGTGGTTAAAAGCGTGGCTTGAAAAGCTACCGGCTTAATTTAATTTTAGTCCCATCTAATAAATCTTAAGTATTAAAAAAGGAGCGCATGCGCTCCTTTTTAGTTTTTATTAAACAGTGGGTTAACTGCTTCTTACATCAACCTTAAGCTTTAACTTTTGACCCGGTTGTAAGTATTTTTGACCTGCTAAGTTATTCCACTTAATAATTTCGTTCACGGTTAAATTAAATTTAGACGCAATACGAGCAAGCGAGTCACCACGTCGTACTTTGTAGGTAATGGTGCGATTGGTACTTGCAGTTGCTTGTGGTTTACTCGCTGATTTATAAACAGTGAGCTTTTGATTTAATCTAAGTACTGCATTTTTCTTCAACTTGTTCCACGAGGCAAGCTCATCCATGGTGACATCATATTCGCGGCTAATGTCCCACAAGGTATCGCCACTTTTAACTGTGTGTGACAGCTTAGTACGGGTTGCTTTGTTGGCAGCTAAACGCATTTGTTTAGGTAAATGCTCGCTATTAATTGCCCCATCGGTCAAGGGGACTAACAATTGCTGGCCAATACGTATGGTGTTTGAGTTTAATTTGTTAAGCGAGCGAATAGCACTGGTGCTGGTGGTAAACTTTTTAGCTATAACCGATAGGCTATCACCGCGCGCCACTGTGTATTGTTGCCAGCGTAAGCGGTCTTTCACATCGGTTTGTGCCAGCTTTTGGCTAAATTGCTTAGCTTTATCGGTGGGTAACAGTAAAAAATGCGGACCATTAGGATCCGTTGCCCAGCGGTTAAAACCTGGATTGAGACGATACAACTCGGTAAGAGTCATATCAGCCATATCTGCGGCAAGCGCTAAGTCAATCTGCGTGCCTATATCAACCACTTCAACAACTTGCGCGTTGATAATGGGCTTCCATTTAACATTAAACTCATCAGCACGTTTTAGTAAATCGGCAAGAGCTAAAAGCTTTGGTACATAGGCGGTGGTTTCGCTTGGTAAATCTAATGACCAAAAGTCGGTGGGCAAATGCTTTTTACGATTTTTCTTAATCGCACGCATTAAACGCCCTTCGCCTGAATTATAAGCGGCAATGGCGTTTAACCAATCGCCTTCAAGGGTTTTGTGTAAATACGATAAGTAATCAAGGGCAGCACGCGTAGATTGCACTATGTCGCGTCGGCCGTCGTACCACCAGTTTTGTTTTAAATCAAAACGCTCGCCAGTGGCTGGCATAAATTGCCAAATACCCGAAGCACTGCGATTAGAGTAGCCAAATGGGTCAAACGCGCTTTCTACAATAGGTAAAAGGGCGATTTCGATAGGCATTTCGCGCTTTTCTACTTCTTCAACAATAAAGTGTAAGTAAGGTTCTGCGCGTTTTGAAATACGGTCTAAATAAGCTTGATGACGCGCATAGTAATTACGCTCGGTAACAACAGGGCGGTTTTGCGGTACATCAATAGACAGCTGGTAGCGAATGCGCTCCCACACATCGTCAAAAACGGGGGTGTCTTCGCTCTGTTCAACGTGTTGATATTGCTCGTTTACCATCAATGCATTGTTAATATCGTTAGGGCTTGCGCCTTCTAAGCGCTTATTTGCTTGGGTAGCAGCTTGTGCGTCTGAATCTACGGTTGTTAATGTTTGACAACCACTTAGCGCAAGCGCCAAGGTAATTAATAGAGGAGATTTATTCATATATACCAATACATCAGGTAAAAAAACTCGGCGAATACTACCCGTTATGAGTCAACATTGCCACTTAACGACCAACTTTAACATGTTGATAAAACCATGCGCTATTTTTAAACCCATGGTTTTAATTAGCTCAAAGCAAAACATGATGCTGCAAAATTAATTACAACAGGTCAACATACCTTAACTAAAAGTTGTCTTTGAAAAGTCTCAGACTAGCAAAGTTTTCCCATGGTTCATTGTTTTTTGTAACCAGCATAAATTCTTTTGGAATTAACTCTGTAATAGTAGGTAGGTCACTGCGCATAAACGGGTTAATTTTAAGCTCTTGGCCTATTGTACTTGGCAGTGTAATTTCGCTTTTAGCGCGCTGCGCATCTACTTTATCGCTGTATTGGAGTAGCTCAGGGTTGCGCGGCTCAACGGCTTTTGCAAATGCTAAATTGGCTTGCGTGTATTCATGCGTACAGTACACTTTGCAGGTTTTAGGTAGCTCACGCAGCTTATTAAACGAGTGCCACATTTGCTCAGGCGTGCCTTCAAATAGTCGTCCGCAACCACCACTAAAAAGTGTGTCGCCGGTAAAGGCCAACTCTTCGTGAATATAACAAATGTGATCAAGCGTATGACCAGGGGTGGTAATAATGTTAAAGCGAGTACCTAAAATCTCAATACTTTCGCCATTAAGCAGCTTATTAGTGATCCCCGCGAATGGGCTATTTTGAGGGCCGTAAACAGTAATGTTCGAAAATTGCTTCACAAGCTCGGTGACGCCGCCGGTGTGATCGTTATGATGATGGGTAATTAAAATGCCACCAAGTTGTAAATCATGCTCTGCTAAATGCGCCATAACGGGCTGGGCGTCGCCTGGGTCAACTACCCATGCTAGGTCGCTGTTATGGGTAGTTAAACACCAAATATAATTGTCAGAAAATGCTTTAATTGCTTTAACTTGCACCATAGTAATTTGCTCTATAAAGTGACGGATAACACCTAGTATAACGAGCTATAAAAATGAAACCAGCCCTTAGTTTTCAAGAAGGACCCAAACCGCTGTCGTGGCAGCAGTTCCCTCATGGGGATTATTTACGTGCTGATATTGAACAAAAAATGGATCAATGGCTGGGGCGTATGTTTGGTTACCACATGCTTAAATTAGGTAATTTAAGTGGTGAGCTTAATACCAGCGTAAGCACGATAAAACACCAAGTATGTGTTGCCGAAGAGGGGCCTTACACAGGTGTGATAGCCGATATAGACGAGCTGCCTTTTTATGAGCACAGTGTTGATGCGTGTATTTTAAGTCACTGCTTAGAGTATCACTCAGACCCCCATCATATTTTGCGAGAGGCGCACCGCACGCTGATACCCGGTGGATACATTGTTATTTCCGGGTTTAACCCATTTAGTTTATGTGGTTTGGCGCAAATGTTGCCATTTAGTGGCCAAAAACTGCCGTGGACGGGGCGCTTTTTTACACCCGCACGGGTAAAAGATTGGCTTAACTTATTGGGGTTCGAGATTATTAACGACGAACGTTTTATTTACTCATCCCTTGCGCGTGGCAACAGGTTATCACGTTTTGCTTTTTGGCGTAGTTTTGCCAAACAGTATTTAAAACCTATGGGCAGTGTGTATATGCTGGTTGCGCGAAAACGTGTGGCTCCGCTCACCCCCATAAAACCTAAATGGCATGCAAGGCCGCAGTTTTCGCCTGTAAAAGGGGCAGGGCTTAGGCAAACGTCAAAGCAGCACTTTAAGCGCTGCAATAACAAAAATAATAGCTAAGGCTGATAACCCACATCATCAAGTAAATCTTTACTGCCTGCAGCATCGCGGGCTAAATCATCCACTATTTCATTATATTTATGCCCACTGTGTCCTTTAACCCATTTCCAGGTCACGGTGTGTTCGCTGCAGGCGCTATCAAGACGTTTCCACAAATCAACATTTTTTACCGGTTTTTTTGCCGATGTTTGCCAGCCTCGCTTTTTCCAATTTGCAAGCCAAGACTCAATGCCTTGCTTAACATATTGGCTGTCTGTTGTGAGGTTAACGGTGCATGGGCGAGTGAGTGTTTCAAGAGCAACAATAGCAGCAAGCATTTCCATACGGTTGTTGGTTGTAAGCTTGTAGCCTTGGCTTAGCTTTTTTTCGTGACCGTTATAAATCATAAAAATACCATAACCACCTGGGCCCGGATTACCTAAACATGAGCCATCGGTGTAAATCTCTACGGTTTTTTGCACTGTTTTACCTTGATATTATGTACAATAAAGTGATTATAGAAAGATACCAGAGTCAGGCTAAATTCGATATGGCACGCAGACAAATAGTTTTAGATACAGAAACCACCGGCATCGACCCCAAACAGGGGCACCGCATTATAGAAATTGGGTGTGTAGAGTTAATAAACAGGCGCCTAACCGGTAATAATTTTCATGTTTACATTAACCCACAACGCAGCATTGAAGAAGAAGCGATAGATGTTCACGGTATTACCAATGAGTTTTTACGTGATAAACCCCTTTATCGTGATATAGCGCAAGAGTTTTTTGACTACATTAAAGGCGCTGAGCTTGTAATACATAACGCGGCGTTCGATGTGGGCCACATGGATAACGAATTTGCGCTACTTAACCAAGGCTATCCCAATACCCACGAGTACTGCCAAGTTCTCGACACCCTTAAAATGGCGCGTGACTTGCATCCAGGTCAAAAGAATAACCTTGATGCGTTATGCCGTCGTTACGATATAGACAACGCAAAGCGAACATTACACGGCGCACTACTGGATTCTGAAATTTTAGCCGATGTTTACTTAGCCATGACTGGCGGGCAAACCAAGCTAAACTTGAATCAAAATAAGGATGACGATAGCGAGCAACAGACGGGCGGCATAAGGCGCTTAAATAGTGAAAGAGCCCCTTTAGTTGTGTTGCGCGCAAACGATGCTGAGCAAAGCGCACACGAAGCACGACTCGATCTTGTAAACAAAGAAGGCGGCCACTGTTTATGGCGCGCTGAATAGGGCCAACTATGAAAACGATGTATTTTATAACTGCACTGTGCGCTACCTCGCTGTTTAGCGCCAGTGCGTTTGCCGTTAAACAAGTAGAGTTACTAAAACGCGACGGCCAACAAAATGAAATACCGCTGCTAGATAACCGTTTTCGCATAGACAGCCAATTAGACGAAATAACCTTACTCTTTTTCAGAAAGTCGGGCTCGCCTGCGGTGATTTTAGTTAGGCCCGATGGAAGTAAGTACTTTGCTACTAACGCCGTAAAAGATCCCAACCTCGATTGGTTTGATGAGCTTAGTTACGATTTAATCACCATACAAAATCCTATGGCTGGGCCATGGCAAGTAATTGGGCGTATTTCACCAGACAGCCGGATCGTAGTATTAGGGGAGGTGTCTTTAAAAGCGCAGCCGTTACCCCCTATGTTGTTTAGAGGTGAAACAATAAAAATCACCGGTGAAATTTTAAATGATGACGAGCCTATTGATGCCAATTTATTTAAAGATGTAGTAAGTCTAAATGTTGACTTTGTCAGCACTAACGATGAAAGCTATGCAAACTTTGGAGCAGGCATTCAAGAGGTGGCCGAATTTAAAGACGATGGCCGTGGCTTTGACGAACGCCCCAAAGATGGCGTATTTACAGGTGAGTTTAAATTAGACTTTCCTGCAGGGCAGTGGACGCCAGAGCTTTATATCGCGACTCCTTTATTACAGCGACGCATAGTGCAAGACCCGATTATTGTGCATGAACCGCCATTCGAATCTGAAATAACACTGGCAGAGGGTGATATCGACGATCACCAGCTAACTATTAATATAGACAGCAGCATAGTCAAACCCGACACCGTCATTGTGCAGGGGAAAATTTATTACCCTAACAATGAAGAGCAAATGTTTACCATTGATGCGCAAGCCGGTGATACACGACAGCTGGCAATTAAAAACTATGATTGGGGAAGATACAGCGTTGAACTGTCTGTTTTTGGTACTAATATAAACGGGCGTGAGTTTATGGCCACAATACCAACGTACAAGTTTGAGATAGAAAGACCCATAGAAGCAGTGCCCGAAATAGACCCAGCTACGCTGATTGATCAAAACCTCCCTTTGGAAACAGAGCCCGTTGAAGAAAAAATGGCCACTTCTACATTAGTGACTTTAATCGTGGGCTGTAATTTGCTCATTTTATTGTTAGGGTGGTTAGCAATTCGTATTTTTGTACAGAAAAAGCCAATCAAATTTAACTTTAAACTGCCTTTTTTAAACAAAAAGAAAGCAATTGATGAAAGCAGTACCGACACAGAAAAAAATCAAGTCGGTAAAAATGGCTCAAAAAGTGACAAATCAGGTGAAATTTTAAACCTTTCGATGTCAGATGACTAAAAAACCTGTAAAAAAACAAAAAAGCCCTTGACGAAGTCGGGGCTGATTCGTATTATTCACGCCGCTGCAAAGGGAGACCTAAGCAGAAACGAAAATGCGGAGTGGTAGTTCAGTTGGTTAGAATACCGGCCTGTCACGCCGGGGGTCGCG
>NZ_CAWUKC010000008.1:0-83748 GCF_963922945.1 uncultured Pseudoalteromonas sp. | reverse complement strand
GTTATGCGGAATTCACATAGGAGTAATATCAATGTTCGATTATAGCTTGGCGCATTGGGCTGCATTTTTTATTTCTGCTCTTGTATTAAATCTCTCGCCAGGTCCTGATATGGCTTATATCGTGGCTCAAACAGCAAAAAGTGGAAAGCGAGCAGGTTTTTTTGCGATGTTCGGTGTCTGGAGTGGTGCATTTATTCATGTCATTTTTTCTGTTATCGGACTATCCGCCATTTTAGCTACGTCAGCTACCGCATTTACTGTCGTAAAGTGGGTGGGCGCTCTTTATCTCATTTGGTTAGGGATTCAGGCTTTGCTTTCTAAAGGAGCTAACTTGGCTACAGGAACATCGGAGCCTGCGATGAGCGACATCAAAATTTTAAAACATGGCCTGCTAGTGTCGGTGTTAAACCCCAAGGTCGCCATATTTTTCCTCGCATTTTTGCCTCAATTTGTTGTAGTGGGCTCTGGCCCAGAAAGCGCGCAACTTCTTTTGCATGGCATACTAATAATCGTAGTGGCTGCGTTTATCGAAATACCGATTGTTTTAATTGGCGCTAGACTAAAGGACTTGCTAAATACTCGCCCTAGTATCGGTAAATGGTTGGACAGAACATTAGGAACTTTGTTTATTTCATTAGGTATCAAGTTAGCCCTGAGCGAAAGAGGTTAAAGCCATTTGGCATAACAAGGCGCTTAACTCGTTCCCTTCGGTCACTGGGACACAAATACTGCGCCGCTTCGCGATTGTCGCGCAGTATTTGTGCCCGTTAGCTTAGCGTTATACGTACAGGAGTTTCAAGTATATGGAAAGTTTTATCCCTTTAGTTTTAATTTCTATACTTATTTTTGTTCAAATAAAGAAATACAAAGATATGTGTAAATATTTATCTAATACTTACCCGGAAGAGTGGGAAAAGTTATCTCGTAATTCTTTAGGTACTTCTCCATTGTCTGTTGCAAATGCAAATTTAAGTGAGTCACTTAAAACGGGATTTTTTTCAACTATCAACGATGAAAAAGTAAAACGGTTCGAAAAGTTTAGACTTATTAATATGTATGTAATGGGTGTAATAGTATTCATACAGTTAGTTTTAGCATACTCACAGTAACATCCGCATAAAAAGTTACTCAAAAGGACGCAAAATGCTTGGCTTGCGCTCCTTCGTCGCTAATTTTAGCCAAGCATTTATGCGCCCATTAGTAAAGCGTAAGGTTTACTAATCAACTAAGGATAGAAAATTGAATTATTCAAACTGGTTAAAAAAGATATTTCCTAAATTGGGAGATACTTCAGAGGAAAAAGTCCACTCATATATCAGTGAAGCAAAATCTAGTAGCCAACTGTTGAGGGAATTTTTAAAGGTATTAGGCTTTTTACTTTTCGTTATACCATTTAATTTGTTTCTTTTGGCTTCAGGAATTCAGTCGCCACTATACTGGGTATTACTGCTAGCATCTTTCCTGGTTGGTAGCTTTATTTCTCTATATTGTGAACAGCTATTAATTAAAAAGCGTTTACGCAAAATAGTTGCGTCAACATAAACCTAATAAAACATCATGGTGGGAGCTTTACTCGCTGAAGAAGTGCACTTAAAATCCCCATATGTTAAGCGTTAGCTGTTTTTTCTAGCTGTGTTAATTAAATCAATAACGGAGATATGAATATGGAAATTAATCACTCAAGCAAATCCTTACTTAATTTTTTAATCCCTTTCTTAACTGCTTATTTCGGGTCAAAGGGTATATTTTATTTATTCTCTTTTGAGTATTCTATATTTTCAGATGCTTTTGATATTCAAAAACTACTAATTGATATTAGCGTCTTTGGGGTGTTATTTTATATTGGTTCAATTGGTGCTAAGCACCTTACAAGTACTAAAAATAAGTCCAATGTAATCAAAAGCTAACAAGTCATTAAAGAAAGACTCGTTACGGCTTGCTCGAGTTCCTTCGTCACTAAGTTTAGCAAGCCTAAACTCGCTTTTTAATGAAGCGTTACTGATTAAATACTCTAATGTGTTTTTGTTCAAAAACGAGTTTAACCGACCGTCTGCTTCGCGCTCTAAGCTGTCATCAATAAACATATTTACTGATTGAAATATAATGGCAAACACACCCAGCAATTACAAACAAATGCCAAATAGCGTGGCTAAATTGGGTGCTTTTTGCGCTATAAAATAAAGTACCTAAGCTGTAAAAAATGCCACCGGCGAGTAACCAATAAAGTGCGCTTACATCAATATTTAGATAAAGCGGGTATACAATAGCTAGGGCAAACCAGCCCATAAGCAAGTAGGTAGCCAGCGATATTTTTTTATTAGCATTTTTAACTAGCGCTTTATAAGCTACGCCACCAAGTGCGACAGCCCAAATAAAACTCAGTGTGCCCCAAGACCACAATCCATTAAGAGATAGCAACAAAAATGGAGTGTAAGTACCGGCTATTAATACGTAAATAGCGCAGTGATCACACTTTTTATAAAAAGCGCGTAATTTGGGTTGTACACTGGCGTGATAAAGTGTAGATGATAAAAACAACACAAATAAACTAGCCCCATATACAGCGGTGCTAATATAAGCTTTTACGCTAGTGGCTTGTTTAAATAAATCCCACATGACAAACACGGCAAAAAATATACCCAATGCATGGCTCAATACATTGAGTTTTTCCTCTTTGCGAGAATAGGGGGCATCTATCGTCATACTTGTCCTACCACTTATTAATTAAACTTGAGTGTACAGGTGTACGCTCAATGTTTCAATGTCAGCATTGTTACTGTAAATTAGTCACCGTACTTTTATTGATTTTAAAAGGAATTAATTGGGTATAGTGTGGTCGTATAGTCTCAATTAATTAAGGCATGTTTATCATGAAAAAAGAGCTCAAAGCCGTTTTACTTACTGCCATTGTGTATCCTGGGGCAGGGCATTTTTCGCTTAAAAAGCATTTAATAGGCTGCATTTTTGCAGGTGTATTTACGCTACTTTTGTTTATGACATTAGGTGATATTTTGGCTGTAGCGCAATGTAGTGCAAATGAAATTTTAGCAGGTAAAATTCCGATGACGTTTTCGGGCATTTTACAAGCGGCCCAAAGTCCATCGAGTGAATGTGCACAGTTAGCAGAGTATAAGTACCTACCATTAATGGTGGTTATTTGGTTACTTAGTATGGCTGATGCGTATCGATTGAGTAAAAAATCGACATTGGCTAACAATACAAATAATTAACGCTGACAGCTGCTTTTAATCAACAATAATTGAACTTAATTTATTCACTAATAGTTAGTCAAAATTTTAAAATGTTTAGTTAAATTAGCCATGCCTGAATGCTTTGTAATTTGTATTGTGAGTACATAATCATTTTATATCAATGACTTAATTTTTAATTTTCTGTTGGCACAACCTTTGATTATGTTATTGCGTCTAAACAATATACATAACAAGGAATACCATTATGAAACATTCAATTAAAATCGCTATGGCAAGTTTATTAGTATTAGGTTCTACGCAGGTACATGCGAGTGAAGTGGATCTAGATGTAACTGATATCATTACTAAAAATGTAAAAACTTATGTAAATCAAGCTACCGCTGAATTTAAACAATCAGTATCGCAAAGCCTTAATTTTGATGCTCAAGCTATTCTGGACGAGTTACTCGAACAAGCTCAACAAGAAGACGATGAAAGTGTAAAACAGTCAGCCTCTTCTGAAACTCAAGCTAAGTAAATACAAGGAATAAGACGATGAGTAACGAATTAGGATTATTTGCACTAATGTTAGCACCGGTAGTAAGTATGATGAGTGTTTACTTTATGTTACAGGTAATTAAGGGGATGGGGAGTTGGATTAACGCTTAGTGCCTTTGGTAAATAATTCGATTTAACCAAGCTGATCGACTTAGTCAAAACGCACGTAAATGAAGGCAGAGCAATTTACAGAAGTAGACTTTATGAAACGTGCGATTTTCCCCTTACCGATTTTTTTATTACCTGAAGGCTACACGCGTTTGCGTATTTTTGAGCCAAGGTATTTAAATATGGTTAAAAACGCACTGCACAATAGCGAAGGTTTTGTCCTATGTACTTTTGAGCACGACACACCTTTTAATATTAGTGCGCAGGGGTGTTTGGTCGATATTATAGACTTTGATCAAGATCCAAGTAACACGCTACTTATTGATGTATACGCACAAAAAAGCGTACAAATAGACGACGTTTATCAAGATAAAACCCAGTTGCGACACGGTTTAGTACGTGAGTGCAACACACCTTATTGGTACAGTGACGAGCACAGCGAAATTTCGGCTGAAGATCAGCGGTTGTCTGACTCTTTACAGGATATATTCTCTAATAATAAAGAGCTCTCAATTTTATATAAGCAAACTAAGTTTGATAATTTGGCGTGGGTGGCAGCACGCTGGCTTGAACTTTTACCAATTTCTATTGATAAAAAACAGCAACTTGCGTTTGAAAGTAACTTTGCTAACTTACTTAAGTTCCTCCATACTGTACTCAATAATGAATTTGCCTAAATAATTTGATCCTTGCTTTATTACACTGCGTATCAGAGTGTATAAAAATATAATGGGGATTAACTATTATGGTAAGTCAACAACAGTCACCACGTTGTGCACCTAATACAGGTAAATATACTGCCATGCCAGAGACGCCAAGTGAAGAGCTTATGCAAGCTTTGCTAGATGTAGCCACCTCAAGAGATAAACGCGCATTTGCTTATTTGTTTGAGTATTTTTCACCAAAAATTAAACGCTTCGGAATAAAGCAATTTGGCTCTGAAGCCCAAGCAATGGAGCTTGTACAAGAAACATTAACGTCAGTATGGCGTAAAGCTCATCTTTATCATAGCGATAAAGGCGCAGCTACAACTTGGGTCTACACAGTAATGCGTAACGCGTCATTTGATATGCTTCGTAAAATGAAAAGCAACAAAGAAGAGAACATAAGCGAAGATATTTGGCCCCTTATTAATGAGACTCAAGATACAACAGTTGAATTTAGCGACCACTTAGAAGATAAACAAATCAAACGTTACTTAGACAAGCTACCAATAGCGCAGCGAGAGGTAGTCAGAGGCGTTTACTTTCAAGATATGTCGCAAGAGCAACTTGCTCAACAACTTAATATTCCTGTAGGCACGGTAAAATCACGATTGCGTTTAGCCTTGCAAAAATTACGTAATGAAATGGGAGATCAGCATGATTAAACATCACCCTAGTGACACTTTACTAGCACAATATTGTTCAGCGCAGTTACCTGCATCGTTAAGTCTTGCAGTATCAATACATGTTGATATGTGTCCTGTGTGTCAAGAAAAGGTGGCAAAGCAAGAAGCTGCTAACGCAAAAGCGCTTTTTAGCGACACAAATCATGAAATTAGCAATGCAACAACTAGTCAAGAACCAGACAATTTAGATTTTGATACTGATTTACTTGATTTAATCACATCTGATACGAGCATAGACGAGGTTTATGAAGTCGACCCTGTGACTATTAAAGTGAATGAACATAACTACAAATTGCCTCGTGCATTGACCCGTATTTCTCATGGCCGCTTTACCCATGTTGGTAAACTTGCTCGCTCACGTGTTGCCATTGAAGACGGGCCTCTACGCTCTAGCCTATTGCATATTGGTCCAGGTGGTGAGATACCTGAGCATACCCATACCGGTTTTGAAGTAACATTACTACTTGATGGTGAGTTTAGTGATGAAGAAGGAACCTATGTACCAGGCGATTTTATTTGGCAAGATGGAGCAAATCAGCATACGCCACTTACAAAAGATGGCTGTTTATGCTTTACAGTAGTCAGTAGTGCACTACATTTTAATAAAGGGCTCAGTAAGTTACTTAATCCTATAGGTAACTTGATTTATTAAGAGAATTTATGCATACAGACACTATAAAAATAGGGATTAGCGCCTGCTTAGCAGGCGAAAAAGTTCGTTTTGATTCAGGCCATAAAAAGTCTAACTTTTGTATGGATGAACTTGGCAAACACGTAGAGTACACGCGTTTTTGCCCAGAGGTAGCGGTTGGTTTACCTATTCCTCGGCCTACAATTCGACAAGTTCGTGTGGGTGACACAATCAAAGTGTGTCGCCCTGATGGCACCGAAGATGTAGGACCAAAGCTTACAGAGTACGGTAAAAAAGTAGCAACAGAGCAAGCACAAAACCTAAGTGGTTTTGTTTTTTGTGCTAAAAGCCCGAGCTGCGGTATGGAAAGAATAAAAATTTACAACGAAGCGGGTACTGGCAATACATCTGAAGGGGTTGGCTTTTTTGCAGAGCAAATTATGAAGCACAACCCATTGCTACCCTGCGAAGAAAATGGCCGCTTAAATGACATGCACTTACGCGAAAATTTTGTGTTGCGCGTTTTTACATATAAGCAGTGGCAGTTATTAGCTGCTGATCCGCTTTCAGTGCACAAGCTTACCCAGTTCCATTCTCAATATAAGTACCTACTCATGGCACATAATTACCAAGCGTACCGTGATTTGGGTAATTTATTGGGAACTTACAAAGGCGATGATATTAATGCATTAGCTGACGAGTATATTTCGGGGTTGATGAAGGGTCTTAAAAAACCAGCATCGCGACGAAATAACAGCAACACATTGATGCATTTACAAGGCTACTTTAAAAAAGACTTATCTAAGATAGAGAAGCAAGAACTACGTGATGCCATTGATGAGTACCGTCAAGGGCTTGTTCCTTTGTACGTACCACTGACATTATTAAAACATCACCTTAAAGTTCACCCCAATGAATACTTAGAAAAACAGGTGTTTTTTAATCCTTATCCTAATGAACTCAAATTACGTTACGGCATATAATGAATACACTTTTTTGGTTTAGGCGCGATTTGCGCCTTTTTTCTAACGAAGCGCTTATTGAAGCGTTAAACAATGGCGCTAAACAGGCCATTTTTTTTATCTGCGAAAAACAATGGCAACAGCACAATGCAGCACCCATTCAAATAGATTTACTAAAAAGGCGCATTAATTACTTGTCTGAGCAATTGGCAAGGTACTCGATAGCGCTGTATGTGATTGAAGCCCCTTACTTTGAAGATTGTGAAAAAGCATTACTATCATTTTGCGATAAACACCATATTAAGCATATTATTGCTAATAAAGAGTATGAGCTTAATGAAGTTAATCGTGATGCAAAAATACTCGCACAGTGTGATGATAAAGACATTACTTTTACGCTTTATGAAGGGGATGTAATCGCCCCTGTTGGTAGTGTTAAAAACCAAAGCAATGAAATGTATAAAGTGTTTACGCCATTTAAAAAGCAATGGCTGAAACAATATCAAGATACACATTTTAGTTTGACGCCGTGGCCGTTAGAAGAGCAGCCTTCGGATAATAGTACAAAGGAATTAAAATCAGATGGTTGCTCAGAAAAGTGGCCAGTTGATGAAGAAAGTTTAGCAACAATTGTTGATAATTTTATTTGCGATAAAATGAGCCTCTATGATGACCAGCGTGATATACCCAGCATTAAAGGCACATCAGGTCTAAGCCCATATTTAGCATTAGGCATAATTAGCCCTAAACAACTGTTAGTTAATATTCAAAGCCGTTACCCAGATATATTAACAACCTCAAAAAACAAAACGTTTACTTGGGTCAACGAGCTTATATGGCGAGAGTTTTACCGACACCTGTTAAGTGAATACCCAAAGCTATCTCGAGGTGAGAACTTTAACGAAAAATATAACGCTGTTAAATGGCGAAAAAACGACGCTGAATTTAAAGCCTGGTGCGAAGGTAAAACAGGCTATCCGCTTGTTGATGCTGCAATGCGCCAGTTAGTGCAAACGGGATGGATGCATAATCGCTTAAGGATGGTGGTTGCCAGTTTTTTAACCAAGCATTTATTAATTGATTGGCGCGAGGGCGAGCAGTTTTTTATGCAGCACCTTATTGATGGCGATTTAGCGTCTAATAATGGCGGGTGGCAATGGGCGGCAAGCACAGGCTGTGATGCTCAGCCATATTTTCGTGTATTTAACCCTATTACTCAAAGTGAGCGCTTTGATCCTGATGGTAAATTTATACGTAAATACCTACCAGAACTAGAAAATGTGCCAGATAAACATATTCATTTCCCCCATATTTATTTAGCGTCTATAGGGGCAGATAAACACTGTTACTGGCCTGCAATTGT
The DNA here is from genome assembly GCF_963922945.1 of uncultured Pseudoalteromonas sp. Lineage (GTDB taxonomy): Bacteria > Pseudomonadota > Gammaproteobacteria > Enterobacterales > Alteromonadaceae > Pseudoalteromonas. The sequence goes on along the minus strand of NZ_CAWUKC010000008.1, from coordinate 75,545 downwards.
GGATCATAAAGCGGCTCGCGAACGTGCAATAGCCGCATTTAAGGTGTGATATGGAATCAGTATTACCGGTAGCAAAATTTGTAGATATATATCAACAGCTCGATAAAACAAATCTGCATTTGCTTAATGATATTTATTCTGAGCAAATTAATTTTACAGACCCTATGCATGAAATTAACGGGCTAAATGAACTTACTCGTTACTTTTCAAATTTATATAGTAATGTTAAGCATTGTCAATTTGATATAAGTGATACTTACGAGCAAGGTGATAACGCATTTTTGTATTGGACTATGCATTATGCGCATCCGAAACTAGCTTCAGGTAAAACAATATCGGTAGAGGGCCACAGTAAGCTGACTTTTCAAGCAGGAAAAATTATAAAACACCGTGACTACTTTAATGTAGGGGAACTGCTTTATAAGCATATTCCTTTATTAGGTGGTGTTATCAATTACATAGATAAACGAGCAGGGTAGCGATGAATATTTTAATTACAGGTGCAACCTCAGGTATTGGCGAAGAGCTTGCTATTAAGTATGCCCAGCAAGGTAATACAGTGATTGCATGCGGCAGGAATCTTGAAAAATTAGCTGAGCTTGAAAAACACACAAATATAAAAGCGTGTCAGTTTGATGCAACTGATTTAAAAGATATAAAGCAAGCAACGCTCGGGTATAGTTGTTTTGATAAAGTAATTTTAAATGCGGGGAACTGTGAGTATGTTGATGATGCCCGTAACTTTGACAGCGCTCTATTTGAACGTGTGATTACAGTAAACCTGCTTGCCATGGGCTACTGCTTAGAGGCGTTATTACCTAAAATTTCTCCTGGTGGTCAGCTTGTGCTTGTCAGCTCAAGTGTTACTTACTTGGCTTTACCACGCTCAGAGGCTTATGGCGCATCCAAAGCCGGAGTAAGTTATCTAGCAAAAAGCTTAGCATTAGATTTAAACGATGTTGATGTCACCTTAGTACACCCAGGCTTTGTGAAAACGCCTTTAACAGATAAAAACGATTTTCCGATGCCCATGGCTGTCACCGCAACTGAGGCTGCTGATTACATGATAAAAGGGATAGAAAAACGCCGTAAAGAGGTTCATTTTCCTTATCGGTTCACACTTATTTTAAAAGCATTACGCATTTTACCGTTACCGCTTTGGTTACGTTTAGCAAAAGGATTAACCCGTTGAAAAAAATAGCAATAATAGGTTCAGGCGTATCGGGTTTAACGTGTGCTTATTTACTGCACAAGCATTACGATATTACTGTATTTGAAAAAAACGATTATATTGGTGGCCATACCGCAACAGTTGAGATATCTGATGCGGGAGTTAAACGTGCAATAGACACGGGCTTTATAGTATTTAATGATCGCACTTACCCGTACTTTGAAAAACTACTCGCGCGCATTGGCGTAGATAGACAAGAAACACAAATGAGCTTTAGTGTTCATAATCAAGCAAGCGGCTTTGAGTACAACGGACACACATTTGCCAGCTTATTTGCACAAAAAAGAAATATATTTAGGCCTAAGTTTTGGCGTTTGTTAAGCGATATAATTAAGTTTAATAAATTATGCAAGGCCATGCACAGCAGTCAAAACTACGCAAAAGACCAAACACTAGGTCAACTTTTAGACGCTCATGGTTTTAATGATTTTTTTAAGTACCATTACATTCTACCCATGGGTGCTGCAATTTGGTCTACCAGTATTAAAGAAATGCAAAATGTAGGGGTTGAGTTTTTTGTAAAGTTTTTTTACAACCATGGCTTACTTGATATCACAAATAGGCCGCAGTGGTATGTAATTCCAGGTGGATCTAAGCAATACATTAAGCCGCTGATCAAAGGTTTTGCAGACAGGATAAAACTAAACACCGATATAAAGACGGTTACGCGTGTAGATAATAAAGTAATTATTACCCTTGAAAATGGTGAACAAACTACATTTGATAAAGTGGTATTTGCATGTCACTCAGATCAAGCCCTCAAGCTACTTGGTGATGCAAGTGAACAGGAGCAGGCTGTATTAGGTGCAATTCCTTATACTGAAAATTCAGTCGTACTGCATACAGATACTAGTTTACTGCCAGATAGAAAAGCCGCTTGGGCAAGTTGGAACTACCTTCTAAACGAAAATACCGATAAAGCAGCGGTTGTTACATACCAAATGAATATACTGCAAGGTATCGACTCAGACACTCAATTTTGCGTAACCCTAAATCACTTAGAAGGCATTAAAAAAGCCAATATATTACGCGAATTTACCTACCATCATCCTGTTTTTAATGAATCATCTATTGCCGCGCAAAAGCTAAAACACACTGTTGATGGCCAAAATAACAGTTATTTTTGTGGGGCGTACTGGTATAACGGATTTCATGAAGATGGCGTACGCAGTGGGGTCGATGTGGCCAAACAGCTAGGTGTTGAATTTGAATAGCGCTGTTTACTTAGGCGATGTTAGGCATCGCCGTTTTGCTGAAAAAAAGCACCAGTTTAAATACCCACTTTATATGATGTGGGTAGATTTAAAAAATCCATTGTTACTCAACAATATACATCCTATGTTAGGTACTTTTGGTTTTAAAGCGCTGCGTTTTAACCAAGCTGACTATTTAAATACTCTGCCAAATTCAGAGCCATTAAGTATTTTTGAACGTGCACAGTGCCAAATAGAAAAGCTAGGCGTTAAAGAAACGTTCTCACACATTTATATGCTTGGTCAGCTTAGGTGTTTGGGAATTTATTTTAGTCCTGTGAACTTTTACTTTTATGGTAACAGCACTGATAACTTTAAGTATATGGTGGCTGAGGTAAGTAATACACCGTGGAATGAACGTCACTACTATTTGGTGCCGCTACAAAAAAAAGTGAACTTTAAAAAAGCTTTCTCCGTATCACCTTTTATGAATTTAGATATGGACTACCATTGGCAGATACAGCACACTGCCTCTAACACATTAATACATATAGAAAATAAACGTGGAGATGAGTTGTTGTTTGACGCTTCTTTGCGGTTAAAACGAAGTCAGTTAACTAAGCAAGAAGTTAGTAAATTATTAAAAAAATTTCCTGCAATGACGTTCTCTATTTTTAAAGGTATTTATGTTCAAGCGCTTAAACTGTTCATTAAAAGGGTTCCTTTTTTAGGTCATTCAGGAAAACCTTAGTATAGTTAAATAGAAAAGCTTGGTTGCAGGTAGCGACACAATTATAAAGGGTTCAAGATGGAAAAAGTCTCGAGTATAAGTTGTCAAGAGCAAACAGGTTGGTTTACAAGTTTATATAAAAAGCTTGTCACTAAAGCTTTTGCAAGTATAGAAATCGGTCAAATAGTGTTAGTTGAAAACAATGATCCTATTGTGTTTGGTCAACAGCATTCAGATTTAAAAACCACGATAACGGTTAACGACACCGCTATGTACAAAGCGTTTGCGTTATCAGGCAGTGTTGGTGCTGGTGAGTCTTACATTCTCGGGCAATGGTCTTGCGATAATTTAACAAATCTAATTCAAATTTTTGCTATTAATCAAAAGCAGCTCGATGAATTTGAGAAAAAATTCTCATTTTTTAGCGGTATTGCTCACCGTTTTAACCACTTTAAAAATAGCAATTCTGAATCTGGCTCTAAAAAGAACATTGTCGCGCACTACGATTTAGGAAATGATTTATACGAATCATTCTTAAGTGATGAAATGCTTTATTCTTGTGCTGTTTACCCTTCAAAAGACGCCTCACTTGAGGATGCTCAACAAAATAAGCTCAAGCGCATATGCGAGCAAGTAGAAATAAGCGAAGGCGATTCTATTATCGAAATAGGCACAGGCTGGGGGGCGTTTGCTATTTACGCGGCCACACATTACAACTGCCATGTGACCACAACAACGATTTCGGATGAACAATATGCCTATGTTGAGAACAAGATAAAACAGTTAGGTCTTGAAAATAATATAACCTTGCTCAAGCTCGATTATCGTTTACTAGAAGGTCAATACGACAAGCTTGTCTCAATAGAAATGATTGAAGCTGTTGGTCACGAATACTTACCAAGCTTTTTTAAACAATGTAATAGTTTGCTCAAAGAAGATGGTGCGATGCTTATTCAAGCAATTACGATTGGTGATCAGCGCTATCAGCATTATCTTAAAAATTCCGACTTTATTCAGCAGTATATTTTCCCAGGTGGTTGTTTGCCATCACTTAATGAGATGAGCGAGCAAATTAAAAATAATAGTGATATGGTCATACACACAGTAAATGATATTGGCGCTCATTATGCGAGAACCTTAGCTGATTGGCGTACTCGTTTTATTGAAAACTGGCATACGTTAGACAGTGATAAATTTGATGAGCGGTTTTACAGGCTGTGGCTGTTCTACTTTGCATATTGTGAGGGAGCATTTAGAACGCGTGCAACGAGCACTGTTCATTTAATGGCACGCAAACCCCGCTTCACCAGTCAAAATGACGAAATTGCCCTTAATTATTAATTTTGTGCTTTTTCAAACAGTGTGGTTTTTATCACTGTTTTTTGAAGCGCAATCTGTTTTATACACATCAGTTATTGTCGTGCTTATGTTTGCTTTATCGAAGCAACGTAAGCTCGACGCGCTACTTTTAGTAAAAGCTTTACCCATAGCGCTGTTGTGTGAGTATCTAGCTACAGAGTTAAACCTTCTGGAGTTTAAAGTATCACCTTTTCCGCTTTGGTTAGTCTTACTATGGGCGGCACTAATTCTTTGCTTAAACACCTCAATGGCGTTTATTACAAACCTTAAAGTTTGGCAAGCCTATTTGGTGTGTTTAGCTTTTGCGCCAATTAGTTATTATTCAGGTGCTCAATTTGGCGTGCTTGATATTTATACACCTGTGTGGGCATTTTGGCTTTTGTATGGCGCACTTTGGGCTGCAGCCTTTTCATTAATTCTTATTATTAACCAAAAGATCAAATCGATTTTAAAATTTAGCAAGCAATAACAGGATCCTGTATGAGTATCACCGCAAAAACATGTGCAGTAGTGGCCGCAGTTACGGTGGCTATTTTTTTTACTCCATTAAGTTTTAGTGAAGAGCAGACTGACTTTAAAAAAGTGGGCGAGGCGCGTATGGAATATTTATTTTGGGATGTTTACGATGCAACCCTATACACCGAATCAGGAGGGTACGAACAAAATACACACCCGGTTAAATTTAAGCTCACCTATTTGCGTGATTTTGCAGCTAAAGACATCGTTAAAGCAACTAAAGAGCAATGGCAGCATTTAGGCAAAAGTAATTTATCAGCCAAATACGCAGATAAATTACTCTCGCTTTGGCCAGACATTAAAAAAGGTGAGTCTTTGAGCTTGCATACAGCAGCAGACGGTCAATCCACCTTTTATCATAACGATCAAAAACTAGGTGAAATTACAGACTCGCAATTTGCCAACCAATTTTTAGCTATCTGGCTAAGCCCAAACACTTCAGAGCCAGCACTTAGAAAACAATTATTAGGGATTTAACATGCGTAATATAAATAAATTTAAACAGCTATGCATTTTAATGGCCGCATTATTTTTAGTGAGCTGCTCCGCGCCAAAAGTAGAGCACTATAATAACAGCAATCCAGAATTCGATTTTAAAGCGTTTTTTAGTGGTGACTTAAAAGCCTACGGCGTTGTGCAAGATTATAAAGGCGAACTAACACGTAAGCTTGTCGTTACTATGAATGCACGCTGGGAGGGTAACGAGGGCGTTATAGAAGAAGATTTTGTGTATGATGACGGAGAAACTCAAAAACGTGTTTGGTATGTCACCCTCAATGATGATAATACCCTAGTAGGACGAGCTGATGACGTGCTTGGTATGGCGACGGGAAAAAGCGCCGGCAGCGTGTTTCATTGGAACTACAATGTGGCTTTACCCTATGACGGCAGCACGCTTGAAGTAAACTTTGATGATTGGATGTACTTGGTTACACAATCTCGCTTGATTAACCGTACGTCTATTGTTAAGTTTGGGGTCGAGGTTGGGGAAGTAACCTTAGTGATCGAAAAAATATAGTTCAGTGCGTTCTTTAATGTGTGCCTTTTGTGTACTTAAATTAAGTTCTAGTTAACCCAATACGCTGTATTTTACCGAGAATTATTAAAATTTTACGCATTTTCTAAGTATTTAAGCAAAAAATGCAATTTGCTGTTGCTAACTCCTTAAAAATGCATAAAGATAGGTTTTGCGAAGGCAAAATAATAACGAATAGGAATCTAACAATGAATAAAGCTCAATTAGTTGAAAAAATCGCTACTGATGCAGAAATCTCTAAAGCTGCTGCTACACGTGCACTTGACGCGTTTACTGGCGCTGTAACTTCTTCTTTAAAAGAAGGTAATTCAGTTGCATTAGTAGGTTTTGGTACTTTCTCAGTTAAAGAACGTGCAGCACGTACTGGCCGTAACCCACAAACGGGTGCTGAGATCCAAATCGCAGCGGCAACTATCCCAAGCTTTAAAGCAGGTAAGGGTCTTAAAGACCAAGTAAACCCTTAATTGGCGCTTTACAGATTTTTTAAAAAAGAGCTATTAAGCTCTTTTTTTTTGCCAATAAAAAAGCCACTAAATAGTGGCTTTTAATTTATAAATTTAGCTAAGTAGGTTTTATGCTTTTAAGGCTTTATCACCACGGCCAATACCTACAGCACCAGAGCGCACCACTTCAATAATATCGGTTTCGTGGCGTAGGGTATCTAAAAACGACTCTATTTTGTCTGTGCTGCTTACCAATTGTAAACTGTAGCTTTGCCGTCCCATATCTAAAATTGCACCTTGAAACACATCTACAACGCGTGTAACAGCGGCACGTGTGGTTTCGTCTTGAGCAAATACTTTAACTAGTAATAATTCACGCTCAATGTGACTCATTTCGGTTAAATCAATAATTTTAAGTACATCAACTAATTTATTAACTTGTTTAGTAATTTGTTCAACGATTCTATCATCACCCATAGTGGTAATGGTGATGCGTGACAATGACTCGTCATCAGTGGTGCCCACTGTTAAGCTATCTATGTTGTAGGCGCGTTGTGAAAAAAGCCCAACAATGCGAGACAAGGCACCCGGTTCATTTTCTAATAAAATAGATAATATACGACGCATTATGCTTTTACTCCTTTACGTAACCACATCTCATCAATGCCACCTAGCTTTATTTGCATTGGGTACACATGCTCTTTTTCATCAACGTTAATATCTAAAAATACCAAACGGTCGTTTATGCTCATAGCTTTATCTATAGCGGGTTGAAGTTCATCCAACGTATCTACTTTTATGCCCACATGGCCATAGCTTTCAACCAGTTTTACAAAATCAGGTAATGACTCCATATAAGATGATGAATGGCGACCACCGTAAATCATATCTTGCCATTGGCGTACCATGCCTAACGAGCGGTTATTTAGTGAAACCACTTTTACAGCTAAGTTGTACTGCAAACATGTAGAGAGTTCTTGAATATTCATTTGAATCGAACCATCGCCGGTGACACACACTGCCTCTTTATCCGGAAAGGCAAGCTTAACACCCATCGCTGCGGGCAGGCCAAAGCCCATGGTGCCTAAGCCCCCTGAGTTAATCCACTGACGAGGGTTTTTAAATGGATAATACTGCGCTGCAAACATTTGGTGTTGACCTACATCTGAGCTTACATACGCGTCACCATTGGTTGCTTTATACACTGCTTCTATAACAGCTTGTGGCTTAATTTTGTCACCGTCGGTGTTGTAACTTAGGCACTTTTGTTCGCGCCAGCTAATAATTTGTCGCCACCAATCTTCTTGTGCACTGCGATCAATTTGAATATTGCTATTATCTATGCCGGCTTGTAGTTGCTCCATCACAGTGGCTAAACAGCCCACAACCGGAATATGCGCTTTTATGGTTTTAGAAATAGAAGTCGGGTCTACATCGACATGAACAATGGTTGCATTAGGGCAAAACTTTTTAACATTATTGGTTACTCGATCATCAAAGCGTGCGCCCAGTGCTAAAATTACATCAGCGTTGGCCATGGCTTTGTTAGCCTCTAGCGTACCGTGCATCCCTAACATACCGACGTAATTTGGGTGAACACCTGAAATACCGCCTAAACCCATCAATGTATTTGTTATCGGAGCATTTAATGACTCAACTAAACGAGTTAGTTGCTCTGAGGTATTAGATAAAATAATACCGCCACCTGAGTATATAACCAGCTTTTTAGCCTCTAAAATAGCACTCACTGCTTTGCGAATTTGCTTTGAGTGCCCCTTGGTATTAGGGCTGTATGTTCTAAGCTCTGTTCTTTTAGGAAACTTGTATTCAAATTTGATTGCTGGGTTGAGCATATCTTTAGGTAGCTCTACAACCACAGGACCAGGGCGACCAGAGCTGGCAATGTAAAACGCTTTGGCTAAAATTGCCGGAATTTCTTCAGCGCTTCTGCAGTTAAAGCTATGTTTTACAACCGGGCGAGAACAACCAACAATGTCAGTTTCTTGGAAAGCATCATCACCAATTAAGCTTGTTGGTACCTGCCCCGATAAAACTACCATTGGGATTGAGTCCATATACGCAGTAGCAATACCCGTAATACAGTTTGTTGCGCCAGGGCCTGAGGTGGCAAGTACAACACCTACTTCACCTGTGGCACGGGCATAACCGTCCGCCATATGCGTTGCAGCTTGCTCGTGACGCACTAAAATGTGTTCAATGTCTTCTTGCTGAAAAAGTGCATCGTATAAATCTAAAACCGACCCACCCGGGTAGCCAAAAATATACTTAACCTTTAACTCTTTTAATGCCCGAACAACTAGTTCAGAACCATTGTATTCGTGTTTGCTCATCCTCATTCCTCTGTGCGCTGTTTATGCATAAAAAAACCCCCGCGTAGTGCGAGGGTTTTTAAAAAGCAATTTCACTTTTTAATACATCCCCGCTGGGCTTATCACTAAGACCACTACGAGCACGATTAAAAGGTGAAGTTGTTTTTTCATAATTGTCACTTTGTAAAAGCAAAAAACTGCTTTAGATTAATAATTCTATATGCAGTTATTTTTAAGTGTTTTACGTGTTTATGTCAACCTTGAAAGTGCTATTTTGGATTAAAATTGCAAAATAAATTATTTTTATTTAAAAAGCGTGCAGTGTGTTTTTAGTTCTGTGAGAAATAAGAAGAATTTATGCTAATTTTTTCAGTAACTCTAACGGGTAAATAGATTGTTTGAGCACTATGCTTAATGCATATATTAGGTATCATAGAGCAATAATTTATCAGGGGAAGATACAGTGAAAAAAATAATAGGGCTTGGCTTACTCCTTTGCAGCATAAATGTTAACGCAGCGAATACCAGTGCGCATGACCCAGGTATTATTAACAAACAAAGAATAGAGTATTGGTTAAATAAACGCGGCGATACCCAACAAAGCACTAACAAGCCAACGGTTGAAAGCTATTTAGCGAATACCTCACAGGTAAGCCCTTCGCAGTTAAAATCTGTTTCGGCCATAAAAGCGCGTTTAACTGCTAAGCAAGCTAATAAGCAGCTGCAATATTCAAGTGCGGTTAGCTCCAACAACACGCTGACTGAGGTCAAAGTGTTGGCTATTTTAATCGACTTTCCTGATTTAAAGTACGATGAAAACCAGCTTGTTGCTGATGATACCGACATGTATTACGAAGACTACACAAGGGAGCATTACCACCAATTGCTTTTTAATAAAGGGGGATTTGTAGGCCCTAATAATGAAAGCCTTAGTAGTGTACACGATTATTACTACGGTGCTTCTGGTGCGAGCTTAACTTTTAGCGGGCAAGTATACGGGTGGGTTAGGGCAGATTTTAATGCTAAAACCTATGGAGAGCGTGTAGGTACTACCCGAGATATAAATGCGCCCGCATTGATAAAAGAGGCGGTAGAAAAAGCTGTTGAGCAGTTTGATATTGATTTAAGCCAATACGATTTAACAGACTTAGATGACATAGATAACGACGGCATTATCAATGAACCCAACGGCATTATAGATCATGTTATGGTTTTTCATTCGAGCATAGGTGAAGAATCTGGCGGAGGCTATTTAGGAACTGATGCAATTTGGTCGCACCGCTACTACGTATTTGACGAGAACAGTGAACCCGTCACTATAGCGGGAAGTAATATCAAGTTATCGGGTTATACAATCAACCCGATTGATGCCAGTATTGGGGTAGTAGCACATGAATTTGGTCACGATTTAGGGTTACCTGACGAATATGATTTGCAATCTTTTACCGCAGGTGAGCCTGTCGCCTCGTGGTCTATCATGTCTACAGGTAGCTGGGCTGGTGGCCCTCGGGGATCACAGCCGGTTATGTTTAGTGCGCAGGCGCTTGAGTATTTACAAAACCGATACCAAGGCAATTGGGTGAACCAGCTTAATTTAACCATGGAGGAAGTGAATACCCAGCCTCAGCAGTCGCTTGTTTACACGAGCTCACTTTCTCAGCAGCAAAATCAAATTAAAGTAAGCCTTGCGCAGCAGCTCGAAAAATTTAAAACCCCAGTTGAAGGTGATTTTCAGTTTTATTCTGGTACAGGCAATAATCTAACACAGACACTTTCACAAACGGTGACTTTACCTGAGGCGGTTACACCTCTGACTCTTAGCTTTTTAGCTTACTACAGTATTGAACGCGATTATGACCTTGTGCAAGTTAAGGTAAATCAAAACCCTTTAGCGGGTAATTACACAACTGAGACAAACCCCTATTATGGAGATATAGGCCCGTATATAAGTGGTGATTCGTTTTTACATGCAGATGCGCAGCAACCTAATGGCTTTTTAAAGCATGAGTTTGATTTAACACAATATGCAGGACAAACCATTACATTAAGTATTGAGTATGTTAGCGATACAAACACACATTATTATGGCTTTGTAGCCGATGATTTAAAAATAACACACAACAATACTGTGATTTGGCAAAATAACGCAGAGCAGCCAAGTCCTACCTTAGCGTTAAATGGTTTCAGCCGCGTGAGTAGTTATATTTATGCTAAAGCAGCCCACTACTATTTACAGCTACGCGCACACAAAGGGATGGATGCCGGTTTACAAACAGAGCAATACTCACCGGGTGTTTTATTGTGGTATGGCAATAGTGCCTTTGATAACAATAATACCACTGAGCACCCAGGGGGTGGTTTTAATTTAGTGGTTGATGCAGATCAAAAGCCAATTTATCGTGGTACAAGTAGCAGTACACTGGCAGATACACCTATACAAGTGCGCGACGCTGCATTTAGTTTATATCAGCAAAGTGCGGGGTTAGGCGATCAAGACTTAGCGGCCATTAGTGAGTTTAATGATCATTTTGATTACAGCTTTACGCAGCAGCCTGAATCAGGGGTGGTGATTACTCCCCAAGGGTTTAACTTTGAAATAGTTAGCCAACACCCTGAAAGTGAAACTGCAGAGCTTTTGCTGAGCTATGATGCACAACAACAAATAATCACAACAGTAAACGAGACAACCGTTAACTTTAATGTAGCTGGTTTAGACTTAACTCCCACAGATACATTTTTATGGGACTTTGGTGATGGGCAATCGAGCATAGAGCTAAGCCCTACACATACCTACGCCGGTTATGGCACCTATAGCGTTATATTTTCGGCAATGGGTGAGACGGCTACACAAACACAAACTAGCCAAATTACTATCACAAAGCCGCTAGAAATTGAAAATTTAGCGTATCAGTTAAACGGAGCAACATTATCTGCTCAAGCAACCGTCAGTGGTGGAGACGGACCTTACGAGATAAGTTGGCTCATAAATGGTGAGCCTGTATCGCAAACTGAAAAACTAGATTACCAGTTTAGTTATTCTGGCGATTACACCTTTGCGTTAAGCGTAACCGATGCGCAAGGGATAAGTGTTAGCCAACAGCAGGCTTTGAGTGTAAGCGTGCCGCTGCAATTAAGTACACGCTTTACAGCAAATAACTTAGCGGTGCAATTTAATAGCTCACCATTAGGTGGTTCAGGTAATTATACATATAGCTGGGATTATGGTGATAGTAGCCCACTAGGTACAACGCAAAACCCAAGTCATAACTACCAAAGCGCAGGGAGTTATAAGGTAAAACTTACACTTACAGACAATCAAACCAATGACGTTATAAGTAGTGATTTAACAGTTTCTATACAAGAAGCGCAAACTGAGTCATCATCTAGTGGTGGGGCAATTGGTTATTTAATCGCGCTATTAGTGATAGGTGGTTTTTATCGGCGCATGGGCAAAAATGTTTAATAATCTAATACTAGTTGTTTAGAAGGTGATGCTAGCTAAGTTAAAAACTTTTTAAATTAATAGCTTCGTTATGCCAACTGATTCAATTAGCAAAACTAAAAATACAAAAAAGCCAGCAACATGCTGGCTTTTTAGGCTTAAAACAAGACTAAACTTGTTTAATTATAAACGGTCGATTACTGATTGAGTGAAATCAGTTGTACCGTGGCTGCCGCCTAAGTCGCGTGTTGTGCGATCGCCTGATTTAATTACTTCAGCAACAGCGCTGCGAATACGCTCAGCAGTATCACCCATATTTAAATGCTCAAGCATTTGGATAGACGCTAAAATTACTGAAGTAGGGTTTGCTAGGTTTTTACCTGCGATATCAGGAGCACTACCGTGTACAGCTTCAAAAATAGCGGCATCTTCACCAATGTTTGCACCTGGTGCCATACCTAAACCGCCAACTAAGCCAGCACATAGGTCAGATAAAATATCGCCAAATAAGTTAGTTGTAACGACAACATCAAATTCTTCAGGCGTCATTACTAGCTTCATACATGTTGCATCAACAATCATTTCAGTTGATTCTATTTGCGGGTAACGTTCAGCAACTTCTCGTGCAACTTTTAAGAATAAGCCGGAAGTTGATTTTAAGATATTTGCTTTGTGTACTGCGGTTACTTTTTTACGGCCTTCACGTACAGCTAACTCGTAAGCAAACGTGATGATTTTTTCAGCGCCTTCGCGAGTAATTACAGATTTAGCTTCTGCTTCGTTACCGTCTTCGCTTACTACTTGACCTAAACCTGAGTACATACCTTGGGTATTTTCACGGATAGTAATGATATCGATATCATCGTAACGTGCTTTAGTACCTACAAATGATTTAACAGGGCGTACGTTTGCATATAAACCAAATTGCTTACGTAACGTTACGTTAATAGATGTAAAACCTTCACCTACAGGTGTTGTTAATGGCCCTTTAAGTGTGATTTTATTTTTAGCTATTGTATCAATTGTTTCTTGAGGAAGTAGCTCGCCAGTTTTTTCTAGTGCAGCAAGGCCTGCATCAACAAATTCATAATCAAAATCGCAACCTGCGGCTTTTAATATTTCAAGTGCTGAGTCGATAATGCTCGGACCGATGCCGTCGCCTTTGATCACTGTGATGGTTTGTTTGGCCATTGAGTTTTCCTTTAAAAGAATAAAAAACGCACATAAATTATTACTAATAATAGTAACTGCTTGTTAGGTCATTTATGTGACGTATGTGGATATATTTTGAGGGCGCATTTATACCAACTTATCGCCCATTTTGCCAGTTTATACTATAAATACGGGGTATAATCTATGGTTATAGTGAGCATAAGTGACTTAAATGCTGTTATACAGTGATAAGCCTTGCAGTTGCGCAAAAAAGTCATCCTGTGATTTAAAGCCTTGTGCTTTTAGTTGCGCATTTAAGGTTTGTTGTTGCCAAGGCGTTAGGGGTAAATCGGGTTTGAAAACACTTTGCGCTATGACCTTTAAACTAATCCACAGTTTGTGTTGCTCGTTTAGCTCTTTTTTGGGCTGTTGTTCAGCATCGAGCAGTGCTTTGGTCCATGGGTTATCGCTTAGTAATTGCGTTAGCTCTGTATTTAAATGCTCTTTATCAATCGTTTCAACCCCAAAAAAGGTTGCCAATGGGACGCTGTAGGTTTGGTTAGGTGCGCTGTTTATAGGTACTTTTGGTGAGAGCTGGCTACTACAATAAGTCAATAAATAATGTACGTAACCATAAATGGGCAAGGCTATATGTTCAAATTGCTGTTTAGGGTTATTACTTACCATTAACGCTAAAATACGATTAAGGCTATTAAGTTTATTAAGTACGATGTGTTTATGTGGATGATCTGATGTATCCACTAGTTGCTCAAATATAACCCGCTGAATGATCGCCGGTGCATTATCGTAGCCAACCATAGATAAGCTATGACGTAGATCTTTAGCAGCTTGGTGCTGATTGTTATAAGGTCTAACTGCTTGGCAGAGCTTATGTGTTATTTCGCTAAAAGGGGCTAGTAATTTATCTAAACCTTTAAAGCTATATTCGTGCGCCACTTTTATATGGCTAACCAAGGCTATTAACTCGGCTTTAGAGTTTATCGGCTTAGTTTTATTTGCTACTAGATGTTCATTATTCCAGGCTAAAAATAATACCCGTTTATCTGTACATAGCCATTGCAGCGGTTGATCGTTAAGTCTTGTTTTAACTTTGTACCACGCTAATTTATTCTCATTATTGGCATTAATAAGTATATGTTTATTTGCCTTATCACTGGCCAAATACACCATGGCTTGTTCGCAGTAAACAGTTTTACTCCCCGGCAAGTGCGGTCCTATATGCGCTACTAACCCTTTAATTAACTTTTGTGCAAATGAGTTGTTTGTTTTGATATATAGCTGCGATAACGCTTTATAAAAGCCTAAAGGATTTTTTTTTGATGTATAGGTGATGTTCATCGCTATTATATTACTTAATGCACACAAGGTAATGGCATTATCGTAAAGCATGATATCGCTAGCGCTCAGTAATGCATGCTTATACTTATTTAATTTAGCCAACATACGCACGCTATTGTGAGCAGGGTGCTTTGCACTAAGTAACATTTTAGCCGCTAGCTGGTGGCGAAAGCGCCATATTTTTTTATCGCTGAGGGTGAGTATTTGCTGCTGTGCCATTTTATTGTGTTGCGCTACTACGCAGCAGTGCTCAGTGAGTGCAATACTAATATAACTCTCGGTTAATTCATTATCGTACCCTTGGCTTACACACAATGCAGTACTTAGCACACACTGATTAATGACTAGGTTTGTTGCAAAGTCGTATTGGCCAATATACAAGCTCAAACGCGCTTGCAGAGCATGGGGCTGAAGCTGATACAAAATGCGGTAATGCTGGGCTGTTTGTGCTACAAGCGGATACAAATGCTGCCACTGTGTTTTATCATCATAAAGTGTCAGTATTTTTTGTGTGTTCTGTACTAACCGTATCAACTGTTTTGAAATTGGCTCATCCATTGGCCATCACCTGATCTTTTCCTGATAAGTAGTATAGGCGCTGGGACCCCATAAAAATAACTCACCATTTTTAAATAATAAGCCGGTGCATTCATCCATTGTGGTTATGCCATCTGAAGTTTGGTGCTGAGTGCGGTAAAAAACAATCTGCCATACTTGGTCTTTATTCCGCTTAGCGTAGGTTAAATCAGGGCTGCCTAAATAATCGAGTACACTATTTAAAGTAACCGCCTCATCAATTGACAGCTTATTAATGTAACGCTCGTTAAAGGCCTCACGGTCTTGCCATATCATTGCTTGCGGATCATCTTTATAAAATGTAATCACTAACGATGCGATGAGTGCATACAAGCCTAACCCTAGTATTAAGTATCTTATAA
Source organism: uncultured Pseudoalteromonas sp. (assembly GCF_963922945.1). Classification (GTDB taxonomy): domain Bacteria; phylum Pseudomonadota; class Gammaproteobacteria; order Enterobacterales; family Alteromonadaceae; genus Pseudoalteromonas. The sequence continues at coordinate 59,816 of NZ_CAWUKC010000008.1, read as the reverse complement.
ACTTTTTAATCATTTTTGACTCACACTCGCAACATTATAGTGAGTATATGCTGTGTGCTTAAACAGTGCTATCAACATGCGACTAACGCAACCTCAGCTGCTTTAAACTAAACCCTAGTTGAATATCTGTACGTAACGTTACTAACTGTTTAGAAGTAACATACATATTTTTGTGTTCTAAAAGCTTTTTTTGAATACTGCTTGATAGGGCATCATCTTCTATGGCGCTATCTATATTTGGGTATGTATTGACAATAAGCTGGGCAGATTTAGTCCCTATGCCTTTCACGCCGGGTATGTCGTTAGTTTTATCGCCTGCTAAAGCCCAAAAATCAATGAGCTTACTTTGCTCCACACCAAAACGCTGCTCAATGCTGTCGCAATTTAGGTAGATTTTTTTAAAGTAATCGTACACACAAATATAGTTGCTCAAAAAAGGTAAAAACCCTTTATCAGTAGAAACAATCGTGCTGCTTATATGATTAGTGGCGGCTTTATCTGCAAGGGTTGCAATAATATCGTCTGCTTCATCATTTATAGGCTCAAATACCACAATACCTGTTTGTTCAATAGCGTGTTTAAAATCCACTAACGCATTTTTTAGCGTTTGTGGCATGGGAGCTCTTGAATGTTTGTAATCTTTATAAAAATGATAGCGCCAGCTTTTATCACCATCAAATACAGCAATTGCATGAGTTGCATTGCTTGATTGCAATAGCTTTTTACATGCATGCGCTACACGCGCGCAGCTTGCTTTTAGCATGTGCTCTTCACTATGGTGTGTTTGGTTAGCGTCAACTGCGTAAATGCGCCTAATTAAATTAAGCGCATCAATTAAAAGTAAATGGGGTTTCAAATAGTCAAACTCATGCTTTTATTTCATAACAAGGGACGTACTTACTACCGGGTAACTTCATACGACCTTGGTCTACAAATGCCTGTAATAGTTTATCCATATCTTTCATTAATTCAGGCTCACCGCTTAACACATAGGGCCCGTGTGCTTTTATGGCGCGTAGGCCCTCATCTTTTACATTGCCAGCAACAATACCTGAAAACGCTCTGCGCAAGTTAGCTGCTAATTGCTGCTTGGGTTGCTCAAGGTGTAAATCTAACTGAGCCATGTTTTCATGGGTCGGTGCAAAAGGTTGCTGAAAGTCGTTATCGATTTTTAGTGTCCAGTTAAAGTAGTAGGCATCTCCCTGGCTTTTACGATAATTACGTACACTTGCCATTGCTGACTTTAATTTTTGCCCTACAAGAGCAGGATCATCAATGATTACTTCAAACTTATCAAGGGCTTCTTTGCCTAATGTGAGCTCTACAAACTTACACAACTCGTTAAAGTACGCTTCGCTTTCTTTAGGGCCAGTTAAAATAACAGGCAAACACTGCTTTTCATTATCTGGGTGCAGTAAAATGCCTAATAAATAAAGTAACTCTTCTGCAGTACCGGCACCGCCTGGAAATATAATAATGGCATGGGCTGTTCTAATAAAAGCTTCAAGGCGCTTTTCAATATCGGGTAAAATTACCAGCTCATTGACAATAGGGTTTGGTGGCTCTGCTGCAATGATACTTGGCTCTGTTAAACCAAGATAACGGTTTTCGCTAATACGTTGTTTAGCATGGCCTATAGTTGCACCTTTCATTGGGCCTTTCATTGCGCCTGGGCCGCAACCTGTACAGATATTTAAACCACGTAAACCAAGCTCATAGCCCACTTCTTTTGTGTATTTATATTCTATCTCATTTATTGAGTGCCCACCCCAACATACCACCATGTTTGGTTCGCTATTAACGCGCAGGGCCCCGGCGTTTCTAAGCATATCAAACACCATATGAGTAATGGCTTTTTGCTCTTTAAGGTCTTTTTCGTACTTTTGGCAAATAAACAAAATATCGCGGATCACAGAGAAAATATGCTCGTGAATACCGGTAATTATTTCGCCGTCGACGAAGGCGGTTTTGGGCGGGTTTTCAAGCTCAATTTTAATGCCGCGCTCGCGACTAACTAAGCGAATATCAAAGTCTTGGTATTTGTCGTAAATCTCATTACTTGCATCTGTGTGGCTGCCTACGTTAAGGACGGCTAAGGCACAGTTTCTAAAAAGTCGATAACGTTCACTGGCTGAAGATTGCTCTAATAAATCAACTTCCAATTGTGACAGTAAATCTAAAACCCCAGTCGGGTTTAACTGTATTAACATCGGCATTCTCCTTGCTGCTTAAAATGTAAAAACTGCATGTCATCTATTTTAGCTCTCAAACTAATTGAGAATTATGACATTATTTACTCATACAAAGGCGATCCCGACCCGTTTTTTTTGCTTCATAGAGGGCGTCATCTGCTCTGTCGAATGCTTTGAGCGGTGTATCGCCTTTTTTAAATTGTGTAGCGCCTAACGAAATGGTGATTTCTATTTCTTTTTCTCTAAATTTAAAAGGAATATTTTTAATCACTTTTCTAAGTTTTTCAAGCGGCTGCGCTGCGTTCAACAACGAAAGCCCAGGCATTAGTAAAACAAACTCTTCTCCGCCGTAGCGGGCTATAAAATCAGACTGCCTTACTGATTTTTGCAACGCCTTTGCAATAACTTGTAAGGTTATATCGCCTGCAGTATGACCAAATCTATCATTAATTGACTTAAAGTGATCCACATCAATAACCACTAGGGTAACATCCGAGGCTTGGACATTAAATAAGTGAAGCTCGTGATTGTAACGTTCATCAAAAGCCGCTCTGTTAGGAAGTTTTGTAAGGCTGTCGAGTAAACTTTTAAACCGTTGCTCGTTTAGGCGTTTTTTATATTTAGTTAGTTTTCCTTCTAAGCTACCAATTCGATCGTTTATTTCATCAAAACTGGCAATCAGTGTTTCGCGCTCTTTTCTTTCTAGCTGCTCTTTAGCAATAAAGTCTTTACTGAGCGATCTTAGCTCGTTGTCTACTAATTCTTTTAAAGAGGAAATTGACGTAGCGGATTGGGTTTGCTCGTTTAAGTGCTTTATTTTCCCTTCAATACGTTTGTTGAGCGTATCGAACTCTTCACCCATTGATTTAGAGTGTTGGCTGGTAGATACAATTGATGAGTGCAACTCTTCTAACGTTTGATTAAGTGAGACTAAAAAGCTTTGTGCCGATTGGCGCTCTTCACTAATATTTTTAACCACAACGCTAATTATGTTTAATGCAGCTTGCAGCAGCGCTTCTATATTATCGTTTTCGGTGATTGCATTTTTTATTTGTTTAATTTGCTCTGTCGATTCATCCTCTAATACCAGCTCATTGGCAAGCTCTAACAACTTTTTAGCCATACGAGGAGAGGCATTAGCGCTTGTTTCATCCGTGGCTGATAGTTTGCTCTGTAAAGCATGGTGATAAAAGTTAATAAGCTGATTTAATATGGGAATATAGTCGTGTGTAGACTGTACATTATTAATTTCGTGGTCGAGTAAATGTCTTAAGGTGCGGCGAGTATCGTCTGGTAAGCCTTTGGTTTTTTGTAAAAGTTTACCGGCTGTTTGTACACTCGAAAACAGCTCTCGCTGATGGGCTGTTTGTAACGCCTCTTGGTTTTGTAATAACAATAAAATGTCATCTATTAAAGGGGATAATATTTCAAACCCGACCCCTTTATTTAGCGAATTTCTAAATTTGGCGAGTTTATTATCAAGCTCAATATCAAGCCCTTTGCAGCTTAAAGACAGTTTTGCAGTTAGGTTTGATAAAGTATCAACTTGCATCTTACGCGCATTTTCAATGGCTATCCTTGCTTCAATTGCTTGCTTTAACTTTTTATCTACAGCGTTAGAGTTTTCAGACACCTAAGCATACCGCCATCGTATTAATTACATTACCTTCAGTTTACAACAAAATCATATTAAGTGTAGTTATCTAATTAAAAACTTAGCATTTTTACTTAGACCCTGCATATAAACTGAGCTATTAGGTTGTTTATCGTTTTTAATTCACTTTTAATTTATGCCTTGTTAGGCTTATTTCAAATAATAAGTAACTTTGAGTCATTATGAAAAAGCGTTTTGTCCTGTCTATGTTAGCGGCCTGTTGTGCTGCCCCTGCGTTAGCCGATGTTAACTACTCATTAAGTATTACACAGCCTCAACACCATTTAGGCAATGTGAGTGTAGAATTTCCAAAATCGGCGCAATCGCATATCGATGTTAAATTGCCCGCATGGCGCACTGGGCGCTACGAAATATTAAATTTAGCTAATGGGGTACGTTATTTTGCGGCCACAGACGACAGTGGCAATGCATTAAAATGGGAAAAAATTAACCACAGCACATGGCGTGTGCACTTAGTTGAGCCAACACAGGTGAATATTGATTATCAAGTATATGCAAACGAGTTAGGTAAACGTGCACGCCACATAGACGATAGCCATGCCTTCATTGATGCATCTGGCTTTTTTATGTTTAGTGAATCGTTTCGCCAAGAACCTGTTACCGTAGATTTAAAGGTGCCTAAAGCGTGGCGCTCTGTATCTGGTATGGAAAATGGTAGTAATAAACACAGTTTTAAAGCCGCAGATTACGATGTACTGGTAGACTCACCAATAGAAACAGGAATTAACAAACTTCACAAATTTGAAGTAGATGGCCGCCAATACGAGCTAGTTATATGGGGCGAGGGCAACTACGATGAGCAACTAATGCTGACTGATTTAAAAAAACTGGTGACCACAGGTAATGTTATTTGGAATAGCTACCCGTATGAGCGTTATGTATTTATGGTCCATGCTACATCAGGTGCCGGCGGAGCAACTGAGCATTTAAACTCAACCATTATACAGCGCCCAAGAGACCGGTTTGGTAGTCGCGAAGATTATTTAGGTTTTATAAGTACCGCCGCGCATGAGTTTATTCATACCTGGAATGTAAAAGCCTACCGCCCTAAAGGGTTGGTACCTTATGATTACACTAACATGAACTACTCTAATTTATTATGGATTTCGGAAGGTTCCACTAGCTACTTTGAAGATCACTTATTGGTGCGCTCTGGCATAGAAACCACCGATGAATTTTTTAAAGTGATGAGTAAAACAATTAATCGCCACTTACAAACACCAGGGCGAGAAGTACAAAGTGCCAGTGAAACAAGCTTTGATAAGTGGATAAACCAAGGCGGTGACCACGCGCGAAATTACAGCACCAATATATATTTAGAAGGCTCATTGCTTTCTATGTTGCTTGATATACATTTATTAGAAACAACCAAAGCAAAAGTTAACTACCGCCAAGTACACAATGCTTTATACAATAAGCACAGGTTACCACAGGGATTTACTGAGCAAGATGTACTTACCATATTAAAAGAGCTCACAGGTGAAGACTATACCGCTTGGTGGCACGATAACGTAAGCACCCCAGCTGATATAGATTTTGATGCATTATTGGCCAAAGTTGGCTTGGAACTAACCCGCCCCGAGAACGCTAAGCCACTAGCAAGTATTGATGCCACTGCAAAAAATAGTGGTGAATTATTAACGCTTACTCATGTGCGCAGAGGGGGCGCAGCATGGCAAGCAGGTTTAACTACTGACGATAAAATTGTGGCTGTAAACAAGCAACATGTAGGGAAAGATTTAAAATCGAGCTTAGAGGTGTTTAAAGCGGGTGAAAAGGTGACTATTGATTTTATTCGCCGAGATGCACTTCAATCAACAACCCTGGTTTTATCGCAGGATTATGATAAACCTAAAAAGGTGGTTGCTGATAAAAATGCCACTTTATCTCAACGCGCCTTATTTAAGGCGTGGGTCGGGGTAGAGCACCCAGCTAATATGTAAGCTAATTAACTGTAATAACATTTAAAAAGGAGCTTTGGCTCCTTTTTTATACTTTATGCAAAGGTATATCACTTAAAAACCAACCTAAAAGTGTTAATTTAAAAAGTACGTCCTATTATTTAGTTAATAAGTTCTTTAGGTAACGTATAAATGAAGTCATTAAAAACGGTTCAAACACTGTCACACCAATTTGTACTGAACGACCCGCTTCATCAGTTATTTGATGCGATACACAGTATTTCTGTTCAAGGATACGATGAGCAACGACGCGTTATCTACTGGAATAAAGGCAGTGAGCTGCTTTATGGCTATACAAAAGAGTATGCAACTGGAAAAAAACTTGAAGACTTAATTATTCCACCACCTATGCGTGATGCAGTTATAGCCGCCCATAGTGAATGGCTTATAAATGATATAGAGATACCTGCAGCAGAGCTTACATTAGTTCATCAAAATGGGGGCAATGTAACAGTGTTTTCAAGCCATGTTATGTTTACAAATCAACATGGTGTAAAGCAAATGTACTGCATTGACATAGATTTGAGCGAGGTAAAGCAGGCACAAGCACAAGCCATGGATAAACAGCAGATGCTTGAAAAAGTATTTGAAGCTATCCCTGACCTTTATTTTTTGCTTAAACGAGATGGTACGATAGTTGATTACCATGCAAATGATTTGAGCAACTTACATTTACAGCCTGAGCAATTTTTAAATAAATCGATGTTTAGCGTATTGCCCTATACTGTAGCCAAAATGTTTAAAGACAATATTCAAGAGCTGTTAATTCACAAAGGTAATGTATGCTTTGAATACGAACTTTTAGTACCCAAAGGCGTGTTGTATTTCGAAGCGCGAGTGAGTTATTTACATCATTCAGACCAAGTAATGGTGATAATTCGCGACATAACAGAGCAGCATGAGTCAAACAAACTTATACGTAAACAAGCCTATTACGATAGCTTAACGCTACTCCCTAATCGTTTTAATTCTTTAAAACGACTTACTCAGCTAATTAACACTGCGAGCGAAAAAAACACTTTAGCCGCTGTTATTTTTATCGACTTAGATGACTTCAAAAAAGTAAACGACACTTTAGGGCATGAAATCGGGGATTCATTACTTATAAGCGCCGCTAATAAATTGGGTCAATTGGTTGATAAAAATGCGACCGTGGGGAGGCTAGGGGGCGATGAATTTATTATTTTACTGCCAGAATTACAAAGTAAAGAACACGTTGTAGAGATTGTAACAAGTTTAGTTAAAAGCTTTAGAACCCCCTTTGAAATAGATGGACGAGAACTACTATTAACACTGAGTATCGGTGTTGCAATATACCCTGAGAATGGCACGACAGCCTCCGATTTACTTCGCCACGCAGACACAGCAATGTATCATGCCAAGTCTCTTGGCAGAAACACCTACGCGTGTTTTACCAGCGAAATGAATACCGCCATAAATAGGCAGTTAGCAATAGAAGAGCAAATGCATGTTGCTCTTGAAAAAAATGAATTTGAATTGTATTTCCAACCTAAATGCGATGCTAAAACACTTAAAATTATTGGCGCAGAGGCGCTATTACGTTGGAACAATAGTGTGCTTGGTAAGGTTATGCCCGATGAATTTATTCCGTTAGCAGAGCAAACAGGTTTAATTATACCTATTGGCAAGTTTGTTATTGAGCAGGCATTAGTATTTTTAACACGGTGGCAGGCAAGCTCTCAACAAAACTACAGCATGGCTATTAATTTATCACCAAGCCAGTTTAGAGATTCAGAGCTATTAAGTTTTATAGAAAGCACGTTAGAAAAAAATGGCGTGAGTGCGAAAGATGTTGAGCTTGAAATTACCGAAGGTGTGCTAATGAGTGTACAAACAAATATTACAGAGTCTTTGCATGCACTTAATAAGCTAGGTATTAAACTATCCATGGATGACTTTGGCACAGGTTACTCATCGCTTAGCTATTTAAGGCAATACCCGTTTGAGGTATTAAAGATAGATCGCAGCTTTATCTGTGGTATTACCGAAAACAAAGAAGACTACAGCTTAGTTAAAGCCACCATTGCAATGTCGCATAGCCTAGGCTTAAGTGTCGTAGCCGAAGGTGTAGAAACATCATCACAACAAAAATTATTAGCCGAGTTAAATTGTGATTTGATACAAGGCTACTACTTTAGTAAACCGTTGCCTGCTAAAGAGTTACTTGATTATAAAATTAATTAGCTGGTGTTCAATTTTAAGTGAGACAGAAAGCTACACTAACAATAAATTTCATGTGCATTTTATAAACTAATAATGCTAGGTTAAATAACCACTGTATTAAAGGATATAATTATGAAATTAGAGTCATTAGCACTGCACCATGGTTACGAGTCTGAAGAAACCACTAAATCTGCAGCGGTGCCTATTTACCATACCTCATCTTACACGTTCGATAATACACAGCATGGCGCTGATCTATTCGACTTAAAAGTACCAGGCAATATTTATACTCGCATAATGAACCCAACCAATGCCGTGCTTGAGCAGCGTATTGCCGCGATGGAAGGGGGCATTGGTGCGCTGGCCGTTGCCTCAGGGATGGCAGCTATTACGTATGCGATTCAATGTTTGTGTGAAGTAGGCACTAATATTGTGAGTACCAGCCAAGTCTATGGCGGTACGTATAATCTATTTTCCCACACTTTACCGCGCCAGGGTATTGAAGCACGCATGATTAAAGCTGATGATTTTAGCGCCTTTGAAGACGCCATTGACGATAACACCCGTGCTGTATTTTGTGAGTCCATTGGTAGCCCGGCAGGTAATATTGTCGATATTGAACGGCTAGCAAAAATTGCTCATAGCAAAGGGGTGCCGCTTATTGTTGATAATACTGTGGCTACACCGTATTTATGCCGCCCATTTGAGCTAGGTGCCGATATAGTGGTTCATTCGCTGACAAAGTATATAAACGGGCACGGTACTGCCATTGGCGGGTTGATTGTTGACTCAGGTAAATTTGACTGGAAAGCCAATTCGACACGTTTTGCAATGATGAATGAGCCCGATCCGTCTTATCATAATGTGGTTTATACCGATGCCTTTGCCGAGGCAGCGTTTATTGGACGTTGCAGAGTCGTGCCACTTAGAAATACCGGTGCAGCGCTTGCGCCTAAAAACGCATCTGACATTTTAATCGGCCTTGAAACTTTAGGCTTAAGGATGGATCGCCACTGCGAAAATGCTCAGCAGTTAGCAGAGTTTTTAGAAAATCACCCAAAAGTACTTTGGGTTAATTACGCAGGCCTTAAATCAAGCCCGTATAATGCAATGAGCCAAAAAATTACCAGTGGTAAAGCATCCGGTATTTTAAGCTTTGGTATTGCGGGCGGCCTTGAATCAGGCACGCGCTTTATTGATGCACTAAACATGATTTTACGCTTAGTTAATATTGGCGATGCCAAGTCGCTTGCGTGCCATCCTGCTTCAACTACACACCGCCAATTAAACGATGAAGAGCTGGCTAGTGCAGGCGTAAGCCGTGATTTAATTCGCTTATCGGTAGGGATTGAAAATATTGCCGATATTATTGCCGATGTAAGTCAAGCGCTCGATAAAGCATAGTTATAAAATTAAGAACCTTGTGTGAGTAAAGAAGGTGTTTTTGTAGCGCCTTTTTTATTCGCTTTTATTTGCTTGGTTTGTTTTATAAATGCATTGGTATACAGTTTATTTAAAACGCCGCTGTGCAATTGTTGAAGCTTACGTTTAAAAAATGCTTTTTTAACCTTAGTTTTAGAATCGCAGCTTGCAATATCGCTCTGTATGTCCGTATTTTGCGAAACAGGGTATGGCATTAGTGAAAAACCATTTACTTGGGTTTCCCAAATATGCTGTAAGTCGCAATCTACAGGGCGGCCAAATTGGGCTGTGGCTTTAAGTAATTGCTTAGCCCCTTCATAGCTTATTGCCGTAGCACAACAGCCGGTCATTAGCTTTTTATGTATGACTAATTGCTGGTGATTATTTAGGTTTTGCTGATAGGCAATAGGGCGAGTGCGGTTTTCATACGCGGCGAGTTTAATAAGTTGCCAGGGTTGGTTTAGCTGCTCAATATTTTTAATTGCATCATGAATGCTGTCATCAATATAAAAATCATCTTCAAGTACAATTGCGTATTTTAATTTCTCATCCACTATTTTTTGCCATGCTTTACGGTGGCTTAAATAGCAGCCAATTTGGCCATTGCTGAGCGGGTAGTGATACTTTTGTTTGTTTATTTGTAAGCTGTAATGCAGAAACTTTTGTTCTGTACTCAATTGTGCGCCATCTACGGCGTCAATACGTTCAAAGGGTAAGTTGACCCGTGCAAGTTGCATTTGAGTATTTGCTAGTCGCTGCGTTGAGCGTGCTAAGTTTATTACAAATATTGCCGCCATGATGATCACCCCATACTTTTTTTAGTAATACTAAAGGGGGGCTATTACACGCAAGTGGCAAATTTATGGCATTTTTAAGTCAGCGCGTGGCTGGGCTAAAATAGCATTTTTTTCTTCTTGAGAGAGAATGATCCAATCGAATATTTCTTCATTAGTTCTTCCGCACCCAGTGCAATAACCGCTGCGGCGCTCACATATGCCTAAACAGTCTGTTTTAAGTTTTGATGTATTAGATATACGCTTTTGCATTTAATTTCCTAGCGGTGGAGCAATTTAAAACGGGTAATATAGCGCGCTTTGCTTTGCGAAGTAAATAAAGTGATAACTGGGTTAGCTTCATCCAATACAAAGTTACTACTCATTGAAGTTGCTGACTCTTTCGTGTCTTCGTACCAGCCTTGTGACGCTAAACACTGACGTATTTTATCCACTGTTTGTGTATGAAGTTGCGTCGCTTGGGCTTGCTTGTTTTCACCCGTGCATTGGTAGCTAAACTGTTGCTTATTATGTTGGGTAATAGTGCAGGCTTTACCTATAAAATGGGTATTGGCATGCCACTGTTTAATAAAACCATTATCCACTTTATTTGCTTTTATTGCATTAAAGCCATTAGCGTGCGCTTTTAACAATGTGTTTAGTGAGCTGCATACGTTTTGTTTTTTTACTATTTTAGGCACAGAGGCTTTTTGGCTTACACAGCCTGTTAGGGTTAATACGCATAAAACTGTGATAATTGATTTATTCATAAGCAACGCTAAAAGAATTAGATACGCTGCACAATACGCAACCTCTATAAAAAAATAAATACCATAACGTAAAAAGGCCCTTAAATATGGGCCTTAAAATAGTCTTAAATAAAGCAGTGGTTTTATTTATGGCGACCTTGCAGGCATTTAACTACGTCTTCTAGGCTTAAGCCTTGGCGCTGTAGTAATACTGTAAGGTGGTAAATTAAATCAGCTGATTCGTTAGTAAGTTCATCGTTATCGTTTTTCATTGCAGCAAGGGCAACTTCTACACCTTCTTCACCTACTTTTTGACAACTACGGCTTAAGTCTTTAGCAAATAATGAAGCAGTGTAGCTGGTTGCTGGGTCGTCGTTTTTACGCTTAACAATCACATCTTCTAATTGCGCTAAAAAGCTCAGGCTAGGTTTAGCGTCATCACCAAAACAGCTTTGTCTGCCTAAGTGGCATGTTGGGCCTTCTGGGTTAGCCAGTACTAAAATTGAGTCGTAGTCACAATCAGTGTGAACCGATACCACGTTTAAGTAGTTTTCTGATGACTCACCTTTAGTCCATAAGCGCGATTTAGAACGCGAGTAAAAGGTTACTTTGTTGCTTTCAAGGGTTACCTTGAGCGCTTCGCTATTCATAAAGCCTTGCATTAAAATAACACCAGAGCGGGCATCTTGAACAATAGCAGGGATCATTTCGCTTTTAGCAAAATCAACTTGGGTTTGGTTTTGTTGTGTTAATTGCATAATCTTGCTGCCACTTGGTTATCAGTTAAAAATTGTTTTAATTCGCCAATGTTAATCACATTTTTGTGAAACACACTCGCTGCTAGAGCGCCGTCGACTTCGCTTTGTTTAAATACGTCTACAAAGTCTTGCATTTTACCTGCACCGCCTGAAGCGATTAATGGAATGTCACAAAGTGCGCGCATTTTACTTAGCTGCTCGTTGTCGTAACCCTTACGTACGCCATCTTGGTTCATACAGTTTAAAACAATTTCGCCTGCGCCTAAGTCTTGCACGCGTTTAACCCATTCTTCGGTTTTATAACGTGTACGGCTTGATGCATTTGGATCGCCGGTTAATTGATACACTAAATATTCGCCGGTCACTTCATCGTAAAAACTATCAATACCAACGACAACACATTGCTTACCAAATTCATCATGTAGCTCTTTTATAAGCTCAGGGCGGGCAATAGCGGGGCTGTTAATACTTATTTTATCGGCGCCACGCTCTAAAACGCGTGCTGCATCGGCTACCGATTTAATACCACCTGCCACACAAAATGGAATATCGATATGGCGAGCAATGCTCTCTACCCAGTTAACATCAAGTAGGCGTTTTTCAACACTTGCGCTTATTTCATAAAAAACCAGTTCATCGGCACCTGCATCGCTGTATGCTTTTGCCATAGTTAAAATATCACCAACAACTTCATGGCCTTTAAATTTAACACCTTTTACTACTTGGCCGTCTTTAACATCTAAACACGGGATTATGCGCTTTGATAACATGCCAACGCCTCCTCAACACTAAATGCGCCATCAAGCAATGACTTACCTAAAATAACGCCGCCTACGCCAAGCTCTTTAAGTTTTTTAATGTCATCCAGTGAACTGACGCCACCCGAAGCTTGTACTTTAATAGTGCTGTTGTGACGAGTTAAATCTTCATACAATTCAAACGATGGGCCTGTCATGGTGCCATCTTTACTGATGTCCGTACATAAAAAGTCAAGAACGCCTAAGCTTACATAAAAATCAACCAGCTCGAGTAAACCAAACTCAGACTCGCTCAACCAACCGTGCGTAGCAGGTGCCCAGCCAGTGGCTGTTTTATTTACATCAAGGGCAATAACAAAGTGCTCTGCGCCAAATTGCTCAATCCAAGCTTTTACTTGCTCGCGTTTTTCTACTGCCATTGAGCCAATAACTACTTGGTTAGCACCGGCTTTTAGCCAATCACTTACATCTTGCTCTGAGCGAATACCGCCGCCCACTTGATACGGTACGTTAAGCGCTTTCGTTGCGGCTTGAATATGTTGCCATTGTTTTTTACTCGGATCGCGTGCACCTTCTAAATCGACAAGGTGCAATTTACCTGCGCCGCTGTCGGCGTATTCTTTTAACCGTGCACCAAGCTCAAAAGGGTAAAACTGAGCGGTGTCGTATTTACCTTGGTATAAGCGAACAATTTGATTTTGTAATACGTCTAATGCTGGAATAATCACAAATAATCTCTTTATTGTTGGTTAATGGGCTGTTTATAACTGCCAATCAACAAAATTTTGTAATAAACGGGTGCCTACTTTGGCACTGCGCTCAGGGTGAAATTGCATGCCTGCGTAGTTGTCTTTAGCAACAATAGCTGAAAAGGTTTGGCCGTACTTGCCGCTTACAAGTGTTGCATCGTTTACAGTGTGCGCAAAGCTATGTACAAAGTAAACTTGCTCATCTTGTGTTAACCCTTTGGTAAGTGCATGCTCTTTATTAATGCTTAGGTTATTCCAACCCATGTGTGGCGATGTTAAGTTGCCAACATCAAGGGCTTTTACTTGCCCCGGTATTTTACCTAAGCATTGTACGTTACCTTCTTCAGTACTTTCGCACAGTAGCTGCATACCTAAGCAAATCCCCATAAGTGGACGTTGGTATTCGTTTATAGCTTGTTGCCAGCCATTATCTACTAGGCGCTTCATGGCAACTGATGCATGGCCTACACCTGGTAATATAGCGCGCTCAAAGCCTTTTAATTGCTCTGGCGAGGTAATGACCGTTGGTGTTTGCCCTAAACGCTCAAAGGCAAAACGGACAGAATTTATATTGGCACACCCAGTATTAATGATGGCAATCATAAACACCCCTTAGAGCTTGCTGTTTGTTGGGTTGTGTCTTGCGCTATCGCCATACGCAAGGCACGTGAAAACGCTTTAAATAAGCCTTCAACTTGGTGATGACAGTTACCGTCGCTTACCGATAAAATAAGGCTAATAGCGGCATTATCGCTTAAGCTTTTGAAAAAGTGTTCAACCATTTGCACGTCTAAATCGCCTGCTTTTTCGCGGCTAAAGTTAGCGTTTAATACAAACGAAGCACGGCCCGATAAATCGATTTGTGCCTCAGCTTTACACTCATCCATAGGAAGAGCAAAACCATAGCGTGCTATTTGCGACTTAGTTCCCAGCGCTTGTTTAAGTGCAACACCAAGAGCAATACCAATGTCTTCAACAAGGTGGTGCTCGTCTATGTGTAAATCGCCTTTGGCTTTTATGTTTAAGCCAATGTTGGCGTGGGTGCGAATTTGATCAAGCATATGATCAAAAAAGCCAAGGCCAGTCTCTATGCTACCGTTTTTAGTTTGATCTAGATTTATAGCTACATCAATTTGTGTTTCTTTGGTATTACGCGTAACACGGCCTTCGCGGTTAGCTGTGGTTAGCTTGGTGACAATGGCAGGCCAGCTGCCATCATACAAAATGCCTTCACAACATAAGTTTTGTGCAAGGCCAATATCGGTTTGGCGATCGCCAATCACGTATGAGCGAGCTAAATCAACCTTACCAGAGCGCATAAGCTCAGTTAATAAACCGGTTTTAGGTTTACGGCAATCACAGTTTTGCTCATCAAAGTGTGGACAAATTAATACTTCATCAAAGCTAATGCCCTGGCTTTGCAGTATGTCCATCATTTTATCTTGTGCTATATCAAAGTCAGTCGTCGGGAAGCTGTCAGTGCCTAAGCCGTCTTGATTAGATACCATTACTAAGCGGTAACCGGCGGCTTGTAATTGCAATAAAGCAGGGATCACACCAGGTAAAAAAGCTAGTTTTTCTAGGCTGTCTACCTGCTTGTCGGTGATTGGCTCTTCAATTATGGTGCCGTCACGGTCAATAAATAAATAGGGGTTACTCATGATACTTCTTGTCCTGATAAAAGAGGTGAGGTTGCTGGCTTATCAAGGCCATCTAACCAAATTTTTACTTGCTCAAGTTCTTGCTCATTACCAATGGAGATACGTAGCCAATCGTCCTCACCGTATAGGGTAAACGCGCGCATCACTAAACCTTGTTCAAGTGCTACATTAAAGTAGTTTTTGTCAGCTAATTTTAAGGTAACAAAGTTACCTTCACCAGTGAGAATTTTTAATGCAGCTGGGGAGGCGTTTAACCACTGTACAAGTTTAGCTTTTAAACTATTTAAAATAGTCACTTGTCGGCGCATTGATGTAATTGCATCAGGCGCTATGGCTTGTGCTGCAATACTTGCTACCACACCCGATACCGGATACGGCGCAATCACTTTACGAATGGGCGCAAGTACACTTTCTTGCGCAAGTGTAAAACCGGTTCTTAGCCCTGCAAGTGCAAACGCTTTTGATAAGGTGCGCAGTACCACTACATTACTAAATTCTCTAATAAGTGATGTAGCACTGTGCTGTGGGCAAAACTCTATATAGGCTTCATCAACAATAACTAAGGCCTTACCAGCAAGGGCATTCGCTATGGCTTTTACCTTATCAAGAGGGGTTATGCTGCCAGTAGGGTTATTTGGGTTACAAATAAACACCAGTTTTGAGTTGCCCACCGCCTTAACTATTTCATCAATACTGCCATCGAGTAAAAGCGCTTGCGTTAGGCCATTAATGGCAATGTTGTGCGTATCGGCAGTAACTTTGTACATACCATAAGTAGGTAAAAATAATGCAATACTGTCTTTGGCAGGTTCGCAGTAGGTGCGTACTAAAAGCTCAATGCCTTCATCTGCGCCGCGTGTCATTAATACGTTTTCGCTTTCAAGCTCTGTATAAGCTGCATAGCGGTCAATAACGATTTGTGGTTGAGGGTCTGGGTAGCGATTTAAATCTTCAATACTCAGCTCAATATTTTTGGCGTACGGGCTTTCGTTGGCGTTTAGCCATGTAGTCCCTGTTAGCTTTTCACTTTTAGCAGAGCTATAGGCAGCAAGAGCTGCAATATTTTGTGGTAATAAGCTAGTCGCTTGTGCGCTCTTATTGCTCATTTTTAATTGCCTCTAAACGAATTGAAACCGCATTTGCGTGTGCATCAAGGCCTTCTGCATCTGCTAATGGTAAGATAGCTTTTGACAGCTGTGTTAAGCCACTTTTACTAATAGTTTGCACTGTGTAAGTGCGGAAAAAATCAAGCAAGTTTAGGCTTGAATAGGTTGCACTGTAACCGTAGGTCGGTAACACGTGGTTAGTACCTGATGCATAATCACCCGCTGATTCTGGCGTGTAGTCCCCAACAAATACTGACCCTGCATTTTTTACTTTATCCAAATATGGTGTTGAATCTGCTAATTGCAAAATTAAGTGCTCAGGGCCATATTGCGCCGACACATCAAATGCTTGCTCAACAGAGTCCACTAATATAAGTGATGAATTAGCCAGTGCTTGCTCGGCGGTATCTTTACGGCTTAAGTTAGCAAGCTGGTTTGTAAGTGCCTGCTGCGTTTGCTCAATGATACTTTCGCTATTACACAGTAATATAACTTGAGAGTCTGCGCCGTGCTCAGCTTGTGATAATAAATCAGCGGCAATAAAGTCTGGATTTGCACGCTCATCTGCAATAACTAAAACTTCAGACGGGCCTGCTGGCATATCGATAGCCATGCCAGGAATTGTTTGCGCGACAAGTTGTTTTGCCATTGTTACAAAGCTATTACCTGGGCCAAAAATTTTGTTCACTTTAGGCACTGATTCAGTGCCGTAGGCCATTGCGGCAATTGCACCTGCGCCACCACTTTCAATTAAAGTTGTAATGCCACACAGTTTTGCTGCATATAAAATAGCAGGGTTAATGCGCCCATCACCTTGCACTGGAGTTGCAAGTACAACGGTTTTAGCACCACTTAATTGTGCAAGTACACCCTGCATAATAACCGATGATGGCAGTGGAGCACTGCCACCTGGTACATAAATACCCACAGCTTTGATGGCCTGATATTTCAGTTCACATTCAACGCCTGGTTGGGTTGATAACTTAATATCTTTAGGCAATTGCGCTTCGTGGAAACGTTTAACGTTTGCATAAGCGTTGTCAATTGCGTATTTAAGCTCTGCGCTTAGTGCTTGCTCTGATGCGTTTATTTCATCAAGGGGTACACGTAAACGAGGGTTAGCTCTATTATCAAACTTTTTAGCCATATCAAGTAAGGCTTGATCACCTTGTTCTTTAACATCGCTCAAAATTGTTTGGCATATCGCTTCAACCTTTGCGCTGGCAGAAACCGCAGGGCGCATTAACGCCGCTGCTTGTACTTGTGAAGATTCCTCATTCCAACGAAGCATGGTACTTACTCCATCATTTTTTCAATTGGCATTACTAAAATAGAGTTAGCGCCTAGGGCTTTAAGCTGCTCCATTGTTTCCCAAAATAATGTTTCGCTGCTTACCATGTGGAGTGCTACGTACTCTTCGTTACCAGCTAGTGCAAGTAATGTTGGTTGACCAGTACCTGGTAACAGTTCACAAATTTCGTCAAGCTTAGCTTTTGGGGCGTGTAGCATAATGTATTTGCTTTCTTTAGCTTGTTTAACACCACGAAGACGCGGCATAAGCTTATTGATTAGCGCTAGTTTCTCTTCATCTTGCAGATCTTTGTTTTGAATTAAACAGGCGTTTGATTCTAAAATTGTATCACCTTGAATTAAACCATTTGCTTCAAGCGTTGCACCGGTAGATACTAAATCACAAATTGCATCAGAAAGGCCGGCACGCGGGGCAACTTCTACTGAACCTGTAAGCATGACAGTACTTGCGTTAATGCCTTCGCGCTTTAACCACTGCGTTAAAATTTCTGGGTAGGTTGTAGCAATTCGTTTACCTTCAAACCAGCTTTTGTCACGTTGGCCAAGCTCTTGTGGCCATGCAAGTGCGAGGCGGCAGTAACCAAAGTCTAATTTAGCTAGTTTGCTCACTTCACTTGGTACACCTTGACGTTCACGTTCTGCTTGTACTTCTACTAGTACGTTTTCGCCAACGATACCTAAATCACATACACCGTCCATTACTAAGCCCGGAATATCGTCATCGCGCACACGTAGTACGTCAATGGGCATATTAGTTGAGTGTGCAATTAAGCGTTGCTCACGTAGGTTTAATTTAACACCTAGTTGCTTTAGTAAATCTTGACAATCTTTAGACAGGCGACCGCCTTTTTGGATGGCGATACGTAGACGATTTGTGTTACTCATTATTCATTTTCCTTTAATTTAAAAACTAAAAACCCCGAGGGGAACCTCAGGGCGAAAATGAATCAATGTGTTTTGAATCGCCAGAGGTTCCTTTTAGGAATAACCTCTCAGCGAAAGACCTGACAGGTTATTCCGGTGAATGGTGGTGATGATGTACTGTTGTCAGGTTTAAGCGCATTTTTTATCCTATTTAGCTTAGCGCTATTTAATGCGCGTTAAGCTTTAATCTGTTTAAATAAATTTCGCATTCATAAAAACATAAACCGCCTTGTTAAGGCAAGTTTTTTTTTACCTAATTAAAGCATATCTTATAACGGTCGATAATATTAAAAGAAAAACCTCAATTTTTGCTGTTTTAATGTTTAAAATGTAGGCAAAGCAGGCTTTGTTGGTCGTTTTATCTAATTTAGTAAATTAACGTTATGGAGGATTGTATGGATATAATGATCCCTTTTTTAGGTAAAATATCACGACTTGAACTTGAACCAAAAGGTGCCTTTCACATTGCAGGTGTGCAAAATACGCCGCAAACACAGAAAATTAAGTTGGAAAATGAAAAAAAGCAAACGCTAAATAAAAAACGATTAGAAGCAGCTCAAAGCAACCAAAGCGCAAACACAACTAATGAAAAGGCCATTACCGTCGATGATGAAGGTAACACGCATTTAGATACATGGGCTTAATACCAATTTGCGATAATTTTAATCATTCTTACGCCACTTTGCAGGCGTTAGCCCTGTGCTTTTTTTAAATAAACGAGAAAAAAACTACTGTTTTCATAGCCCACATCCACCGATATTTCGTTTACGGTTTTATCTGTTGCTAATAATTGCTTTTTGGCTTTATCTATTCTGACTTCTTGTACATATTTATTAATTGATATTCCTGTTGCTTGCGAAAATCGCCTTTTTAAGTTGCGCTCACTAAAATTAAACTGCTTTGCTAAGTCATTTATAGTGATTACATCAGTTGAGTGGCTATGGATCCAATCTTGTATTTCATTAATTTTATCGTCTTGATGATTATTAAACTGAGGCAAAATAAGATTTAACTTATTAGAATCAGAAATAAGTAAATGGGTCGCACACTGCTGAGAAAAACGGTCGCCTTTATCTTTAGCAACAATCCCTAAAAGCACGCTAATACCCGCCTCAAAAGAGCCTGTTGTATAGATGTTTCCGGTTCTTAAATACGATTTATGGCTAATAAATTGGCAATCAGGAAATAACTTACTGAGAGGCTTAACTAAGCTCCAGTGAGTCGCAATCACCGTTTTGTTCAATTGACCTGTTGCAGCTAAAAAGTAAGAGCCTGTACTTAAACTAAGAATAGACGTACTACTATGTATTTTTGGTTTTAGCCAATTAATAATTAAGTCAGTGCCAAGAGGCATATTTTTTAATTTTGAGCCCTCTATTGGCGGAATAATAACTAAATCATACGCTTTATCAGAAAGCGAATTATCTGCAATAACAAGTGAATCACTTGAACTAGTTATTGCACTACCATCGATCGTTATTATTTCTACTTCATAACTTTGAGGCAGCGAGTAATGCGAGTCGAGCAAGGAAACAATAGTAAAAAAATCTTTTGCTAAAAAGACGCTCACAGCCCAACACCCTTCATAGGCAATAATTGCAATATTTCTCATAACATATGGCCCGATCAGACTGTTAAAAATACCTGTGTAGACATAGTAGTTTACTTTCATTAAAAGTAATATTAAATCCTACTTCGAATACATATGTAAATTAAAAAGCTATTGTTTTAAATGCTTTTTTGAGTTTTTAAAATTGTGAATAGCGCGTTTAATTATAATAAACCTATTTTATGAAGGGGGCAGGTTTGAAGCAATATTTACGAAATGATACTTTTTTCAATCAAAATCATACAGAAATAAATAGCTGGTTAAAAAAAGTAAAAGGATCGAATGAACGCGCCAAGGCTGTGTCTATTTATTACCTAGTAAGAGATGGAATTAAATATGACCCGTTTACGCTTCTAGAGGGAGCTCAGTCACTCAGTAGCGATTTTTGTTTAGATAATAAAGCAGCCTATTGTATCCCTAAGGCATCGCTGCAAATTGCGCTAAGTCGGGCTTGTAACATTCCTGCGCGATTAGGCTTAGCAGATGTTCGTAACCACTTAAGTACGCCTAAACTAGATGAATTACTTAAAAATGAAATATTTACAATGCATGCTTACGTAGAGCAATACATTGCTGGAAAGTGGGTAAAATCAACTCCGGCATTTAATAAAGAACTGTGCGAGTTAGTTAATATAAAACCGCTGGAATTTGATGGGATCAATGACTCTTTGTTCCACCAATTTACCCCTGATGGTAAAAAGCATATGGAATATTTAAAAGACCATGGTCATTATGATGCAATGCCTACGTCGTTTATTCATCTAAACTGTCGACATTATTACCCGCATTTAGCACTTAATTTTGACAATTATTAATCAAAGGTACTCTATAAATAGAATCATAGGGGTTAACCCGCAACTTAGTGTTGCGGGTGTATCAAAAATTAACGGGTGTGTTCAGCAGATTTAATACTGCTTTGTATAAGAGGAGAAATAGTTAACCCTTGTACTATTATTGAAAATATCACCACCACGTAAGTGACAATAACGATTAAATCATGTAAGTCACTGCCAGATATAAACACTTCATCGCGCGGAATGGCTGCTGCCATAGCGAGCGCTAAACCACCACGTAAACCACCCCAAGTTAAAATTTTCACACTGTGCTTATCGTAGCTTCTAAAGCGCTTAAATATTACAAAGGGTGCGCCAACACTAATGAAGCGTGCAAATAAAATAGCCGGTACCATCACAAGCCCCAGACCAATCTCATTGAGTGTAACGGGCATAGTGACTATTAGCATACCAATAATCAAAAACAACAACGCATTTAAAAAACTGTCGGTAGCATGCCAAAAATCTTTAATGTAGCGCGTGTTTTCAGGCCCAGTTCGTTCGGTTGCTGTTGCGCGTGTAATATTGCCTAAAATAATGCCACTGGTAACCATGGCAAGTGCGCCAGATATTTCCCATATATTTGCAGCGGCAAAACCGGCAGTTGGAATGGTTAAGGTAATTAATAAGCGAATATTGACATCTTTACAGTTAATAATTAGGTAGTGTCCTGCAAGTGCCATAATAAGGCCAAATGCGATCCCCCCTATAGCGTCAACAAAAAATAGCTCTGCAACATCGGCAGGGTTAGCATCAGTGCCAAAAAAAGCAACAGAGAATAGGGTCGTAAAAATAACTAAGCCAATACCATCATTAAATAATGACTCGCCTTCGACTTGCACAGAAATACCTTCGGGGGCACGTAATTGTTTAATAATCGCAAGTACAGCGATAGGGTCGGTTGGGCTTATTAACGCACCAAATAATAGGCAATAAATAAACGGGACAGGCCAGCCAAGTGCGGTAAAAATATAAAAACTTAAGTAGCCGATTAAAAATGTAGACACCACAGTAGAAAACAACACTAAAGCAGTTATTTCCCATCGCTGTTTACGAAGCGCCATGAGGTTAATTTCTAACGCGCCTGCAAAAAGTAAAAAGCCAAGCATGCCTTTTAAAAGTAATTCATTAAAGTTGATACTCGCGACAATTCTAGTCATTTCTAGTGCCGTTGTATCGCCTAATAATTTTACCGAAATAATTAATATCAAGGATATGATAACCGAGCCAGTTGTTATGGCAATCGTCGTTTGCATTTTTAAAACGTACTGGTTTAAATACGCAATAAAAATTGCGATGGCAGAGAGAAAACAAATGAGATACCAAGCATTCATTGGCTAACCTTAAATTATTTTTAAGAACAAAAAAAAGAGAATTAAACGCGGCGTATGTTACTCCTGTGATTAGGCTGTGTCACAGTATTTATAGGGCTTTTGGCGCTTTTTTTATGTCTTCAAAGGACAGTTGGTTAATGCAAATTTACGGGTGTTATCGGTTGTAATTAAGTTATTGCTATAAGGTTGCCTAGGCAATTTGGATTCGTGACTTTTAATGCTACTGCCTGATATGTTGCCCCTATTTTAAATAGGCACGTTCTATAATTTTAATAGGCTTGCCCTTGCAGCCTGCCTTACGTAAAATCTCGCTATTATTATTTAGAAAGTGACTGGTATTATCAAACAGCTGTTTAGTGCAACCGGGCCGTTAGCATTATCTTTAGATGGATACACGCCTCGCCAACCTCAAATTGATATGGCTATTGCCGTGAATGAAGCATTAAAAAATAGCACGCAGTTAGTGGTTGAGGCTGGAACGGGCACTGGTAAAACCTTTGCCTACTTAGCGCCTGCTCTTAAATCTAAGGGTAAAACAATTATCTCAACGGGCTCTAAGGCTTTGCAAGAGCAGTTATATCACCGCGATCTCCCTCAGCTTGTTAAAGCTCTCAGTGCATCAAAAAAAACGGCTTTATTAAAAGGGCGCGCTAATTACTTATGTACATATAGATTAAACCAGCACGTGGCGCATGTCCCAACAGATGATCCTGATGTGATGCACCAACTTGCTATGGTTGCTAAATTTGCCAGTGAAACACAGTCAGGTGATTTAGCAGACTGTATTGGCATTGAAGAAGATGCAAAAGTACTGCCTTATGTTAGTTCAACGGCTGATAATTGTTTAGGCAAAGAGTGTCCTGATTTTCAATCGTGCTATATTCGTAAAGCGCGTTTAAATGCCGCTGAGGCTGATGTTGTAGTTATAAACCATCACTTATTTTTTGCTGATATGTCAGTGAAAGACTCAGGCTTTGCTGAGCTGATGCCCACAGCAGATGCTTATATTTTTGATGAAGCACATCAGCTGAGCGAAATCGCTAGCGATTATTTTGGCGAGAGCATTAGTACTAAGAAGTTGGTGGATTTAATTAACGATTTACGCGCAATTTACCGCGCAGAAATCCCCGATATGCTGCAGCTTGGTAAAAGCCTTAATAAGCTAGAAACCAGCTTGGCTGATTTACGTTTACAGTTTGGTGTGGATGGTAGCCGAGGTGATTGGCGCGAAAAGCTCAGTGATAAATTAATTTGCGCAGCGCTGCATCGGGTGATCAGCGATTTAGACTTTGTGTACCAAGTATTAAAGCTGTGCCTAGAGCGCAGCGATAAAATAGAGCATCCGTTTGAGCGAACATTAGCGTTTAAAGGCCAGTTAGAGCGTGTGTTTGACACTGCTCAAACTGGGTTTAGTTATTGGTACGAAACCACAAGGCGCTATTTAACGGTTAATATTACGCCGTTAAATGTTTCTGCTAAATTTGCCCAAATGATGAAAGATACTGGCGCTGGGTTTGTATTTACCTCAGCCACACTCTCGGTTGATAATAAGCTGGACCACTTTAATGCTAGTTTGGGTATAACTCCAACACAAAGTATGATGGTCGACAGCCCTTTTGATTACCCTAATCAGGCCTTATTATGTTTACCGCGCTATTTACCTGAATCGCATGCTGAGAACATGCCCCATGCCATTATAAAATTAACCTTAGAGTTGATAAAATCAGCTAAAGGGCGTTGCTTTGTGTTGTTTACCAGCTATCGAATGATGCATTTAGTGGCGGAGGGATTAACCACACAAATGGACTACCCAGTTTATATGCAAGGGCAAATGTCTAAGCGTATAATACTCGAAAAATTTACCCGCCATGGTAATGCAGTATTGTTAGGCACAGCCTCATTTTGGGAAGGTGTTGATGTACGTGGTAGTACGTTAAGCTGTGTTATTATTGACAAGTTACCTTTTTCAGCACCGGATGATCCATTGCTGCAAGCCAAAATGCAAGATTGCCAAATGCAAGGCAAAGACCCGTTTGCACATATACAGTTACCGCAAGCTGTTATTGCGCTTAAGCAGGGGGTGGGGCGTTTAATTCGAGATAACAAAGATAAAGGTGTGCTGGTTATTTGCGATAACCGATTAGTAACACGCCAATATGGCCAAGTATTTTTAAAAAGCTTACCGCCGATGCGCCGCACGCGAAGCTTAGAAGATGCAAATACATTTTTAAAACACATTAACTAGAGTACTAAAATGATTAAAAGTAATATTCTTGCCCTAGATGCTTCAACCGAAGCGTTATCTATAGTTTTGCACTTTGAGGGGCAAACATTTCATCATTTTGAAGAATGCCCACAGCAACATAGCCAAAAAATACTCCCTTTAGTTGATGCGCTTCTTAATAAAGCACAGTGTAAATTAAAAGACTTAGATGTTATTGGCTTTGGCCAAGGCCCTGGTAGCTTTACCGGTGTGCGTATTAGTGTTGCTATTGCACAAGGCCTAGCTTATTCGGCCAATTTACCATTAGTAGGTGTATCAACCTTAGCAATTATGGCGCAACAAGCGTACGAGCTAACGCAAGCACCTGTCGTATATTCTGCTATAGATGCACGCATGGGAGAAATTTATTTTGCTCAATACCAGGTCAATAACGCACGCATGGAATTGGTAAATGAAGAGTGTGTTATAAAACCTGAGTTATTAGGCGAGCAGCACATAAGCAGCGAAGAGCTAAATGCGACTGCCGTGGGTACCGGATTTAAAAGCTACCCTGATGCACTTGTAAACTTTAGCAATATAAGCATAAATACAGCTATTACATTGCCAGATGCTTGCTATATGCTTAGCCATGTAGACGAGGCCTTTTTAAAGGGCGAGGTTGTTAAAGCAAGCGATGCGCAGCCCAAATATGTGCGCGATACAGTAACATGGAAAAAGCTACCTGGTCGCGAGTAGGTACAAGAGTTGCAAATTTTAGGGTTTTAAATCATAATTTTTAAATTGTTTTTTGTTGGAAGTTATCTATGACTTTGCCAATTGGCGCTGGCTTTTTTACTGGGGATATTCCTGCAAAGGTTACCTCTACAAACATTATACCTTCTAAATCACAAGGTTTTGCGGGCGATAGCGCCAGTCAAAAAACAAGCACAGATTATGTAAAAAGTAGCAAAGCGGGTGTAGAGCTTGCTAATCAATACTTTAGTCAAAGCACTAGTAACGCAAAGTACAGCCAAACTATATATGACCAACCAAGCCCCACGGTGAGTAAAGCAATTTCAACGTATACTGAATTTGCAAATTTAGAGCGCCGGGCTGAAGTACAAGATTTAATCGGTGTTGATATATACGCTTAGCCCAAGTAACAGTAAAAAATAAAAAGCCCGAACACAGGTTCGGGCTTTTTTAAGCATACGCTTACTTTTTAATAAAGCTAATTAGCTTATCGGCAATATCTGTATTATTTTGCGCGCCTATAAAGTGCTCGTGCCCTTTACCGTAGGAAAATACTTGTACGTCTACGGCGGTGTGCCCACCGGTTGTCCAACCCGTAAAGCTTGTATCGCTAATAATGCTTTTAACAGCTAAATTAAGCGCCTTGTCACCCATTTTTTTGGCTTGTTCAAGTTTTACTTTATTAGCAGGTGTAAATTCAATATTTGTATTGGCAGTCCAAATAGTCTCCAGGTCATCTGCAACAAGTAATTGCTTTGTCAGTTTTGCAGCTGTTGCTTGAACGCCTTTTATAACCTCTGTATCCCATTTGTATTGACCGTGTGCACCTAAAGTCAAACCGCCGGTTGAGTGATCTGCAGTAACCACTAATAAAGTATCAGGGTTTTTATCAATGTAGGCTTTTGCCTTTTCAATCGACTGTGCAAAGTCATCCATTTCCGCCATTGCACATGCAATATCGTTCGCATGACCACACCAATCAATCTGGCTGCCTTCAATCATCACAAAAAAGCCGTTTTCATTTTTACTGTCGAGTAAATCAAATGTTTTGGCTGTTAGCTGTGTTAAATGGTTTGAATTTACATCAAGCACAGAGGGCAGTCCTACAGGTGCGTATAAGCCAAGCGCAGGTATTTGTGTAATTTGAGCTAGATTTTTTATATCGTCACTGTATTGATAACCGGCCGCTTTAAATTCATCAACTAGATTACGGTCTTCTCTAATAAAATACTGTGTTCCGCCGCCTAACATTAAATCCACGGGGAGTTTACCGGCAATTTTGTTATCTATGTACTCATTAGCAATTGCATCATAATTACGACGTGATTCGTTATGCGTTGCAAAACTTGCTGGGGTGGCGTGGTTAATTTGCGATGTTGCTACTAACGCTGTTGTCATCCCACGCTCTTTTGCTATTTCTAACATGGTCTTGACAGGTTTTTTGTCTGTATCAACCGCAATTGCACCATTATAACTTTTGTGGCCACTGCTAAGTGCCGTCGCCCCTGCTGCACTGTCGGTAACATAAGTATGGTCATCAGGGTAGGTGCGTGCCATACCTGTTAAAATACTATCAAATACGGTTGATTCAATCTGCTTAGTTGTTGGGTCATCTTTAAAATAACGATAAGCGGTTGTATAGGCAGGGCCCATTCCATCGCCAATCATATAAATTACATTTTTAGGTGCATCATCTGCATAAGCACTAGTTGATGCACATAAAAGTGCTAATAAGCTAAACTGGTTTTTCATTTTTATCCTTATAAATATGCTTTTTTAAATAGCGCTTCAATTGTATACGGTTAGCATGATAAAGAAATGAATAGCGCATAAAAAGCAGCTTGAATTACAATTAAATTAGCTAACTTGTCACTAAAACGATACTACCATTTCTTTATGTTATGTTAATTATATTGTAATGAATATAATGCTATAAATTGTCGATAAGCGTATGTGTAAGGGTTTAAACATACAAAAAGGATTTATTAGCTTTAAGTCTTTAATTTTAAATCATTGATAATTAAACGTTTAATTTGCTATTAAAATTAACCCTACACATAAAAAGGTCTTTATAAATATAAAAAATATAAAAACTTTTGGTATTAGAGGTCTGACAACTAGTATGTTATAAATACTGTCGCACGTTAAAAAGGGGGCCCATTGCAGTCATTTGAAGTAAAAACAAGAAATATAACGCTGCGTGGCTTAACAAAAGGCTCTGGTGATGAGCTTGTCATCGCACTACATGGTTGGTTAGATAACTGTAACAGCTTTAAGCCCATGCTTAGTGATGTAAGTCCTAAACATACTTGGTATTGCGTCGATTTTGCGGGGCATGGATTATCCGACTGGCGTAGCCAAGACGCACACTATTATTTTGTTGATTATATTGACGATGTATATCAACTGATCATGGGGTTAGGGGCTAAAAAAGTTCACTTAGTTGGTCATTCTATGGGAGCCATGGTCGCCGGTTTATTCGCTAGTTGTTTTAGTGAGCACGTGTACTCAGTTACTTTTATAGAGGGGATCGGTTGTGTCACAACCCCCAGCGATGAAGTATGTGAGCAATTAAAAGGGGCGGTGCTTAATAGAGCGCGGGTAAATAACAAAAAAAAGCGCGTTTATAAATCGAGAGCATCTATAATCGAAGCGCGGGCTAACACCACAGATTTAAATAACGAACTGATCAGCACATTAATGGGTCGTAATATTAAGCAAAGTGAACTAGGGTATGAGTTAACAACAGACCCTAAGCTTAAAAATCACTCCGGTTTTAGGTTTGATGAAGCGCAATGTATTGGTGCAATAAAACAATTAATTGCACCAAGCCAATTAATTTTAGGTAACCAAGGTTATTCGTTTGTAAAACAAAATTTGGCCAAGTATATTAGCTATTACAACAACTTGAAGGTAATTAATGTAGATGGTGGGCATCATTGCCATATGCAAAGCAGTGGGTTATGTTTTGAGCATATTCAAGCCTTTATGCTGCAAAATGGTGCATGTTAATTGTAAATTAACGCCAAATGTGGGATTATTCCTGCATTAGAGTATTTGCTCAATTGTTAAAGTGCCTTACTTAGATTAAGGTTAATAAAAATATAATTATAAACAGGGGCTAAGAGTGGAAAAAATCTGGCTTAAGCGCTACCCAGAAGGTATGCCTGAAACAATCGATCCTGAGCATTACAACTCGTTACTCGAAGTGTTTGAAAAAAGTTTTACCGATTACAAAGATTTACCTGCATTTACAAATATGGGTAAAACATTATCGTATGATGAAATAGATACAGCGACACAACGTGTTGCCTCATATATTCAAAATGATTTAGGTCTTAAAAAAGGCGACAAAGTTGCCGTAATGATGCCTAATTTATTACAAACGCCTATCGCTATTTTAGGTATTTTGCGTGCAGGGTGTGTTGTGGTTAACGTAAACCCACTTTACACAGTACGAGAACTTGAGCATCAATTAAAAGATTCTGACGCGTCGGCTATTTTTATACTGGCTAATTTTGCTGATACGCTTGAAAAAGCGCTTGCAAAAACTGATGTAAAACACATTGTTGTTACCCAAGTGGGTGACATGGTGGGTGGTATTAAAAAGCATATCGTTAATTTTGTTGTTAAACACATTAAAAAAATGGTACCAAGCTATAGCTTGCCAAATACAATTAAGTTTTCAGATGTATTAGCAGCTGACCCGGCAAAGTATACTCGCCCAGAAATGAATTTATCTGACTTAGCTTTCTTGCAGTACACAGGTGGTACTACCGGCGTGTCTAAAGGGGCAATGCTTAGCCATGGCAATATGGTTGGCAACCTTGAGCAAGTATCAGGCTGTTTAGATAAGGTTTTAGACCGAGGTAGCGAAGTTGTAGTTACCGCACTACCGCTTTATCATATTTTTGCGTTAACAGCTAACTGCTTAACGTTTATGAAATATGGTGGTTTAAACGTGCTAATTACAAATCCGCGTGATATGCCTGCATTTGTAAAAGAACTCAATCAGCATAAATTTACCGCGATTACTGGAGTAAATACCCTATTTAATGGGCTACTAAATACCCCAGGATTTGCAGAGCTTGATTTTAGTCATTTAAAAATGTCATTAGGTGGCGGTATGGCGGTACAACGCCCTGTGGCTGAAAAATGGCAAAAAGTGACAAATTCTAAACTGATGGAAGGCTATGGTTTAACTGAGTGTGCACCACTAGTGACGGTAAGCCCATACGATTTACAAGGCTATAATGGTTCTATTGGTTTACCTGCACCAAATACCGAAATCAAACTTATGCTTGAAAACGGTGAAGAGGCTGCAAAAGGGGAGCCAGGTGAGCTATGGGTTAAAGGCCCACAAGTTATGCTAGGTTACTATAACCGTCCAGACGCAACCGCAGAATGTTTACAAGATGGCTGGTTTGCTACCGGCGATATTGCTACATACGACGACGAAGGCTTTTTCTATATTGTTGATCGTAAAAAAGACATGATCATAGTATCGGGCTTTAACGTGTTCCCAAATGAGATAGAAGAAGTGGTTGCGATGCACGATGGGGTGCTTGAAGTTGCGGCTATTGGTATTCCACACGATGTAAGTGGTGAACAAGTTAAAGTTTTTGTTGTTAAAAAAGACCCTTCTTTAACTGAAAAAGATATAATAAATCACTGTCGTGATAATTTAACTAATTACAAGGTGCCTAAGCTCGTTGAGTTTAAGGATGAGTTACCTAAAACAAATGTAGGTAAAATTCTCAGAAGAGCCCTAAAAGATTAGTAAACTATAAAAAAGCCGGCATTAGCCGGCTTTTTTATTGTAGGAGATTAAGTGCAATACCAATTGATCGAAACACAAAATCAACTTAATACCTTTGTTGAACAAATAAGAAACAAGCCTATTTTAGCCATAGACACTGAGTTTATGCGTCGCCGTACTTTGTACCCTGAAGTTGCACTTATTCAAGTATATGATGGTGAGCACCTCGCCCTTATAGACCCACTTGCTGAGCTTTCGTTATTTGAATTTTGGCAAATATTAAAAGATCCATCCGTACTAAAAGTGTTGCATTCACCTTCAGAAGATATTGAAGTTTTTCAAAAATACGCAGGCTTTGTACCTACACCGCTGTTTGATACACAATTTGCTCTTCAACTTTTAGGTAAAGGTAACTGCATGGGCTTTGCGCTAATGGTCAAAGAGCTGTTAGGTATTGAAATAGACAAAAGTGAATCACGCACTAATTGGCTACAGCGCCCGTTAACTAAAAAGCAGCTCGATTACGCTGCGGCAGATACATTTCATTTATTGCCCTGTTTTGAGTTAATCATTGAGCGTATTAATAAGGCCGAATTATTTGATATTGTTATTAATGAGAGCGAATTAATTGCTAATAAACGCGCCTTTCAAACACCTGATGAACTGCTTTATAAAGATATAAAAAATGCATGGCAGCTAAAGCCGCACGAACTTGCTGTATTAAAAGAATTAGCTGTATGGCGTCGTAATAAAGCTATTCGAAAAAATTTAGCCTTAAATTTTGTACTTAAAGAGCACAATATGACAGAAATTGCTAAACGTGGTCCTTCAAGTTTAAATTCGCTTAGGCAAATTCCAGGTGTTGAATCGATGGAAGTAAACCGCTCTGGGGTTGAAATTCTAAAGTGTATTGAAAAAGCCAAAGCCCTGCCAATTGATCAGCATCCAGCTGTGCTAAAACGTTTAATTGATTTTCCAGCTTATAAAAAAGTAGCTAAAGATATTAAACAAAAAATTACTAAGGTAGCCAAAGAGCAGGGCATACCAGAAGATGTAATGGCCTCTAAAAAGCAGATTAATCAGCTTATTAGCTGGAATTGGAAGCTTACCGATGAGCAAAAAGTAAATCATATTAAACCTGACTTACTTAATTCTTGGCGCTACCGTTTTGTTAAAGATGCACTTAAAGAGTGGGATAATTAAACCCACTTCTCAAGCTAATAGGCTTTGTTAAAAGTCGGGCGCTACATTGAACGTTAAACGCTGATGTGTAATGGGGTGATCTAGTGCCAAATACTCGGCATGTAAATGTAACCTGTTGGCTTTTTTACCATAATGTGTGTCACCGATAATAGGCCTATTCAGCCCTAAATGGTGTGCACAGTGTACTCTTAATTGATGTGTACGCCCTGTTTTTGGATAAAGCTGTAATCGTGTAATATTGTTTTTACGTTCAAGGACTTGCCACGTGGTTAGTGCAGGTTTGCCGTTTTTATAACACACGAGTTGGCGCGGTTTATCATCAAAATCAAGTCGCAAGGGCAGCTCTATCTTACCACTGTCCTTGGGCACAATACCATCAACTAACGCAATATAACGTTTATCAATGGTGCGTGCAATAAATTGCTTTTGGAGTGCTTTGTGAGCGCGTTTATTAAGGGCCACAACAAGCAAACCTGATGTAGACATATCTAGTCTGTGCACAATTAACGGGCCTGTAGCGTGCGGAAATTGTGTTTGAATACGCAAATACACAGAATCTTCAATATTGACACCTGGTACAGATAAAAACTCGCTTGGCTTATTTACAATAACAATATCATCGTCTTGATAGACTATGGGCAGCGTTTTACCTTCAGCAGGGTTAACGAGTAGTGGGTTATCTTCTATGCTAAGGCCTTTTAACATATGCGATAAAATAGGTTGGCATTTACTGTAGCACGAGGGGTAATAGTTTTTATGTTGGCGTACCGCCGATTTTGGAGCGCCGCCCCACCAAAATTCGGCCATGGCTAGCGGCTTTAAATTATTAAGATAAGCGTATTGTAATAGCTTGGGGGCTGCGCAATCGCCCGCCCCTGATGGCGGAGTATGCTCTGGTAGCTCAGCAAAAATAGCGTTAAGATCTTTGAGCTCATGATTGGCATTTAAAAATTGATACTGGGCAAATAACTGTTTTTGTAGGTTTTTAGATAAAACTTTACGGCGTTTTTTTAACTGTTTTATTTCGTCGTAAAGGGTATTAAGCGCCTGCTGTTGCTGAGTTATTTTATCGCGCCAGTAATCTTTTATGCTTTGATAGTGTTTTTTATCTTTTATGCTTTGTTTTGCCAGTTCATTCAAGCTTACTTGTTGCTCAGGCGTTATTGCATCGCTGTGCTCAATCGCAAGTGCATTGCGCGCCTCTTTACGTGCTTTTCTGTTTGCTTGCATTACGCTTTGTTGCGCTTGTAACTGCTGCTCAAATTTTTCTGTATCTCGACTTAACGATGCCGATAATTTATTTAATGTACTGGCATTTTCAAGGGCATGTATCTGTGTGTTTATTTCGTTAATTATTTTACTTTCTTTCAAATAACCCACATCCTCCAATGCCATTGTAGATACATTAGGCACACATTTTATCTCAGAACTTAAATTTTCAAGTTGCCCTGAATAAGCCGATAAAAAGCCAATTTGTTTTTGTGGGTTTTGTACAACTAGTACACCGAACATCTTTCCGTCACCATGGTGATTATTTTCATCATAAGGTAGATGCGTTGCCAGCTGCTGCTGTAATTGCTTTGATGCCAAAACGCTAAGTTCGTGAGGCTGATAATGAAATGGAAACGTAAATTTCTCTGGCAGAGCTATATTATCTATTGATTGAGAAAACGAGGTAAAACAGGGCGGGGGATTAAACATAGCAATTGCGAATACATAACGAAATAGTGGCTACATATTACCACATTCATTGTTTATAAGTGATCAAAAGCGATTATCAGCTTAAATAATCTAAACACACGCGGGCACTAACCTTTCTAAAAACGTAAGGTTTAGTTAAAAATGAAAAAAGCGGCATTTTAAATGCCGCTTTTATTGTGCTACTTTTTTTCTTCGTCAGGTAATGTCACATTGAGCTCAAGTACCGCTAAATCATCTTCGTTTTGATCAAACTGTACTTGCACTGCATCAGTGTTTACGTTCACGTATTTACGGATCACATCTAAAATATCTTGTTTTAATTGTGGTAAGTAATCTGGCGTTCCGCGTTGAGAACGTTCGTGCGCGACAATGATCTGCAATCGCTCTTTTGCTAATGACGCGCTATTTTTCTTTTCTGAGCGGAAGTAGTCAAGTAAAGACACATTAACCTCCAAAAATCCGTTTAAATAAGCCTTTTTTCTCAACGTCTAAGAAGCGAAAATCGACTGTTTCACCTAATAAGCGATTAATTGCATCAGCGTAAGCTTGCCCTGCATCTGAATCACCATCAAGTATCACCGGTTGTCCTGAGTTAGACGCACTTAATACCGCTTGCGACTCAGGAATAACACCAAGTAATGGAATCGATAGAATATCTTTAACAT
Organism: uncultured Pseudoalteromonas sp.; assembly: GCF_963922945.1. Classification (GTDB taxonomy): domain Bacteria; phylum Pseudomonadota; class Gammaproteobacteria; order Enterobacterales; family Alteromonadaceae; genus Pseudoalteromonas. Next base: position 26,533 of record NZ_CAWUKC010000008.1, on the reverse strand, counting down.
CTTCTACCGATAACATTTCACCTTTTTCAACACGCTCAGGGTTGTAGCGTGTTAATAAAAGGTGCTCTTTAATATTTTCTAGGCCTTCTTCAGCACGTTTAGACTTGCTGTGTAAAATACCTAAAATTCTGTCTGAATCTCGAACAGAAGACACTTCCGGGTTTGTTGTAACAATTGCTTCATCAGCAAAGTACATCGCCATCATTGCACCGGCTTCAATACCTGCAGGTGAGTCACACACAATGTAATCAAAGTCTTCTTTTAATTCGTTCAAAACGCGCTCAACGCCTTCGCGAGTAAGGGCATCTTTATCACGGGTTTGTGATGCAGGTAGCAAAAATAGTTTTTCAACGCGTTTATCTTTAATAAGCGCTTGATTGAGATTGGCTTCGCCATTGATGACATTTACAAAATCGTAGACCACACGGCGCTCGCACCCCATAATTAAATCTAGATTACGTAAACCGATGTCAAAATCGATAATAACTGTTTTATAGCCTTTTAATGCTAAACCAGTACCTATTGCGGCACTTGATGTTGTTTTACCAACACCGCCTTTACCAGAGGTAACGACAATAACTTTTGCCATGAGATTTATCCTTTAACCAAAGCTGAAATTTCTAGTGATTCGTTTTTTTGTTGTATTTGAACTGCATTGCCCCAGTGCTCACCTTGCAGTGAGTCGGAGATCCAGTAATTGCCATCAATTGAAACCAACTCGGCTTCCAATTTTTGGCAATAAATGCAGGCATCTTTTGTCCCTTTAGCACCTGCAATGGCACGCCCGCGTAAAGTGCCGTATATATGCACATTCCCATCGGCTATTACTTCTGCACCATGGCTAACAGCACCTAATACTATTAAGTCTCTGTCTTTTGCATACACCTGTTGCCCTGAGCGCACTGTGCCATTAATTACTTGCGCTGGTAAGTACACGTTTTTTTCAACAATCGAGGTATTTGGTGCCTCTTGTTTAACGGGCGCGCTTTTAGCATCTTGCGAGTAATTAAGTACTGATAGGCCAGCAGCTTTAGCTTGGGTGTGTTGTTCATCTGAGCCATTACAAACACCTACTGCATTAAAGCTCATACGCTCAATAAGAGATTTTAAATGGTCAAAATCAAGTGAGCTGCCTTTAATTTCTTCTAAATTAACAACAATAGGCGCCCCTTCAAAAAAACGAGGAGCTTGGGCTATTTTTACATACAACTGCTCTGCTAGAAGGGCGATATCAGTGCTGTAAAGATGTAACACTGATAGTGTGAAAAGGTTCCCTTTTAGTTCAAAAATTTGTTCCGACATACACGCTCAATTGAATTGTCTGATTAGAAATTAATTTTAGATAAACGTAGGCTGAATAAGGCCTTTAATGAAATTTCTAATCTAATTTTTCTAACTTATTATTACTCTCATGTTATAGTGTGCGGCAATGTTAAGCAAGATTAAATAGGGCCATTATGCTCACTGCGGTATATAAAAGTAAGAAAAAAGCGGATACCTTCTTATTTATTGAAAAAAGAGATGATTTTAGTAAAGTGCCTGAACCTTTACTGGCAATGTTTGGTCAACCTATTTACGTGATGATCATTAACTTAGCAAAGCGTGATCATTTAGGGGGTGCTGACCTTGAAACTGTAAAAGAGGCTTTAGCTGATCCTGATAAAGGCTACTATTTACAAATTCCACCCCCAGAAGAAAATTTACTTAGCCAATTACGAAAAGAAAACGGAGTTGATAGTGATTAAAAAGTTAGCCGCAATTTTATGCTCAGTGTGTTTAAGTGGCTCTGTAGTGGCAAAAACGCAGGCCGAATTTCAAACTTATTTAAGTGACTTAAAGCAAGAGGCCATTGCTAAAGGGTACGACAGCAAGTTAATCGATGATGCATTTGCAACGGCGTCGTACAAAGAAAAAGTAGTTTCGGCAGATAAAAACCAGCCAGAGGTTAAAGAAACCCTCGAAACTTATTTACCAAAGCGTGTACCACAGTGGAAAATTGACCGTGCTCGCAAGCTCTACGCAGAAAATAAAGACGTACTAGAGCAAGTGGCAAAAGAGTTTGGTGTACAAGCACGTTTCATCGTGGCTTTATGGGGTCTTGAAAGCAACTTTGGCACCATTCAAGGTGGCCATAATGTTATTTCATCTTTGGTAACACTTGCTTTTGATGGCCGTCGCGAGGCACTTTATAAACGCCAGCTTTGGGCGGCATTAGATATTTTAAAGTCAGGCCATATCACCCTTGATAAATTTAAAGGCTCTTGGGCGGGCGCAATGGGTCAAACGCAGTTTATGCCTACCTCATTTAATGCCTATGCAATTGATTATAACAATGATGGTCGCAAAGATATTTGGACGACTAAAGAGGATGCATTTGCATCAATTGCCAATTATTTGAAGCAGGAGGGGTGGAATGATTCTCTCACTTGGGGTCGCCAAGTAAAACTCCCTGAAAACTTTGATAGTAAATACATATTAAAACGTGGTACTAAAACACGTAAACAGTGGCTAGAGTATTGGAACGACTCAGAGCGTTCACTTGCAGATTGGCAGGCGCTAGGTGTACGCCGAGCGGATGGCTCAGACTTACCCAATGTAGATGTACGTGCAGCGCTTGTTATGCCCGATGACATTAATGGACGTATGTACTTAGCCTACGATAACTACAAAGTGTTTATGCATTGGAATCGTTCGTATTACTTTGCCACCAGCGTGGGTTACTTATCAGATAGAATTGGGTATCCGAAAATTTAATTCCCACTCTTCTAAATAAAAAAAGCCGCTTTGCGGCTTTTTTTATTTAGTTTTATTCTTTTTTAAATATTTTATCTTTTAAATCGATAACCTTGCCTATTCCTGAGCCAAGCTTCATGAGCTTATTTAGCTGCTCTGGGCTCAAACGTTGTAATTCTGATGACCATTTAGTAACAGTTTCAAGCAAGTTATGAATTTCACCCATCTGCTTTTGTGCATAACGTTCTTCTTCGTTACTTGCTTCGTCTAAAAGATTGTCACGCAGTAAACTTAAAGTAGGGTCTATTTCTCGCTTTTTACGCTCTTCAAATACACGATTAGCCATATCCCAAATTTCACCCGCCGGGGCGTAATATTCTTTACGATCGCCTGGCACGTGATGCACCTTTATTAATTGCCATGACTGGAGCTCTTTAATGCCCATACTTACGTTACCACGAGAGATGCTTAACGCGTCGGCAATATCATTTGCGGTCATAGGCTCTTTGGTAATGATCAGCAAGCCACACATTTGGCCAATCGTACGATTGAAACCCCAACGGCTGCCCATCTCACCACAGTGCATGACAAAGGCTAAATTTTTTTCAGATAGACTCATAGCTTTTCAAGTTTCAGTAAATTCAGAAAGTAATGCTAGCACGCTTATAAATTATAGCAACGCTTAGGATGTATCTTTTGTAGGGTATTAAATGAAGAATAAGTTTAATTTACTCCTACTTATTTTAGTAGGAGTAAATTAATTGCCTAGATGGGTTAAAGTGTGTAGCTAAAGCTTAGCTTAGCGTTACGCTCTTCACCTGGCATACCACCTAAAAACATGGCTTTAGAGTAGTACTTTTTATTAAACAAGTTGTTTAAATTAAGCTGCATGTGCCACTTATCTGTGGTGTATGAAACTGCTGCATCATAAACTGTGTAGCTAGGAACATAACCATCAGGAATACTAAACGAACTTGAGTTCGTGCTGCGGTTATCTACAAATGTAATACCACCACTGATATTAACAGCCTCTGGTAAATTAAACATATCAGCGTAGTAGGTAACCCACGTACTTGCAGTTACATACGGCACCCCTTTTTGGCGCGTATCGTAGCTGCTGCTATTTGGATTAGATTTATCACGAGCATCTTGATAAACACCGTTTACATTTACTTTCCATTGCTCATTTAAATGTGCATTTAAATCAAGCTCTACACCTTTGGTCTGCTCTTCGCCATCGTAGAAGCTTTCTACTACATCTGGGCCAGACACACCGGCTTCATAAAGTGGGTTAGCGTATTCTAAATTAGTACGCGCGCTTTCAAATATTACAAGTGATGCTAAAAGTTGATCATCAAATGCTTTAAACCTAAAGCCTAAATCGTTACTGATAGACTCAGAGTCTTCACGGTCTGCTTCGTTACCTGCTACTGAACCAAGTACACTGTAAGCTGTACGTCCTTTAGCATGGTTAATAAATACCGAAAAGTCTTCAGTTGGTTGATACGTTGCGCCTAAGTTATAAGTTAATCCGCTATCTGAAGTATTCGCTTCAGGCGTTGGCTCGGCGCGGCTAGAGCTATAGCGCTCATCTACACCAAAATGCTCATACGTTTGCTTAATGCGATTATAGGCAACACCTACACGGGTAGTGAGCTGCTCAGTGATATAACCTACATGTTGAATACCTAAACCCCAAGCTTGTACTTTTTTGTTGTAATCACTGGTTTTAAGTGGATCGTAGTCATCAAAGCTACCTGTTGGCCAGTTTGGCGAACGCATATCATAAATATACGGTAATGTGCCTTGGTAAAGCACCTCTCCTTCGCTGTCGTAAATAACTTTGTCTGCATCGTAAATAGAGTACTGCTTAAAGCGAATGTCACGGTCTTCGTAGTTTGCATTAACGAGTAGCTCGTTATCAATGTCGCCCAGCATAAAGTCATAGCGTAAATCTAAGAAGTACTGCCATGATTTTTCATCTGCTTCTACTTGGCGATATTCTTGGCGACGAGCTGCAAATGGGTATAATTCGCCGTCTTCTACTAGCGGCGCTCGCGGGTCATTGTTTATGATGCCACTACGTGTTGAGTAAACATAGTTAAATGCACCTGTTTGACGCGCAAAGCTTGATGTGTAATTACGGTATTGTAATTGTTGATTTAAAAATAAATCATCAGTAATAAAGTAATTATGCGTTAGCTTAAAGCGAAGCTCTTCACCTTCGTTATCGTCCGCCATTGGAGAAATAATACCGTTAGTACCAAAATCGTATGGTGTTAGTCCGTCTGTTGATGAAAGAGAATTAGCAAGTTGTTCTTGTTGAGCCGCCGTTAATTGCACACCATTACCTGACGGATCATTGACTAAATCTGCACCGGTTACTTCACCCGCTGTCAGTCCATTGGCTGTTTCTGCGTTATAAATTCGAATAGGGTGGCCGATAGAGTCTACCGCAATCGAATCTTTAATATAGGCAGCAGAGAGCATGATATCTTGTCTGTCGTTAAGTACGTACTTAAGCGAGGTATAAATTTCGTCGCGGTCTTCTTTTAAATCACGAAACCCATCGCTTGAGGCCGTTTTAGCCATTACACGGTAAGCTAGGTCGTCAGTAATTGCATTGGTGCTATCAAAAGCAAGTGAATAGCTATCCCACTGGCCAAGCTCTGCAGAAACTTTATGTTTTTCTTCAAACTCTGGCTTCTTCTCAATTAGGTTAATTACGCCGCCTGCACTACCAATACCGTATAAACCCGTAGCAGGGCCTTTAAGTACTTCCACCGACTCAACATTAGTTAACGATCGTGTAGGGTTAAATGTATTACCTAGTCCTGCACCACCATACATACCATCGTAAGTATAGTTAGCATCAAGACCACGAATAACTAAATTGTCGCCTATACCATAGTTATTACCAGCTTGCGTTAAACCACTTACATTACGTACAAGTTCTTGTAGGCTATCTACACCTTGTGACTCTATAAGTTCACGGTCAATAATAACAACCGGTGCCGGTGTTTCCATTAACGACATGTCTGATTTAGTTGCAAGGCCTGAGCTCATTACAACTTGGTTTTGCTTTTCATAAACGCTGATGCGTTCTATGTCTTTTTCAGCCGTTGTTGCAGCAAGGGCTAAAGGCGCGTTTAAACACGCTAAAGTTAAAAGTGAATAGTTGAACTTTTTCATACTGATAATTATTCGCATTTCTTAAAGTGCGCGAATAATAATAGTTATTATTCGTTAAGTGAATAAAAATTTCCAAAAAAGTGAAAATAATAGGATTTTAGGTCGATTGTTGCTCTATAAAGTAAATTAAAGGTTAATATTTACGTAAACAATAAAAAAGCATGAAAGTGTAAGCCTTCATGCTTTTGTAAAAGTAGTCACGAGTGACTACTCTTTATAAACAATGCCTGCTTTCATGACAAAAGGAACATGCTCGAGCGTAGCGATATTTTCAAGAGGATTACCCTTAACAGCAATAATATCGGCTGCAAAGCCAGATTTTAGTTGGCCTAAGTTATTCTCCATTTTTAACAGCTTTGCACTGTTAATCGTAGCAGAGCGTATTGCCTGTAGTTCGCTCATGCCAAATTTAACCATACGGCTAAATTGTTTAGCGTTATCGCCATGAGGGTATATAGCAGCATCGGTACCAAATACCATATTTACGCCGGCTTTTACTGCGCGGTTAAAGCTATCGCGCTGCTTTTTAGACACTTGGCGTTCTTTATTGAGGTTCTCTTCGTCCACACCATTTTGCTCACCAAAGCTCAGTGTGTATTCTGTATTATAAATATCCATCGACAGCCACGTGCCGTGTTTTTTAGCAAGTGCGATGGCCTCATCATCTAAAAAGCTGGCATGTTCTATACTATCAACGCCGGCTTTGATGGCTGTTTTAATCCCACTTGTACCATGTGCGTGAGCAGCTACTGGTAAGTCTCGCATATGGGCTTCATAAACAATGGCTTTCATTTCTTCAAATGAATATTGTTGTGCACCTACTTTTGTACCTTTCGAAAAAACGCCCCCTGTGGCGCAAAACTTGATGGCATTCGCACCATATTTTATGTTTTCACGTACTTTAACACGTGCAGACCATGGGCCATCTGCTACCCCTGATGAGGTGTATTTTAACTCTGGCGGTAAACGGTTATTATCGCAATGCCCACCTGTAATACCAAGCGAAGGGCCAGCTGCCCAAATGCGCGGGCCAACAATGTCTCCGGCGTTAATACCATCACGTACCGCAATAACGCTATAGCCCTCGGCTCCTACATTTCTGAGGGTAGTAAAACCCGCAAGCAACGTTTTTTTAGCAAAATGCGCAGCTTTAATAGCCATACGGGGTACCGACTGACTTAAACGCTCACTGCGAGATACCGTAGGGTCGCTAGTTAAGTGCACATGCATATCCATTAAGCCGGGCATAAGTGTTAGTTCAGGCAGTTCTATATGTTTATCATTTTTGCTTAGGGTTGGCTTTTTGTTGCTTTGCACAGCACTGATCACCCCATTATCTATCGTGATCAGGGGTGATTTAATTAATTTCCCGCTTTGCACATCAAGCATTGCTTTAGCAGATAGGTAGGTAACAGCATGCGCGTTTAAGCTACTTAAACATAACATGGCGATAGAGGCACTCAGTAAACGTTTATTCATTTGATTCTTCTTGTAGTGGTGGTTTAATTAATTGAAATGTAACAACCTAATACAAAGGTGTAAATATCGTTTCCTAGCTACCACTTATCGTAATTGCTTTATTAATGGGCTTTAAATGCGCATAATCGCCTGACGATACTAAAAAGGATTACCATGAAATTAATTAAATTAGCCTTAGTTGCCAGTGGTGTTATGTTTGCTTTAAGTGGCTGTATGAACACACAAACCAGTGAGATCACTGAAAGTAGTTCACAACAGCTAAACACGTCAAATGCCTCCGCAGCTATTGTTTCAGAGCTCTCTTACGAACAGCAATTAGATGTGCTTGTATCACAGTACTACAACGAGTTACTCAGCTTTAAACCTATTAATGCAACCTACAGTGGTCGCAGTGAATTTAATGATAAGTTTACCCCAGAGATTTCAGCTAAAAATCGTGCTAAAAAAGCAGCGTTTTATAAAAAATATCAACAACGTTTAGCTTTGATTGATAAGTCACAATTAGCTGGGCAATCACTATTAAGCTACGAAATATTAGACCGTGACTTAGCGCTTAATCTTGAGGGTATGCAATTTCCTAGTTACATGTTGCCAATAAACCAAATGGCCGGGGCGCATAATACATTTGCGGGTTTTGGCTCTGGGCAAAGTGCACAGCCTTTTAACACAGTTGAAGATTACAGTAATTTTATAAAACGCAGCGAAGGCTTTATTACTTGGCTTGCAAGTGTACAAAGCGCAATGGCACAGGGATTAACACAAGGTATTTCATTACCAAAGCCGTTAGCCAAAAAATTACAGCCACAATTTGCAGCACATGTTGTTAAACGTGCTGAAGATTCGTTATTTTGGGGGCCAATTAAAAACCTTCCTGAGTCATTTACAGAGCAACAAAAGCAGCAAATTACAGCGCAGTATCGCTCACTTATTATGGCGCAATTAGTTCCTGCGTATAAAAGCATGAGTGATTTTTTAGCCAATGAGTATATTCCTAACAGCCGCACAACGGTTGGCTATAGTGACTTACCCAATGGCAAAGCTTGGTATGAATACCAAATTAAAAAAAATACCACGTTAAGTTTATCTGCAGATGAAATACATGCCATTGGTTTAAGTGAAGTGGCGCGTATTTTAGATGAAATGAAAAAAGTAAAACAGGATGTTGGGTTTAGTGGGTCATTGGCAGAGTTTTTTCATCATTTACGTGATTCAGACGATTTTTATTACACTACACCGCAAGAGCTAATAGCGGCGTATGAAAACGTTAAACAAAAAATAGATGCGCGTGTCCCCATGCTATTTGATATTGCGCCAAAGGCCCCTTACGTTGTAAAAGCAGTTGAAGCTTACAGAGCGCAATCTGCGGCAGGGGCGTCTTATGCAGCACCTGCACCTGATGGCTCTCGCCCAGGGATTTTTTACATAAACACGTTTAATTTAAAAGCACAGCCAAAGTTTTTACTCGAAACACTTTCAATCCACGAGGCAGCTCCAGGCCATCACTTTCAAATTGCGCTGCAGCAAGAAATAGATGGCCTACCAGATTTTAGAAAATTTGGTGGTTACACTGTATTTGCAGAAGGGTGGGCATTGTACGCAGAAAGCCTTGGTAAACAGCTTGGCTTATTTACCGACCCTTATATGTGGTACGGGCGTTTAGCCGATGAACAACTTAGAGCGATGCGTTTAGTGCTTGATACTGGCTTTCATGCAAAAGGCTGGACTCGCCAGCAAGGTATTGATTACATGCTGGCAAATTCGTCAATGGCGAAAAGCGATGTAATAGCTGAGGTTGAGCGTTATATTGCTTGGCCTGGTCAAGCACTTTCTTACAAGTTAGGAGAGTTTAAAATTAAACAACTGCGTGATTATGCTAAAAAAGAGCTAGGCGATAAGTTTGATATTAAAGCGTTTCACACACAAATTTTAATTGATGGCGCATTACCCATGCCCATTTTAGAGGAAAAAATAAAACGTTGGGTTGCTTCGCTCCAATAACACGCTATGACAAAGCCTGTATAAATAAGGTTACAGGCTTTCGTGTATAGCCTCAATACGTTAGAATGCGCGCTCTTTAGGGGCGCGAGTAAATTATGTTTGATCAAGAATTAGCAAGTACACAGTTTTGGCTTAAAAAAAGTTTAGCTGATATGAACCAAAACGAATGGGAGGCCATTTGTGATGGTTGCGGAAAATGTTGTTTAAACACCTTTATTGACAGTGAAGATGAAGACGAATTTACCGCTACAGATGAGTTGCGCGAAGGCGAAGAACTTATTTTTACCAGTATTGTTTGCCAATACCTTGATAACAATACCTGCGGTTGCAGTGAATACCAAAACCGTCAATCGCTTGTCCCATCATGCGTAAAGCTCACCAAAGAAAACCTTAAAGATATTTTCTTTATGCCGCAAAGTTGTAGCTATCGCCGACTGCATGAAGGCCGTGGCTTAGCATCATGGCACCCGTTATTAAATAAAGGTGAAAAGTCTCAAATGCATGAGCTGGGAATATCTGTAAAAGATAAAACAGTAAAAGATTGTGATGTAAACCTAGATGACTTTGATTTATACATAGCTGAGTGGCCAACAAAGGATTGCGATTAATGAGCAAGTTAAACGCTGTAATAGGCCTAGTTAATCCTAAAAGCCCTACTAATGTAGGTGGCGTTTTACGTGCTGCTGGTTGCTACGATTCAAAACAGGTGTTTTTTACCGGTAGCCGTTATCTAAATGCTAAAAAATTTCATACGGATACTAAAAACGCTGTAGAGCGTATTCCTTTAAAAAGCACAGACAATCTACAAAATGTGAAACCTCAGGGCGCAACGGTTGTCGTTATCGAGCTTGTAGAAGGCGCGACTCCCTTGCCAGATTTTAAACACCCAGAAAATGCTTTTTATGTCTTTGGGCCTGAAGATGGCTCAGTGCCAAAAGAGGTCTTAAAGTGGTGCGATGAAGTGGTGTATGTACCTACAATTGGATGTATGAACCTTGCAGCTACGTGTAATGTTGTTTTGTATGACCGCTTGGCTAAGCTTGGTGGGGTAGAGAGTAGCGATGCAACAATAGTTAGTTCTCGCGATACTAACAATAAAATGAAGTGGGTTAAGGGATAAGCCACACTTTTGCAATTTTAATTAAATTTCTTTTATTTTACATACTTAGTTCTACACTTTAGGGACATACCTTAAACTAAAGTGTAATCATGCGATTATTATTTATCTTTTTTCTGTTTTCATCTTACTGTTTTGCTAAGGTTCCTGTGACCTATACGCTAGATGAGAGCTCCCACACTGTTATTGGTGAGCGCTACAAGGCGGGTTACCTATTTAGCGCGCCTAACAGTAAAAGTACTATTCATGTGGTAACTGAAGATTGGCCGCCTTACATTGGAAACAAACTGTGTAACAAAGGGTGGGTTTATCAGTTTGCGGTCGCTACGTTTAACAGCGCTGGCTATAGTGTTTTTATTGAATTTGTGCCTTGGGCGAGAGCTGTTAGAGCCGTTGAGCTAGGCAAAGCGGATATTTTATTACCAGAATATTTTATCGAAGATACTGCCCCTTCTGACTACGTACCAAACCAAACTCGCCGAAAATTACTTGGCCTTTCAAATTCGTTTTCGGGCGGCAATATCGGCTTTTTGAAACGTAAAGGCGAGCCCGACCGATTTAATGGTAACTTAAAGTCACTTAAAGGTTCTCGTATTGGTGTTGTAAGAGGGTATCAAAACACCCCCGAATTTGATGCCATGATGGATAATAATGAATTCATTATTATTAATGCCGTAGATGACTTACAGCTTGTAAAACTACTTGCTGCAGGCCGTGTTGATTTAATAATAGGTGATCCTGAAGTGCTAACTCATTCAGTAAAGTATGCTTCTTTATCTGAAAATGAAAAGCGTGCTCTACTCAGTGCCGTAGAGCAAGAAACCCATGCGATTCAGTATAATCCCTTGTATTTTGCAATTAGTAAAAAAACGCCCAATTGGCTTGGCATACTAGAAGATATAAATAAGGTTCTTTACAAATTTAAAAATAGTGGTGAAACCCTCAGACTCAAAAATTCATTATTAGATGAGTGTGGTTAATTGTAACGTTCCAATTATTTTGTGCTTATATTATGTATTAAACGTGTAAAATCATTTTCAACTTGTTAATGGAGTGAAAATGACGTGAGTGAAATAAATACTAATCAATCATTTGCGGTCAAAGAGCAACAAAATAAAAATTACCTGTTACCACTGACCGCAATGACTACACTGTTCTTTTTATGGGGTTTTATTACTGTTTTAAACGACGTACTGATCCCCCGCTTAAAAGGTGTTTTTGACCTATCTTATTTTGAAGCAATGCTAGTGCAGTTTTGCTTTTTTGGCGCCTATTTTATTGTTTCTATTCCAGCCGGGATGTTAGTTAAACAACTTGGTTATAAAAAAGGAATATTGACAGGGTTGGTCATTGCATCAATCGGCTGTATGTTATTTTACCCAGCGGTAGTCGTGCACGAGTATTGGCTATTTTTAGGCGCATTATTTGTGTTGGCCTCTGGCGTAACCGTTTTACAAGTCTCTGCAAATCCATATGTAGCCGCGCTAGGCCCTGAAAAAACAGCGTCATCGAGGTTAAATTTAGCACAAGCGCTTAATGCGCTTGGCACAACGGTTGGTCCTTATGTAGGTGGTATACTGTTTTTTGGTACTGCCGGTACACTCGCTGCAAGCGCTGCAAGTGCCGAGTCTGTAAAAGTCCCCTACTTAATGCTTGCTGTTGCACTGCTTGTTATAGCCATTGTTTTTGCCTTTGTAAAATTACCTGATATAGAGAGTCATAAAGAGGAAAATAATCCTATAAATGAATCACGGTCACTTACTCAGGCACCTCATTTAACTATGGGGGTGGTCGCTATTTTTTGCTACGTTGGCGGCGAAGTGGCTATAGGTAGTTTTTTAGTTAACTTTTTTGGTGAGGCCCACATAGCAGGCCTTGAAGAGCATGCTGCAGCTGCACTTATCAGCTACTATTGGGGCGGAGCTATGGTAGGGCGTTTTATTGGCTCAGCGATACTACAAAAAATAGCACCATCTAGAGCCTTGGCCTTTAATTCATTTATGGTGATTTCGCTATTACTTATAACGATGTTTGCCCAAGGAAACATTGCGATGTATGCAGTTCTCGCCATTGGTTTATTTAACTCTATTATGTTCCCGACTATATTTTCTGTTGCAATTGAGCGCTTAGGCTCACTAACCAGTAAAGGTTCGGGTTGGCTGTGTTTAGCAATCGTCGGCGGCGCTTTGGTGCCATTATTACAAGGCTATATTGCTGATGTAGTCAATATTCAGCTCAGCTTTTTTGTGCCGCTACTGTGTTATGTATTTATTGCTTGGTATGGTTTGAACGTAGTTCGTTTAGCTAAAAAGTGGTAAAGAGAGACCTATTACTAAGCGACTGAATACGTATTCAGTCGCTTTTTTGATTTAAATTACTAGGAACGTTCCAAATAAATTAGCTTTCTTAAAATTTCATAGGTTACAAATATATATACTCTTTATTTAATACTTTATACTTACTTTTAATATATAGCTAATCTATACACCTCATTATCGACGACATATCATCTAATATCTGCTAAATAAGTTAACTAATAATAAAAATATAAACTGGCCGTTATGCTTAATTTACACACAATCACGTACGTGCACTTTGATACTTTGACCACACTAGGTCCTTATTTTTTAATTTTAGTCATGTTCAGTGCGTGTAATTCCCACTATTTTTTAGTCATTACAAAAATCATTGAACTGTATTCAGTGCAAAAGCTGCTTAAATTAAGCAAAAATGTTTGTTGGCTGTCAGTAAGCGTGGAGCAGCTACTTGATGCCTCTAAAAGTTTGTTACTAGCATTAACGACGTATATTCGAGGTTTTGTTTATGGCAAATAACGCATCTACAGGGCAAAGTTGGCTGAGCCATATTAATATAGATAAGGTTTATCGCTCAGATACAAAACGCAAAGTATTTTCATTATTTACCATGATAGCCATTGCTATTGTTGTCATAACAATTTTGCTGGTAAATAACTATAGCGTGTATTCGCCTATTCTTAGCACCTCTTTAGTTGTTGTTAATATCACTTTTATTAGTGGTACTGTGTTTTTTTTAAAAACCAATAAACTCGAAGGGGTTGCGTTACTCAGTATGAGTGTTGTGTTTATTATGTGCATAGCGCTTACGTATACAGGCGGAAAAGAAAATACAGCGCTGTATTGGCTTATGTTTTATCCCGTGGTGTGTTTTGCCTCACTAGGTCTTAAACATGGCTTTAGACTTGGGCTTGGCTTATTACTAAGATGTAGCTTTATTTTGTATGGACCTAATTTTGGACAAGTCGATTACGGCAGTGTTGAAAAATCTCGTTTTTTAGCCTCTTTTATCCTCGTGTTTATTTTTTCATTTATAAGCGAGTACTTTAGATTTAAAAGTCATATAGCTATTGCGGGTATGACGCTTTCTCAGACTCAAAATGCCTATACAGATCAACTAACTGGTGGGCCTAACAGGCGCTTTATAACTGCTCACTTTTTAAAAATGGCCGCTAAAACGCCTGAAAACTACTTACCGTTTTCTATTTTATTACTTGATTTGGATTATTTTAAACGCCTAAATGACACGTATGGCCACGATTTTGGCGATACCGTGTTGATTGAATTTACCAAATTACTTGATTCACAATTTCCTAACTCCGCGGTGAAAGCTCGTTATGGTGGCGAAGAGTTTGTGGTTATATTACCTAAAGAATCAGCCCCAATGGCAACAAAAATAGCCGATGACTTTAGACAGTGTGTCGAAAAACAAGCTATTTTAACCAGCGATAATAAACGGGTATTTATTACCTGTAGTATTGGTGTGGCACAGGTTGATAATGTGGATCATTACAGCCGTGCACTGAAACAAGCTGACGAATACCTGTACCTAGCTAAAGAGCAAGGGCGTAACAAAGTTGTATCAAATCACACAGGAACACTATGACTCAAACTAAACTTATATATGTACACGACCCTATGTGCAGTTGGTGCTGGGGATATAAACCAACCTGGTTAAAACTAAAAGCCGCATTTTCTTCGCAGCTGACTATAGAATACAAAGTAGGAGGTCTCGCTCCAGATAGCCAAGAGCCCATGCCAGAAAATATGCGCGCCATGCTCCAAAGCACATGGCATAAAATTAGTGCGATGTTGGGTACACAGTTTAATTTTGATTTTTGGCAGGTTTGTCAGCCAAGGCGCTCTACTTACCCAGCCTGCAGAGCGGCGATTATTGCCAGAGCGCATAATAAAGAGCCACAAATGATAGAGGCGATTCAACATGCTTATTACCTACATGCCCAAAACCCATCTGATGAAAGTACTTTAATTACCTTAGCTGAAAAAATCGGCCTAGATAAACAACAGTTTTCCGAGGAACTTTGCTCAGAGGCTTTGAATCAAAAACTACATGAGGAGCTAGCATTTAGTGCAAGCTTGCCAATACAAGGCTTTCCTTCGTTAGTATTAATAACTGATAATAAAGCCATTGCAATTAAAATAAATTACACCGACCACCAGCAAACAGTAAACACAATTAACGCGTTATTAGTTTAATAACTAGCCAAAATGCGTGTATTTGCTGCTTTAATGCACGCTTTGCATATAAATATGACGAAATAAGACGCAAATGTTACACCTGTAACAAAATAGACTTTTTTGCGCAACATGCCTGTCATTATTCCTCTATACACTTTCACTCATTGAAAATCTTTAGCCTAAAACAAGTCAGTTTAGGCTAAAACAACAAACTAGCAAATCCGCTAATTAACGAGTAAAGGTGTATGCGATGAAAGGCGTTAAACCATTGATTTTAGCTGGTATTGTAGCAGCAAGTGCTGCAGTACATGCCAATGATTTAGAAAAGGTTATCGATAAAAGCAGTGAAATAAATAAATCAGCTGCGCAATCACAAACAAAAATAGACAAGATTGCTGATTCAATGCAAGGGCGTCTTCAACAGTTTAAAACCCTTAATAAAGAAATTGACGGTTTAACTGTTTATAACGCGCAATTAACTAAACAGTTAAATAACCAAATTGAAGAAATGGAGTCACTTAATCTTTCAATGGATCAGGTCTCTATTATTGAGCGTCAGATCACACCACTAATGCTGCGCATGATTGAAGGGCTTGAGCAATTTGTAGCACTTGATGTGCCATTTTTGCAAGAAGAGCGCACTAAGCGTATTAGCTCTTTAAACGCCATGATGGACCGTGCAGATATTAACTCAAGCGAAAAATTCCGCCGCGTGTTAGAAGCATACCAAGTAGAAGTTGATTACGGTCGCACTATTGAAGCCTACACCTCACTGCTAACTGTAGACGGTAAAGAGCGTGAAGTAGACTTTTTACGCATTGGCCGCTTAGAGCTTATTTATTTAACGCGTGATGGTAAGCAAGCTGGTAGCTGGGATGAAGAAACAAAGTCGTTTGTTACTTTACCAGACTCAACAATTAGCCAAATCAACAAAGGTTTACGTATCGCACGTAAGCAACTTGCCCCAGATATGTTAACTCTGCCAGTACACGCAGCAGAATAAGAGGTTGAAGATGAAACTGTTTACTCAAATGACAAAAATGGCCCTTTTTGCTGCAAGCCTAAGCTTTGCAGGCGCAAGTGTGGCAGCTGAGCCTATGGACTTAGACTCACTATTAAAAACACTTGAAGAAGGCAAATCGGCTCAAAGCGCGCAAAACAAGCAACGCGAACAAGAATTTATGGCGCGCCAAAACGAACAAGTGCAAATGCTCAATAACACACAAGCAAAACGTAATCAAATGCTTGCTGAGTCTGAGCGCTTAGAAACACAGTTTGAAGAAAACGAAATCAAACTTGCTAACTTAACAGATACACTGTCTAAACGAATGGGTTCTTTAAAAGAACTATTTGGTGTGCTTCAGCAAGTTGCAGGTGATTCTAGCAATAAGTTCGCTACCTCTGTGGTATCAGCTGAAATTGCGGGTCGTAGCACATTTATGGATGAGCTAGCACAAAAAATGGGCTCTACTTCAAAGCTTGCCTCTATCGAAGATATTGAAAAAGTATGGTTTGAGCTACAACGCGAAATGACAGAGCAAGGTAAAGTAAGCCGCTTTACTACCGATGTAATTGTACAAGGTGGTGCAAAAGCACAGCAAGAAGTGGTTCGTGTAGGTGCTTTTAACTTAATCTCTAACGGTAAATACCTAGAATTTAACCCAGTAACAAATACCTTAAGCGAGTTAAATCGCCAGCCTGTAGCACGTTTTACTGCAACAGCACAGGAATTACAAAATGCAAAAAATGGTGTTGTGCAGTTCGCACTTGACCCAACGGGCGGCTCAATTTTAGGCTTATTAGTGCAAGCTCCAGATACCGAAGAGCGTGTACACCAAGGTGGCACAGTCGGTTACGTTATTTTAGGTGTAGGTGTTATTGCTTTACTTATCTCACTTGAACGTTTTTTCTCATTACTGATTATGGGCGGTAAAATTCGTCGTCAACTTAAAGATGATGTAGCACGCGATGACAACCCTCTTGGCCGCGTAATGAAAGTAAAAGATCAGTTCCCTGATGTTGCCCACGATACGTTAGAGCTTAAATTAAGCGAAGCTATTTTACGTGAAATGCCAAAAGTAACGCGTAATTTAACGCTTATTAAGATTATTTCGGTAGTGGCACCGCTGCTAGGTTTACTCGGTACCGTTACCGGTATGATCAACACTTTCCAAGCAATCACATTATTTGGTACAGGCGACCCTAAACTAATGGCTGGTGGTATTTCGCAAGCATTGGTAACAACGGTGCTAGGCTTAGTTGTGGCAATTCCTACGGTATTTTTATACACCCTACTTAATACCCGCGCTAAAAACATTTTGCTTACTATTCAAGAGCAAAGCGCAGGTATTATCGCACAGCGAAGCGAGAAGGGAGCTTAAACCATGGTGCTATTGATTGACTCAATCAATGCTATCCGTGATTTTCTCGACACTGGTGGCCAAGTCCTCTTGGTCATCGGGGTGTTAATCTTCGCGATGTGGTTATTGATACTCGAGCGATTTATTTATTTTTTCAAAGGTTTTCGTAGTTACAAACAAAACGTAAAAGCGCAGTGGAAAAACCGTGCAGAGCGCAATAGTTGGAATGCTGAACAAATTCGCCAGGCAATGATCTCTCGTGCCTCAATGCGTTTAGACACCAACTTAGCACTGATAAATGTAATGGTTGCTTTGTGTCCGCTACTTGGCCTGCTAGGCACAGTAACCGGCATGATTGAAGTATTTGATGTAATGGCCATTACCGGTACGGGCAGTGCGCGCTCTATGGCATCTGGTGTTTCTAAAGCCACTATTCCAACCATGGCAGGTATGGTGGGTGCACTTTCGGGTGTATTTGCCTCTACGTTTTTACAACGCAAAGCCAAGCGCGAAGTTGAACTACTACAAGACAGCATGGTTTTAGACCATTAAGTAACATTTTGATAAGCGGCTTATAGAGTCGCTCATCCTAGGAGAATAAAAATGAGAGCCCCTTTAGGAAACTTATTACAAGAAGATGACGCAGAAGAAATTAACATGACCCCAATGTTAGACGTTGTATTTATCATGCTTATTTTCTTTATTGTTACCGCTTCATTTGTAAAAGAAGCCGGTATTGATGTAAACCGCCCAGAAGCCGCAACAGCGGTTAAAAAAGAACGCGCCAATATTTTAGTGGCTATTTCTGATAAGGGCGAGATTTGGATTAATAAGCGCCAAATTGATGTACGCGCAGTGCAAGCCAATATCGAACGCTTAAAAGCAGAAAACCCACAAGGGAGCGTGGTTATTCAAGCTGATAAAAAAGCCACCACTGATATGTTAATCAAAGTAATGGATGCGTCGCGTGCTGCGGGTGCGTTTGATGTGTCAATTGCTGCACAAGATGCGTCTTAAGGGTTAGCCATGTTGCGATATTTAGTAGCATTAATAGTAGCGGGCGTAGTGACCATTATGCTGTTTTTAGGCATGCAGGCACTGATCACCGGTGGTGAAGGTGCCATGTCGGAGCCAGTAAAAGGAAATGTTTTAGACTTTGTACGGTTGAAAAAAGAAGAAACAGTACAGAAGAAAGAACGTAAACCGCAAAAGCCACCTACACCAAAAGAGCCACCACCGCCAATGGAGTCGCCGCAAATGCAAAATAATGATGCAAACGCGGCCAGCAATAATTTTGACTTTGGCGCCGATGTAGGCAGCGATGTTGACCTAGCAGGTGGTTTAGCGCTTGAAAGCAGTGATGGTGAATATCTACCCATTGTAAAAGTAGCCCCAGTGTATCCGCGCCGTGCTTTGTCGCGTGGTATTGAAGGCTATGTAATTGTGGAATTTACAGTAACTAAGCAAGGCACAGTGCGTGACCCCCAAGTAGTAAAAGCTGTCCCTGAGTCACTGTTTGATAGAGCCGCGATGGATGCTGCCCTTAAATTTAAATATAAACCGCGCGTAGTAAATGGTGAAGCCGTTGAAGTGGCGGGTGTTCAAAACAAAATATCTTTCCAAATTAATGGTTAACTTATCTTAATTGGATGAAATAGCGAGGCGATTATGAAATTACTACCTACAGCTAAAAATTTAAAACTGGCGTTATTTTGCACTGCCGCGATCAGTGCAAGTATTGTTGTACCAAGCACGCTAAGCCTTGTGCCCGGGCTAAACTTAGCCACTGCCCATGCAGAGCAAGAGCAAAAAACAAAGCGTGTACCCGCACTGCGCGAGAAGGTTTATAGCCAGCTCGCTCGTGCGCAAAAGCTCGCTGACGATGGCGATGTAAAAGGCGGCCTTGAAGCACTTGATAGCATTCAAGAGAGAGCGTCTAGCATGAACTCGTACGAAATTGCGATGATGCATAACTTTTATGGCTTTATTTATTACAACGAAAATGATTTACCCAAAGCGATTGCCTCATTTAAAAAAGTGGTAGCCGAGGAGGCTATTCCAGAATCATTACGTTTAAGTACCACGTTTAGCCTAGCCCAGCTTGCAATGGCAAACGGTGAGTATAAAAAGGTGATTGCGTTTTTAGATAAGTGGGATGAAATAAATACCAAACCGATTACAGAAGGGTATTATTTACTTAGAGCACAAACTTACTATCAGTTAAAAGAATACCCAAAGGGGCTTGAGTACATCAATCAAGTGATTGCGCTTAGTGACAGCGAAGGTAAAACCCCTAAAGAAAACTGGCTTGTATTACAACGTGCTATGTATTACTCACTTAATCAAACTGACAAAGTAGTCGCTGTGCTTGAACGTATGGTAAAGCTATACAATAAACCAGAGTATTGGGTTCAGCTAGCTGGTATGTACGGCGAAACAGGCAAAGAAAAAGAGCAACTAGCAGTAATCGAAGCGGCTTATCAACAAGGCTTTTTAAAAACTAAGTCTGATTTAAGGCAGTTATCGCAAACTTACCTTTATAATGGCCTGGCATACAAAGCAGCTAAAACAATGAGTGATGCGATAGAAAAAGGCATTGTTGAAAAATCAGCGAAAAACTATGCCTTTATTGCAGAGGCCATGATTCAAGCTAAAGAAGACGAAAAGTCGATTAGTTACTTTGCAAAAGCGGCTGACCTATCTGAGCATGGTAAGTACGATCAACGCCTAGCAGAAGTATTTGTTAACACTGAGCAATACGAAGAAGCCGCTGATGCTGCGCGTAAGGCGCTTGATAAAGGCGGTCTTGATTTTGAATCAAACGCCTACGTTGCGCTAGGTATGGCACAGTACAATATGCAAAATTTTGATGCGTCTATTTTAGCGTTTGAACAAGCCCAAAAGCATGATAAATCACAACGTTTAGCAAATCAGTGGATCAAATATGTTAAGCGTGAAAAAGTGCATGCGCAAACACTTAAAGCCGCGTTACTTTAACTTTTTACCCTAACGCTATTTTATACCAATAAAAGAGCATTTACCTTTTTCATAATCGCAACACCAAAACCGCCTTAGGGCGGTTTTTTTCGTTTTTCAAATGTTTAAGTTATTGAATTTAAATTAATTACCATTGTCATCTTATGGTTACCAAACTGTAACTACTTTGTCATATCCCTCCCGTATCTTATTTGCATCCGATAACTCAGGTCACCTTAATGCATGAGTATCGTGCCTTAAAGTGACTTAAGTTTTTTACTTAATGCACTAACAAAATAATTAAATACTTTAACGGAGTGAACAATGAAATTATCTGATTTATTCAAGGTCAGCCTAGTAGCAACTGCAATGACATTAGCTGGCTGTGGCGGCGATATCGAAATTACACCTACTGTAAACGATAACAGCTCAACAACAGATAACAGTGTTAATAATTCAAATAATACCACTGGTTCAACAACTGAAGAAGAAGCTGTGTGTGCAAGCTACGAATCAGATGCAGGTACGGTAACAGGCGTCGTAAGTGGCATTGATTGTTTATACAACGACTCGTTTGCGAGTAAAACAATTTCTATCACAAGTAACATTACCTTTTCTGAGCTACCCGATGGCGGTGTTCACGTTTTTGAAGATGCATTACAAATTGGTGAAGACGGCAGTACGGTAGATGGCTTTGAAATACCAGCGAATGGCCCGACAATGACTGTTGAACCAGGTGCTGTTTTAGCATTTAGCTCAGGTGAAGCTATTGTACGTATTGCACGTGGTGCAAAAATTCAAGCGGTAGGTACTGAAGAAAAGCCGGTTGTATTTACTTCTGCAAACGCGTTTGACCGTTTTGATACAGCTGGCGAAGGCGCACGCTACGCGGATTGGGGCGGTATCATCATTAATGGTAACGGTATTACCGACCAATGTACTGATGCAGAGCGTGACGGTGGTACGTGTAACGTAGCCTCTGAAGGTATTACAAGCTACTTTGGTGGTAACGATAATGCAGACTCTAGCGGTAATATTAAATGGGCTAAAATTTGGTATGCAGGTTCAGGCCCTCGCGTTGGTGGTGAAGGCGATGATTTGAATTCACTCACGCTAAATGCAGTTGGCTCTGGTTCTGAGTTTGATTACCTACACATTCACCAAGGTTTTGATGACGGTATTGAAATTTTTGGTGGTGCGACAACCCTTAAACACGTAGCGGTAACAGATACACAAGATGATTCATTTGACTTTGATGCAGGTTGGCAAGGTAAAGCGCAGTACTTATTTATTCAACACGGTACTGTGACACTAGATGACGGCACTGTAGTTAACATGGGTAACAATGGCTTTGAGTCTGATGGTGTTAAAGGTTCTTCTACCGATCAAGTGTCTCCATCTAACCCAACGGTTGCCAATGTAACGGTTGTCACTACCGATGGTAACTCGGTACGTGATGACGACCCTTCACAAGCTTACAAGTTTGATGACCAATTTAATTCAAGCATTTACAACACGGTTATCGTTAAGCAAAACGCCACTAATACACAATGTATTGAGTTTTCAGGCGACGGTGAAGCGCAAGCAGATAAAATCTCATTCACAAGTTCTGTAATGGCGTGTTCTGCAAACTTTACTGATACAGATACGTTTGCAAGCGGTCCATTAGCAGGCCAAACAAAAACAGCGTGGTTTGAAAATGACGGTGCTAACCAAATCTTAACTGATGATGTGGCAGTACTTGCAGATAACGGTTTTGCTACAAACACTGCGGCGAGCGAAGTAACGGTTACTGCAACAGACTTAAGCACAACCGATTCATTCTTTGAAAGCGTAAACTACATTGGTGCGGTATCGGATCAGGATACAGACTCTAGCTGGTACAAATGGGTTGAAGCGGCTGTTACAGCAGCAAATGCTGACTAAATAGCAACACCTTTATAACCTCTGATTAAAGGCGCCTAGTGGCTTGTTATTTAAGCGTCAGGCGCCTCTTTTGTATAACCTGATTAGGATTATCTCATGTCTAAAAAGCATAGACTCAATCATATTACCTGGGCAATTGGTTTAGGTTTAGTTGCTCAGTCAACTAGCTTAATTGCTGCCCAAGCCGATGAACAGTTAACAAACGAACAAGAAATAGAAGAAGTTGTTGCTGTAGGTACGCGTTTGCAAGGGAGCGCAGCGGCAGTTGTAGAAGAGCGTAAAAACCAAGCGTTTGTTGCCGATATTTTAGGCTCTGAACAGTTATCACGCACGGGCGACAGCGATGCTGCATCTGCGCTTCGTCGTGTAACAGGCCTAACGCTTGTTGATGGCAAGTTTATTTACGTTAGGGGCCTTGGTGAGCGTTATTCTAGTGCACGTTTAAATGGCGCTTACATCCCAAGCCCAGATTTAACCCGTAACGTTATTCCGCTGGATATTTTCCCTGCAAGTATCATTGAAAGTATGGCCGTTCAAAAAGCCTACTCACCAGATATGCCAGCAGCGTTTGGTGGCGGTAATATAGATATTAGAACTAAAACCGCACCGAGTGAATTTACTGCAGGTATTGAAGTGGGTGCAGGTTACGATACCGCATCGAGTGATGGATTTACCTATAACCGTAATGAAAATGGTATTCCAACTGAATTAGCGCAGGCTATTTCTACCTACCGTGGTAATTTTAGTATTGGCAATATTGTTAGCAGTGAAGGCTTTGAAGATGGCGATTTAACGCGTGCAGAACAAGCAACCGCTGTTAATAACGCACTTTTAAAATCGCTTCCTCGCGATTATGAGCTAAAGGAAGAGTCGTTAGACCCGCGTTATAATATTAAAGCCCATTATGGTGATAGCTTTGAAGAGAGCTATTTTGGTGGCAAGGTTGGGTTTTTACTTGCCGGTGCTTACAAAAGCGAATGGGATTTTGAAGAACGTTTTAGCTCTGTTATCACTCAAAATTTAGAAAATGAAGAAGGCAATGTTGATTGTACAACGTCGTTAGCGACAAGTGATGACGTGAGTAACTCGTGCTACAACACGGTTAAAAACTCGCAAGTGACAACAGAGACCGAAAGTTATAACGGTTCATTAAGCTTGTCATACCGTTTAGGCACGCACAGTATTTCTGCTCAACAGCTTTATATTATTGATAATGAAGATGAGTCTGAAATTGCTATTTCGCAAAGCCCTGCAGGGAGCTCTACGTTTAGTATTGCCGGTGATGGGATTGCAAACCGTAATCATGAGTTTAATTACGAAGAACGCCAATTAAACATTACGCAGTTTATGGGCCAGCACACCTTTTTAGATTATTTTGGCATTGGGGCTGATTGGCAGTACACAGAGTCTAAAGCGACAACGGATATACCTACCAGCGCTGATTTTGAGTTTCGTGACACCTATAACAGTGATGGCAGCTACGCCGGCTCGACAATTACAGGGGATGATAACCGTGTAATTATGTCGTACACAAACATGGAAGAGCGTGTTAAATCGTACGGCGGTAACTTAACCTTGCCACTTAGCTTTGAGAGTATGGAAGTTGAGTTTAAAGTGGGTTACGACTTTTCTGACCGCGCGCGAATATTTAATACCTCAAGTTTTGCGATAAACAACAGTGGTGGCTCAGGTATTTCAATAAATGACGGTAGCAGTGATGCACTTAATAATAGTGGCTTTTTAACTGACGACTTTATTGATAATAACGCGGTGTTAGTTGACTTTAATGAGCCAACAGCGCCTGATGCCGATGATTACATTGCGGCGCAAAAGGTCGATGCAGGTTATGCGTCTTTCGATGTGTTTTATGATCAATGGTTAAGAATAAGCGGTGGTATTCGTTATGAAGAGTTTAAACAATCTTCTATCGGTACATCGAGCCTTATTTTTGATGAAGACGATTTAAATACCTTTTACGATCCAGACAAAATTCAAGCAGGCTCTGTGATTACCGATGATTGGTACCCGGCACTATCTGTTACTTATGTAGGTGGCGATGATTACCAGGTGCGCTTAGGTTATGGTGAAACAGTAGTACGCCCTGATTTTCGTGAAGTAGTGCCAGTTACGTATTATGATCCTTTGACCGATATTAGAACGTTTGGTCGTACGGGAATTAAAAGTAGCCCAATTAAAAACTACGACTTACGCTATGAATATTACGGACAAGCCGGTAATTCATTTAGCGTAGCGGCGTTTTATAAAGATATTACAGCGCCAATTGAAACGGTTTTAAACATTGGTGATGAAGATTACTCAGCATCGTTTATAAATGGTGAAACCGCTGAAGTATATGGTATTGAAGCTGAATGGCTACAAGACCTAACCTTTGTAAGTGAAGGCCTATTTACTAGCGGTAATATTACATTAAGTGATTCTGAAGCGTCTATTGACCCAGCACTTGCGGGTACATTAACTAATCCTAAAAAGCGTATGACTGGCCACTCTGAATATGTAGTTAATTTACAATTAAATTACGATTCGTTAGATGGCATGCACAGCAGCTCATTAGTTTATAACGTATTTGGGGAGCGAATTTTAGCAGCCGGTGTTGCTAATAGGGATGACGCGTATGAGCAGCCATTTCACTCACTTGATTTAGTTTACACTTACTACCCAGACTTTAACTCTAAGATTAAGTTTAAAGTTAAAAACTTACTCGATGAAGATCAAGAAGTAACACAGTCAGATATTATAGTGCGTTCTAAAGAGCAAGGTATTACGTTTGATTTGAGTTACAGCTACGAGTTTTAATTTTAATCCCAAGGAAGGGGGATATAATAAAACCTAACTACCGATTAGCCCTGTATTTAATACAGGGCTTTTTTATGACTATGAAAAAAATTTAAGTTTCGCTTTATTCACTAGTTTTAGGGCGCTTTGGGTGTTAGGTTTAATAAAAATTAATTCTCACGCAATGAATTTTAATTTTTAATGTATTAAGGCATCTTTTATGAATCAAACAGTGGAAAAAACAATGAAAAAAGTAGGATTAGTCGGTTGGCGTGGCATGGTTGGCTCTGTGTTATTAGAACGTATGCAGCAGCAAAATGATTTTGCGCATATCGACACCACTTTTTTCACCACCTCACAAGCTGGGCAACTCGGCCCTGATATTGCGGGTGACGCAAAACCGTTACTCGATGCAACCGATGTAAATGAACTTGCTAAAATGGATATTATTGTTACCTGTCAAGGTGGTGATTATACCAAAGCGGTTTACCCTAAATTACGCGAATCGGGTTGGGATGGTTACTGGATTGATGCAGCTTCTGCACTGCGTATGGTTGATGACAGCATTATTGTACTTGACCCTGTAAATAAAGATGTTATTGAACAAGGTTTAGAGCAAGGCGTAAAAACGTTTGTAGGTGGTAACTGTACCGTATCGTTAATGTTACTTGCTTTAGGTGGTTTGTTTGAGCAAGACCTAATTGAGTGGGTAAGCCCAATGACTTACCAAGCGGCCTCTGGTGCCGGCGCTCGTAATATGAAAGAGCTTATAGCACAAATGGGTGCTATTCATTCAAGCGTTGCCGAGCAACTAGATAATCCAAGTTCAGCTATTTTAGAAATTGATAAAATAGTGAGCGAAAAAATGGCTTCAAGCGATTTACCACAAGACCAATTTGGCGTGCCGCTAGCCGGTAGCTTAATTCCGTGGATTGACGTGCCAATGCCAAGTGGTCAGTCTAAAGAAGAGTGGAAAGCTCAGGTTGAAGCGAACAAAATTTTAGGCTCGTCTAAACAGCCAGTACCCATTGATGGTTTATGTGTACGTATTGGTGCAATGCGTTGTCATAGCCAAGCGATGACCATTAAATTACGTGAAGATATTAGCGTAGAAAAAATAGAAGAAATTTTAGCTTCGCATAACGAGTGGGTTAAAGTGATCCCTAATGAGCGCGAAATTAGTGCAACTGACTTAACCCCAGTTAAAGTGACAGGGACGCTAAGTATTCCTGTGGGTCGTATTCGTAAACTCGCTATGGGCCCTAAATACATTAGCGCATTTACTGTAGGCGATCAGCTATTATGGGGCGCTGCTGAGCCACTTCGTCGTATGCTGCGCATTATTGTAGACGGTGAATAATTTTTACCTATAAAACTATATATTAAAAAGGGTTAGCCTAGGGCCTGTTTATCTTTCGAGGTTGAATTTGCAGCAGTCTGTTTGG
>NZ_CAWUKC010000007.1:0-85809 GCF_963922945.1 uncultured Pseudoalteromonas sp. | reverse complement strand
AAAGCGGTTCATGTAAGGTGGTGACCTTATATGAGCCGTTTTTGTTTTCCCGCCTTTTATTCAACTATCAGTTTGTGCTTGCTTTTGAGTGCGTTTATCTTCTTTTCGTTATTTTGTAAAAACTGACTAAACTTTTCAGCTAAGCTTGGGTAATTTACTGTAGATAATAAAAAAGCTTGCTTATCAACAGGTAACTGATGCTGAAAATAGACTGGCACTGGTGTATCGAAAAACTCTGATAAATTATATTCAAGTACATCGCGAGAAATATAAATACAATCTATTCGCTCTTTAAAAAGCAGGTAGATCATTTCAATTACATTATCGGTTTCAAGTAACTTTAGCGCTGGCTTTTTAGTAAGCGCCTGTAAACCTTGTAAAGTAAACCCCCTCACCTTAGCTAATGATTTGCAATCGTTAAATGTGATATTTGGTTTTAGGCTCGCAATACCCGAGTGCGTAATGATGGATGGCTCTGAATATGTAATGGAGGAATGCAGCTTTTTTTTGTATGCATTATGCCAATTTGGGTTGTCAGGGTATTTAAAGTCTACATGTTGATGCTCTATAAATTCTTTATATAAGCGTGGAATAGGCAGTGTATAAAACTCGAACTTTATTTTGTGTTGCTTAGCAAACAGCTCTAATAGTTCTCGACTAAATCCATAGTAGCTTTGTTTATTTTTACCACTGCCATCGTAATAAGGCAGGTATTCTATATTTTCTACACCCACTACATATTTTTTTACTGGCTCACCAAGCGCTATATCGGCTACTAGTACACCGTAAATAACTGCTAAAAAATTAAACAATTTGATAATCAGTCACACCCTATTTATTTACGTATCTATAATCTATAAACCATATTTGAATTTTATAAAAGTTTAATGGCATAAAAAAAGCCCGACTACATCGGGCTTAATTATTAGCCTTTATCACGCGGTATAAATTCGAGCACAGTGGCGTTAATACAATACCTATCTGTACCTCTTGGTCCTTCTCCAGGGAAAAGGTGGCCTAGGTGAATGCCTGTACTTTTTGATTTAAGTTCAATTCTTCTCATGCCCCAGCTTGTATCTTCATGCATGGTTACACTATTTTTAACGGGATGCTTAAACGATAACCACCCTGTGCCCGAATTAAATCTATCACGGGTATCAAATAATGGCTCACCACTTAACTTATCTACAAATGTACCCTCGGGGGTGTTTCTAAATTCTTTGTATTCTTTGCAATAAGGTCTATCGGTACGCTCATGAAATGCAACGTCGTAGGCCTTACTGTCACCAAGTTTGAAGGCGCCTAGCGCTTTATAAAACTCAGCAGGGGTCGCGTAGCCTTGATGCGCATACACCTCTTTACCATTTTCTAAAAACAAAATTGTAGGCGTTGCCCAAGTAGCCGACTTTATGGTTAAACCATTAAGCTCATCAGCATGACGAAACGTCATAGGAATTGAGCCTTTATAATCGTTTGCTACTGTTTTTTTAAACTTTTCACAATATGGGCAGTATTCACGCGAATCGAGTATCACTATATGTTTTCCACTCAATAGAAAGTCATTATCTGCCTCTACTTCTTTGCCTTTATTAAAAACCACACCTGTTGCGTGATCAGGGCAATAACCATTTGGGTTCTTTTGTAAGTAATTTTGATGATATTCCTCAGCAGAGACAAACTCTTTAAGTGGTTTTATTGCGGTGCTAATTTTTCCGTACCCTGCCTCATTTAATAAAGGTTGATACTCAGCTATGAGTTGTTTTGCAATCTGTATCTGTTCCTGCGTAGTTGTAAGAATTATAGAACGATACAGCGTTCCAATGTCATTCCCCTGACGATTAACTTGAGTAGGATTGTGGCCTTCAAAGAAGTTTTTTAATAAATCTTCTGAGGATATGATATTACTGTTGTACATAACTTGGACAACTTCAGCGTAATTATTTTCGTCAAATTGACGAGATTTATCTGTCACGTTTTGGTACGTTGCCTCAAAACCAAAGCCATCTGCGTACCCTGACTCCGCATCAATAACCCCTTCTAACGCTTCGTAACGTTTTTCTGCCCCCCAAAAACACCCTGAGCCTAAAGCAATTGTTTTGATGTGCATGGTAGCCTTTACATTGCTTTGCTCTATTTTGTCGGTTGATAAAGCAAAACAACCTGCGCTAAAAGTAATAGCAGCGCCTAATGTATAAAGTGTGCGAGAGAAAATCATAACTACCTCTAATACCTGCGTGTGTTAATAAAGACCCAATAAGCGGTGTTTTAATTTCAGAAAATAAACGAGTAATAACTTTTAATTTCCCTTTTATTTTTGTGCCATTTACACTGTTGTGATTTGTTATTGCTAAGTACTGAAAAAATCGAAAAAAATATGCTAGCTTTGCAATACGTTATATAAAAAGATAATAATTATGACTGAACTTTTACAAGTCGTGGCGTTAACAAATACTAGTTTGTTCCTTAATGCATCACACCATAAGCAAAGCGACGCACTTGAAACGCAAAAAAAGATTTGGGCACTCACTGCACAGTTAGAGAAAAATGATGAATTTTCTGATTTAGTGCCAGGGATGAACTCTTTGACACTTTATTTAAAATCAGCAACTCATTTAGAAAAATGGCAAACAACATTGCCACAATTGTGGGAGAAGGTGCGCGCATCAACATTTGAAGGAACTCACCATCAGATACCCACTCGTTATGAGGGAGAAGATTTAGACTTTGTTGCCAAAAAAACTAACTTAACCCCCAAGCAAATTATTGAAATACATAGCCAGGCCACATACCATGTTTTATTTTTGGGCTTTCAACCTGGTTTTGCGTACTTGCATGGGCTAGACCCCCGTTTACATATTTCTCGTAGAGAGACACCGCGAACTAAAGTGCCCAAAGGCGCAATCGCATTAGGCTCTGATCAAACGGCTATTTATCCTGCTCAAACACCCGGTGGTTGGCACATTATAGGCCACACAAACACTTCCCTTTTTGACAGCACACATCCAGAGCCGTGCTTATTCAAACCCGGCGATACACTGTCATTTATCCCATCAAACACAGTACAAGGAGCATAGAGTGATAACAGTACTTAAACCAGGTGTTCAGCTTAGCATTCAAGATCGTGGACGTAGGGGTTATCGCCACTTAGGTGTAAGCCAAGCTGGGTGCTTAGACCCTTATGCACAAATTATTGCTAACAAGCTAGTTGGTAATGCTGATAATGAAGCCGTGCTAGAGGTCACCCTGGGCCTATGCGAACTTCAATTTGAGATCGATACAGTGATAGCTATACAAGGTGCCGATCTACACGCATCACTTGATGATACCCCGTTATACCCTGGCTGGAATTATCAAGTAAAAGCAAAGCAAATTTTAAGCTTTGAAACAGGGCGAGCCGGCTTACGCACTTATATTGCTGTGCAAGGTGGTATAAACGTTAATGACGTAATGGGCTCTAAATCTACCGATTTATATGCAGGGTTTGGAGGTTTGAGGGGGAAAGCACTCTGTGAGAACGATCTTATTCCCATCAAAACACCACCTGTATCAATTGGTGAATTTGTAAAGCTTGGCGCGATTGCACCACCAAAATTAAAAACTATCAGGGTCTATGCTAGCCCACATACACACCTTTTAGGCAGTGAGATCATTGAACGTTTCTTTTCAACAGCTTTTAAAGTGAGTCACAACAGTAACAGAATGGGATTAAGGCTCAACCTTGATGAGCCGCTACACCACACTCACTCAGTCGCCTCGCTTGGCACATGCCCAGGCTCTATTCAACTTCCTCCCTGTGGTGAGCCTATTGTATTGCTAAATGATGCCCAAACTACCGGTGGCTACCCTTTGCTAGGAACCGTTATTGAAGCTGACTTACACCAATTTGCGCAATTTAGACCCGGTGACTCTATTGAATTTAAACAAGTTACGCTAGAGCAAGCTAAACTAGCTTCACAAAAGCTCGATGGGCACGTAAATCAGCTTAGTTTAGCGCTTAAATATAAAAAGCGCGCCGCTTGAGTCATCACATAAAAATTAAGCACCCCCTTGCAGTTGTGCTTTTTAATCCTTGTCGCTGTTTATCTCGTCAACATGGATGTTAACAAAATACACCAGCTTACTTGGTAATAAGTTGTAATGAACAGAAGTACAGTTTATGACAACACTGTTAGTGCAATACTCGCTAATCACTAGCCAGCAGGTTGCGCTTATTAATTACTCTAGCATTTAATAAAGGCTAATATGCAAAAGTTTTGGTTTATATTTTTTGCACTTATTTAGTGCATTAATAGGAAGTTATTTTTAACAATAGCTAGGCCAACCCCATACCAACACGCTCTTTCATGAAAAAATCGATGTAAATCTAAACTCTGCCACACCGCTTGCACCCATTAAGTGCAATTACATTGCGCCTGGTGCATAAATTATTCTTAATTAATTGCAAAAGCAGTGTGACTTGAGTAATTATTTCTGATAAAACAAAGGTTCGCAGCACAGCAAGTTGCCCTGCTGCACACATAATAGGAATGAGGAGTTACTATGTGTTCAATTTTTGGTGTATTAGATATTAAATCTAACGCCACTCAGTTGCGTACACAAGCAATTGAAATGTCAAAACTACTAAGGCACCGCGGCCCAGATTGGTCGGGTGTGTATTCATCTGATAAAGCGATTTTGGTGCATGAACGCTTAGCCATTGTTGGCGTATCAAGCGGCGCACAACCACTATATAACCCTGAAAAAACAAATATTTTAGCGGTTAACGGCGAAATTTATAATCACAAAGAACTAGCAGCAGAGTTAGAGGTTGATTTTGAGTTTCAGACTCAATCAGACTGTGAAGTTATTTTAGCGTTATACAAACAAAAAGGGCCTGATTTTTTAGATGATTTAAATGGTATTTTTGCATTTTGTTTATACGATGAAGAAAACGATGCGTACTTAATTGGTCGCGATCACATTGGTATTATTCCGCTTTACACTGGCCACGATGAGCACGGTAACTTTTATGTTGCCTCAGAGCTTAAGGCGCTTTCGCCGATTTGTAAGCATATTGAAGAGTTTCCTCCGGGCCATTATCTTTATAGCAAAGATGGTGAGCTTAAGCCTTATTACAAACGTGATTGGGAAACTTTCGACGCAATTAAAGATAACAGCGCAGAAGCTCAAGACGTTAAAGAAGCATTAGAAGCGGCAGTTAAACGCCAGCTAATGTGTGATGTGCCTTACGGTGTGCTACTTTCTGGTGGTTTAGACTCGTCGGTTATTTCGGCTATTACACAACGCTTTGCCGCTAAGCGTATTGAAGATAACGATGAAAGTGATGCGTGGTGGCCTAAGCTGCACTCATTTTCTGTTGGGCTTGAAGGTTCACCCGATTTGGCCGCAGCACAAAAAGTAGCGGATATGATTGGCACAGTCCATCACCCTATTCATTTTACCATTCAAGAAGGTATTGATGCACTTCGTGAAGTTATTTATCACATTGAAACGTATGATGTAACTACCATTCGTGCCTCAACGCCAATGTATTTAATGGCGCGCCAAATTAAAGCTATGGGTATTAAAATGGTGTTATCGGGCGAAGGCGCTGATGAATTATTTGGTGGCTATTTATATTTCCACAAAGCACCCAACGCACAAGAGTTTCATGAAGAGCTAAACCGTAAAGTGTCAAAGCTGCATATGTTTGACTGTTTACGTGCTAATAAGTCAATGGCTGCATGGGGCGTAGAAGCACGTGTACCGTTTCTTGATAAAGAATTTGTTGATGTGGCGATGCGTATCAACCCTGAAGCTAAAATGTGTAAAGATGGCAAAATTGAAAAGCATATTTTACGTGAAGGTTTTGACGGTTACCTGCCTGATGAGGTGCTATGGCGTCAAAAAGAGCAATTCTCAGATGGTGTGGGCTATAACTGGATTGACACGTTAAAAGAGTTTGTAAATGAGCAAGTGAGCGATCAAGAGCTGGCTAATGCTAAGTTTAAATACCCAATTAACACACCTGATTCTAAAGAAGCGTATTATTACCGCTCTATTTTTGAATCACACTTCCCGGGTGATGCATCTGCTAAATGTGTACCACATGGCAAGTCGGTTGCGTGTTCAACACCAGAAGCACTTGCATGGGATGCATCATTTCAAAATAATGCCGATCCATCAGGGCGTGCTGCTGGCGTTCATAACGACGCATATGCAAGCAAAGACTAAACGCTCCTTTTTATCGCAACGTAGGCTAAAACAGCCTGCGCTGCGATACCTAAAGCATCTCTATTCAGTACCTGTATTTTCTAGTTCACAGCATAATTTAGCTGGCTCAAGTGCGTTAATTGTTATTTATGCGCACGGGTTAAGTACTCGCGTAATGCAAAAAATTGCATCGCACTCTAACCACCCAGCAACCGTATTTTTACATGAGAGTGAAATTTCTCGCCGTGTATGTAGCATTCGTTGGTTTAACCAAACATCAGAAATTAAGCGCTGCGGCCATGGCACCCTTGCCGCTGCAAAATGTTTATTGGCACACTTTGGTTTTTGCCCTTCACACTTTATTTCAAGCGCTAGAGAGCGATTTAAAATTAAGCTAGCAACAGGGCGTGTTCAACTTCAACTATCGGCTATTAATGCAAAAAAGAGTAATGAAGTTATCAGTCTTAGTAATGTGTTTTCGCATTCTATAAAAGCAGCTTACTCAACAGCACATAAAAACGGATATACCGTTGTATTGTTTAAAAACATGGCTAATTTAAAGCATTTAGAGGTTAATTTTACACACTTAGTAAACATACATAGCAATGCGGTGATAGCACTGCACATAGAAAGCATTAATAAAAACAATGCAAGCGCGTATTTTAGGTATTTTGCGCCGCAATTTGGGGTAAATGAAGATACTGCGACAGGCTCCGCCGTGTCGGTTATTGCACCACTTATTTTTAGACTGTATGGTTTAAATAAAGTAACCCTTATACAACATTCACCAAAAGGCGCGCTGCTAAACTATACATTTAGCAGCAATCAGGTGGTAGTAAATTAGGCGGTTACATTGGTCTAAGCAGGCAAAGTGCAAAGTAGTTGTCCTCATCTTGCCATGTTTGCTCAAGTGATAAATTAGCCTGTGCTGCAAGGGTTTTAAATGATTCAAGGGTGTATTTGTGCGAGTTTTCTGTATGAATGCTCTCCCCTTCAACAAAATCTATTTGTATATCGTTGATCACCACACTTTGCTCGCACTTACTCACAAGGTGCATTTCTATACGGCTGTGTACCTCGTTAAATCGCGATTCGTGTGCAAAGTTTTCCAGTATAAATGTGCCATTTAATTCGTTATTTATTCGCTGCAATAAGTTTTTATTAAACGCAGCGGTTATACCAGCTTTATCATCGTAAGCATCCAGTAACACTTGTCGCTCTTTAACTAAGTCAATACCTATTAATACATAACCATTTACCCCACATAAACGATGAAAGTTATTCATTATTTCAATGGCTTTTACGGGCGCAAAATTACCTAATGTTGAACCTGGAAAATACACCAAATTAGTTTGGCTATCTAAGGCCGTATCTTTTGTTAACTGCTTAACCATTTGGCTATGCGTAAAATCACCCAGCAATGGCGTAATGGCTAGTTCTGGGAATAAAGGTGATAGATGCGCTAGCGAGTAATTAAGCATCTCTGATGATATTTCAAAAGGAACAAAGGTTTTAACATTAGCTAAATGAGCTAATAAATACGCTACTTTTTTCCCAGATCCACAACCGGGCTCAATAATCGATAGGTTTTCAGGTAATATCTGGGCAATAGTCTTTGAATAGTCTTCTAATATGGCAAGCTCGGTACGGGTAACATAGTACTCCTTCAACGAGGTTATTTGCTCGAAAAGAGCCGCTCCCTTGTCATCATAGAAGTATTTACAAGGCAGCGTTTTTTGCTGTTGTTCGAGCCCATGTAATACATCATTTAAAAAGTCTTGGTCGGTGATAGATTGCTGATTAATTGCTGTTACTTGGCTCATAGTATGTCCTTTGCTAGTCTAATGCCGCTGCACATCCACGCTTGGTGCGGGTAGAAAAAGTTTCGGTAGGTTATTCGTAAATGATCTTTTGGGGTAAATACACATCCTCCGCGCAAAACCATTTGATTGTTCATAAATTTACCATTGTATTCTCCTGCTACACCACTGAAAGGCTTAAAACCAGGGTAAGGTAAATAGGCGCTATTAGTCCACTGCCAACAAGTGTCGCTTAATTGCGAGATAACATCTGGGTTTTTACATGCACTTGGCGTAAGCAAATCGTTTTGTCGTTGCTTAAGTGCTTGTTGCTGTGCTACATACTCCCATTCAAACTCTGTAGGCAGACGCGCATCGACAAAATTAGCGTAAGCTGCCGCTTCAAAGTAGCTAATATGACTTACTGGCGCATCTAAATTTAAAGGCTGAAGCCCATACAAGGTAAATTCAAACCACTGCCCATCAATACAGTGCCAATATAAAGGGTGACTAAGTTGCTGGGCATTTATAGTAGCCCAGCCATCGCTTAGCCAAAATGAGGGGGTTGTATATGCCCCCGCCTCTATAAATTGTAAATACTCTCTATTACTCACTAATCGATTAGCAAATCTAAACGCATGGATCAGCGCTTGGTGTTTTGGTTGTTCGTTGTCGTAAGAAAAGCCGTTTTTAGCGTCAGTCCCTATATTCGTTATACTTTGGTTAAAGTCTGTGTATATCAACGGGTCTATAGAATTTGTTGGCACCCTCACCCGCTCAGAGGCTTGCTCGTAAACAGGAAAACATGGATTAACCGAAAAATTATATTTTATATCCATAAGCATGAGCTCTTGGTGCTGTTGCTCATGATTTAAACCCAACTCAATAATATTATGCAGCGTTTCATCCGTGCCTAACTCAAGCAATTCATTGACAGCATGATCAACATAACTCCTATATTTGAGCACATCCTCTAAACTCGGACGGGATAAACACCCACGTTCAGAACGCTTAAATTGTTCTCCTATGCCGTTATAGTAGGAATTAAACAGCACTCTAAACTGCTCATCAAAAACTGAGTAATTGGCTAAATATTTAACCAGTAAAAAAGTTTCAAAAAACCAAGTTGTGTGCGCTAGATGCCATTTCATCGGACTTACATCGTCCATCGCTTGTAGTTGGCAATCTTCTGCACTAAGATTTTTAATAAGTGAAAGGCTGCATTGGCGGACTAGCTGAAATTGAGTACGTATTCGTTCATTGCTGTGTGCGTCATTAGTTCTGGTGTTTAACATATTAAAGTTAGTCCTTTCACTTGATGTAATAAATAAAGCCTAAGTCAAATTTTACCTTTGTGCATGTTACACGATGATTAAATTTGGCCTTTAACTTACTTAGCACGTGTACTAATGGGTTAACAACTAAAGAAGTTAGGCTGCTTAGCTGTATATTTAGTTTAAAAACAAACTAATTTTTAACACTTACAAAATTAACAATAGCTTAAATTTTTATCATTAAATAGCCTTTAGCGTTAAGTAATCAGTGATTTATAAGCAAATAGTTTTGTATTTACGATTTAACTCATACTTTATACAAGGTATGATAAAGAATTAAATTAGTTAGTTCTCAAATAAGTTTTATTGTAATTATTAACACTCACTTTGAAACTAATTAACTTAGTATTATGCCGGAACTCTCTGGCTTGTTAGGACAACATAAGAGGTATTCATGAGCGAAAATCATGACAAGTATAGTATTGACAATACGGACTACACCGTAGGTCAAGATAACGTGCAAAAATGGGGATTTGATATACACAATCCTGTTTTTGGTATTAGTGCCGGTTTGATTGTCATCTTTTTAGTCGCTATTCTCGTTACTGATGGCGAAACAGCCAAAGCAACACTTGATGGTATTAAACTCGATATAATAAATAATTTTGATGCGTTTTTTATGTGGGCAGCAAACTTCTTTGTTATATTTTGCTTAGCATTAATTGTCTCGCCATATGGTAATATTCGCTTAGGTGGAGACGCTGCTAAACCGTCGCATTCGCGCCTATCATGGCTTGCTATGTTATTTGCCGCTGGTATGGGAATTGGTTTAATGTTTTGGGGCGTTGCAGAGCCAGTTGCTTACTTTACTGGCTGGTACGAAACCCCACTTAATGTAACCGCAAATACACCAGAAGCTGCCAAAGTTGCCATGGGTGCAACCATGTTTCATTGGGGCCTTCACCCATGGGGTATCTACGCAGTAGTGGCACTTTCACTTGCGTTTTTTACCTATAATAAAGGCCTTCCTTTATCAATTCGTTCTATTTTTTATCCGCTATTAGGTGACAGAGCGTGGGGCTGGCCTGGTCATATTATTGATATCCTTGCCGTACTTGCTACTTTGTTTGGCCTTGCTACATCACTTGGATTAGGCGCGCAACAAGCTTCTGCAGGTATTAATCATGTATTTGGTACCGAAGGTGGTGTTGGTTCCCAGTTATTAGTTATTTTAGGCGTTACTTTGCTTGCAATTATCTCTGTTGTGCGCGGCATTGATGGCGGTGTAAAACTACTTAGTAACATAAATATGCTAATCGCATTTGCCTTACTTTTATTTGTTGGCTTAGTTGGGTTTGCTGTGGCAATCGGTAATGTACCTAATACGGTAATGGGTTATATTGAAAATATCATTCCTCTGAGTATTCCACATGGTCGTGAAGACGAAACATGGATGCATGGCTGGACTGTATTTTACTGGGCATGGTGGATTTCATGGTCACCGTTTGTAGGTATGTTTATTGCGCGCGTTTCACGTGGTCGTACAATTAGAGAGTTTTTAATTGCAGTATTATTAATTCCTACACTAGTGACTATTTTATGGATGTCTATTTATGGTGGCATTGCAATAGATCAGGTTGTGCAAGGCATTGGTAGCTTAGGCGCAAACGGATTAACTGATGTACCTATGGCAATGTTCCAAATGCTTGATGAGCTTCCAATGTCGAGCATACTTTCATTCCTTGCTGTGGTTTTAGTATTGGTATTCTTTATCACCTCATCTGATTCAGGTTCATTGGTTATCGACTCAATCACAGCAGGCGGAAAAGTAGATGCGCCAGTGCCTCAGCGTGTGTTTTGGGCTTCGGTTGAAGGTTCTATTGCTGCAGCTCTTTTATGGATAGGCGGTACTGAAGCTATTCAGGCATTGCAAGCGGGCGCCGTATCAACGGGTCTTCCATTTACTTTAGTGCTACTACTGATGTGTGTAAGCCTAATGCTCGGGCTACGTACTGAGCCACGCGCCACAAAATAAAACCCCTGACTCATAAACGTTAAAACGCCGCAAATATTGCGGCGTTTTTATTGCTTTAGGTATTTCTAATTGGCTAAATTAAACAGCCTATCTACAAAGTTAACTGAGTAGCTCAGCTAAAGGCGTATCATCACGATAATGGTATTGCAGCTGAGCAATGAGTAATTCTGCCGTAGCTAATGCATCAGTTAGGGCATTATGGTTATGATAAGCTGGCAGTGAATACCGCGCGCGGCAATCAGTTAGCCTAAGTGAGCCTACCTTTTGATTAAACAAACGCCCTATTAAGCCCTGGCGAGCACGCAGAGCTCGCTGTTCTAGTTCCATCGTATCGATTAATGCAAACTGGATCCCTTCGTTAATTCGCTCAAGTAATGCATTATTTAGAAAATGCCGCTCTATCGCTGCATAATGCACTACCACGACCTTTCCACTAAGTGCATTAAGTAGCGGCCCTAGTCGAGAGGTTAAATCAGGAGCATCGTCCACTTCTGAATGCGTAATACCATGAATAACAATCGACTCCTCACTTAAGCTTTTACGAGGCTGCACTACCCAATGCTTAGCATGAGCGCAATACACTCTTTGCATTGAAAAAGGCACTAGACCAATGCTGACAATATCGTCAACCTCACTATTTAGACCGGTTGTCTCAAAATCAAGTGCCACGAATGAGACTTCTTTTATTGGCGTATAAATATCACCAAAACCTTGCTGGTAAAACGTTTTTAAATGCTCGTTTTTAGCATTTTTTGCTAACGCTTTATACTGTGCTTGCCAATCAAAATGCGATTGTTTAACCATTAATTACTTCACACCTACATTAGCTGAATAACTAAATTTTAAGTAACTTTGCGCTTTTTCGAGTATCGCGAATGCTTCTTTTAAATTACGTTGTTCAAAGGGCGATAATAAATGCGGATCTATGTCGTTATCGGGCTCTTCTTCTTGCTCTATTTGCCATGCTTGATGACGAATGCGCATCATGGCAATGTACTCGAGCGCATCACGTAAATCTTGTGCCTTGCCCTCAGGTAATAAGCGCGACTCGATAATATCTTCAAGACGCTCAAACGAATTTTGCTTACGCGAGCCTATCGCTAATGCATGTACCCTAATAACATCAGAGAGCGGTGCCGTGCCTCTGCGTTTTAAGTTCATTGAGCGCTTATGTTGGCCGTTATGTTCAAGCACAAAGCCTTTAAAAAAACCAAGTGGCGGTGTACGGTTTCGGGCATTGGCAGCCATATTTGCTAAAAACACGCGGTTTTGTTTTGTTTGCTTAGCAATAAAAGTTTTAAGCTCGTCGGCCCACTTTGTTTTACCCCATACACCATCTAAATCAAAAAATATTGAGCTGTTAAGCAGTGCTTGTGGTTTAGGTAAGGCTATCCACTGTGAGAATTGATCAAACCATTGCGAGCGTGTTTTACGCCATTTTTTAAACGAGGCCATGATCTCGCCGCTGCAATAGGTATAACCACATTGCGCTAGGCCATCACACACAAAATCTGAGAGGTTTTGAAAGTATTCATTGTGTTTTTCATCATCGTAATTGTCATCTAAAATTAGCGCATTGTCTTGATCTGTCACGATGAGTTGCTCATCGCGAGCCATAGAGCCAAGTGCAATAAAACAATATGGAACTGGTGGCGGACCAAATTTTTCTTCTGCCAATACTAATAAACGCTGTTTAAACGTACGCCCTATTACTGCCATAGCGGTACCAATCATATGCGAATTAGCATCTTCGTTTACCATGCGCACAAATACACTTGGTAATTGACGCGCATAATGTGCTAAATCTTCAATGGTTTGCTGCGCTAAAATACCGCGTACCAAAAGTAAACTACTTTGCGATTCGTACCTTAAAATATCAGATTGTGAAATAACACCTATAGGCCGGCGCTTTTGTACCACAGGTAAGTGATGTAAATTATCACGCAGCATAGCAAGCACGGCTTCAAATACATATGCATTTGAGTCGAGCAGTACAAGGTTAGTCGACATAATTTTATCTGCAGTCACATCGAGCCCTAAGCCTTCGGCAACAACTTTTGTACGTATATCACGATCGGTAATGATACCGACAATTTGCCCATCGTCTTCTTCTGGGTCGTCGCTTATTGGTTTATTTAAATCGGTCACTAGCACTGATGATATTGCTTCTTCTGTCATTACCTTAGCAACATCTTGTATGGTGGTTTGCGTGCTTAGCGTTACCACATCGCGATGAATGAGCGACTTAACTTTGGCGGTTGTTAAATCGTTGCTGTCGGCTTGCTCAACTAAGGCTTGGCGAAGGCGTACATTGCCATCGGCTTCAAAATAATCAGCAAAACTATCAAACTCATCGCAATAACGATTAAACAATTCAAAGTTAATACAATAAACCAGTGTGTCTTCCAACGCCTTGGCAGGAAAGCGCACTTTACGGTTCATCAACAACCCCATTTGACCAAAAATACCGCCTACATCTAAACGATTATAGAGCTCGTTATTACGACGATATATTTCCACAGAGCCACTGCGAATTATAAATAAATCAGCGATGTCTTGGCCTAACGTTAAAATATCAGTTTGCGAGCGGTAGTAAGCTACCTCAACTTGTTGAGCAAGCTCGTTTAAAGCGTTTGTTGGTAAGTCATCAAATGGCGGGTGCTGCGCTAAAAACTGCGCAATTTCAACTTGTTCAGCTTGCATTGGGGATTCCTTGTGGCTACACAAAAGGGTTAGATGCTCAAGTTGCTATCTTAACAAACAAAGTCTGCCAATCAAGCCAAAAGCATGCCCTGCACTTTTTTAATTTAAAAGTATGCAGGGCCTTAAGGTTAGTCTATTTTCTCAAGTTCTTGTGCTAGCTTTTTAGACTCATCACCACGCGGCGAGGTAAAGCGAGCTAGTCCTAAGTAGATAACAGGCGTTAGATACAGCGTAAATAATACAGCCAACGCTAAGCCACCAAACACAACCCAGCCAATGGCATTCCTAGCTTCAGCGCCAGCCCCTGTAGAGAGGATCAAAGGGAGTGCACCTAACAGTGTTGAAATGAGCGTCATGGTTATTGGACGCAATCGAACTAACGCCGCTTGTTCAACCGCTTTTCTGACCGTTAAGCCTTGATCACGTAACTGATCGGCAAACTCAACCAGTAAAATCGCATTTTTAGCAATTAAACCTATCAGCATAACTAAGCCAATTTGAGAGTAAATATTTAGCGACGTGCCGGTTAAATAAAGCGCTAATATAGCCGAGGTAA
This sequence comes from uncultured Pseudoalteromonas sp., assembly GCF_963922945.1. GTDB lineage: Bacteria > Pseudomonadota > Gammaproteobacteria > Enterobacterales > Alteromonadaceae > Pseudoalteromonas. The sequence goes on along the minus strand of NZ_CAWUKC010000007.1, from coordinate 71,250 downwards.
TACCAAAAGGAACGGTTATCATCACCACTACCGCGCTGTTTACATTTTCAAACTGTGCGGCTAGCACTAAAAATACAATCAAAAAAGCAAGGACATAAGTGATAAGCACTTCGCTCGATGTTTCTTCATAGGTGAGTGCTTCGCCTTTAAACGCAAGTGCAATGCCAGGCGCTAGCGACTGCTCCGATACGTTTTTAATTTGCTCAACTAGAGCTGCTATGGTTAATGACTCTGGCAGCTCCATACTAAGCTCTATTGAGCGGCGCTGGGCATGACGTTCAAGCTCTGCCGCCACGCCTTCTTCAGAAATATATGCCACACTACTTAACGGTACTAAATTGCCATTCCCTGCCCTTATATATAAATTGGCTAAGTCGCTAGGGCTGTTAATTGTTTGATTTTGTGCCTGTAACATAATTGGCACCGATTGATCACCAATGTTTAAGTCTTCGATGTCATCACCGTTGATTGCTGCACGTAATGTAACCGCAATATCGTTAAGTGATACTCCAAGCTCTTGTGCACGGCGTCTGTCAATATTGACTCTAAGCTGTGGTTGCGATGGCTGATAGGAAATACGCACAGGCGCCACCTCTGGAACGGCTTTTTCAAGGGCCGCTGAGAACAGTTGAGCCGCTTTAAATATTTGCAAATAATCTTGCCCAAGCAAAGCAATTTCTACGCCTCCCCCTTGGCCGCGTAAGTTTAAACTATTCGCTCCACCAGGATAAGCCGGTGCTCCTGGTATATTACCCAGTGGCTGGCGTATTTTATTAATGATTTCTTGCTGGCTAAAATGGCGCTCATCCCAGTGCTTTAATGGTACTGTGATAAATACAATATTTGGATCCCATTGACCTACCACCGTGTAGATAGACTCAATTTCGCCGCTTTCGACAAACGGAAGTAAAATGTCTTCCATTTTTATCGCTTGTCTATCCATAAAGTTAAGCCCTACACCATCTGGGCCACGTGCAAATATACGAATTTTACCTCGATCTTCTGTTGGCAAAAGTTCGTTATCTAGACTGGCGTACAATGCACCTGATCCGGCTGCAACTAATACACACACCGTAAACGTAAGCCATGCATGATTAAGCACTTTATGAATTGATTTTGTATAAATACCGCCAAGCCAATGACCTAATTTAGCAAACGGGTGAAAACCACCCTGCTTCAACTTTAATTTAGAGGTCAGTGCAGGCACTAAAGAAAGCGCCACAAAGCTTGATATAATAACCGCGCCGGCAAGTACACCACCAAACTCTCTAAACAAACGCCCTGCGGTTGAGGGTAAAAACGCAATGGGTATAAATACAGCAGACAGCACGGCGGTGGTTGCTACAACAGCAAAAAACACTTCTCGCGTGCCTATTACTGCCGCTGCACGGCGTCCCAAACCTAAGCCTCGTTGGCGCTGAATATTTTCACTCACTACAATAGCATCATCAACAATTAAGCCTGTGGCTAATACGAGCGCTAATAAAGTTAAAATATTTATCGAAAAACCTAATGCCCATATCAAAGCTAATGATCCGATTAACGCGACAGGAATTGCAAATGCAGGCACTAAGGTAGCTCGCCATGAACCAATAAACACCCATAATGTGATCACCACTAACAGCACAGTAAGCAGTAAAGAGTAAATCACTTCATCTACTGAGCTTCTTATAAACTGAGCATCGTCGGAGGTAAGTGTAAATTCCATTTCAGGGAAACGCGTTTGCATACTTTTAATCAGCTTAAGCACTTCATCTGATATCTCTATTGTATTTGATTGTGCTTGACGGATAATTTCCATGCCTATGACAGGCTTTCCATTAAGCCTAACCATTGAGCGCGGATCGGCAGGGCCAAAATACACAGAGGCAATGTCGCTTATTTGTGTATCGCCTTGGATTATAATATCGCCAACTTGCTCTGGTGTAATAGAGGTTGCATCCGCACGCACGATAATCTGCTGATCGTTTGACTTTAAGCTTCCTGCGGGTACATCAAATGGCGCTTCGCTCAGTACTTGAGCGACATCTGGGACGGTTAAATTAAAGCTACTGAGTTTTAAGGGATCTATGCGTACTCTTAACACTCGCTCCCTGTCACCATTTAATCGTACATCTGCCACCCCTGGAATGGTTAAAAATTGCGGGGCTAAATCAACGTTCACACGTTCGGTAAGCGCTTCAAGTGATAAACTTTCGCTTGATACAGTCAGTGATACAACCGCCTCAGCGTCATTGTCGGCTTTGATAATAGAGACGCGTTCTACTTCCTCAGGAAGGTCACGCTCTACACGCGCAACAGACTCTCGGGTTTCATTTGCGGCGTCATCTAAGTTTATGCCGGGTCTAAACTCGACCACAATTCGCGCATTGCCCTCTTCACTTTGTGCGCGTATTGATTTTACACCGCTTACACGCGCAACCGCCCCTTCTAGTTTACTGGTTACTTCGGTATCAACCGTTTCTGGAGAGCCGCCGGGAAACGGAGCTGAAACTGTAATACGTGGCCTGTCTACATCTGGCAGTTCTCTAACCTCTACGCCTGCAATGGCGGCAATACCTGCAATGATGATTAATAAATTAAGAACCACAATAAGTACAGGGCGACGAATCGCCATTGAGGGTAAGTCATGCATTATAGCTTGCTGTTTCATACTTACTCCTGTACATCTTGATCGGGTAAGGTAAAGGTTAGATCTTGGCCTGCACGTAAACGTTGAACGCCTTCAACAACCAAAATATCGCCCTCATTTAACGGCCCTGATACTAATAAACGCCCTGATAAACGCTGCTCTATTTTTACATCAACACGTGTCGCTTTTTTATCAACACTTGTCCATACGTACGGGCCTGTTGCTCCCCATAATAATGCCGCCTCTGGTACTGCAGCAAAACGTTCACCTACAACCTCAATATGTACTCTGAAGCTCATGCCAGGCAAAAATTGTTGGTTTTCATTATTTAGTTTTGCTTTAACACGTAAAGTTCGGGTTTGAGGGTCTACGCGCGAATCTATATAAGCAATATCTGCGTTAATAGCTTTATCTGATTGCCACGCAAAGACCGTTAAATTACTTTTAGTGCGCAGCATAGTAATGGCTGACTCAGGTGCATTAAAATTGATAAATAGACTTGTCATATCATCTATTGTCGCAATAGGGGTTTGCTCTGTTATTCTATCGCCCACTTCAACATCAGTCAGACCCATAACACCATTAATGGGTGCTATAACTTTTCTATCGTCGAGCTCAGTTTGAGCTTGTATGAGGGTTACTTTGGCAAGCTCAACAACCGTTTTTGCATCGTCAACATCGCTTTTAGGGACTGCGCCTTTAGCCTGACTTTGCTCCAATCGTTTTAATATACGTTGGGTGTCGGCAAGTTTAATTTTAGCCTCATCAAGTGCGGCTTGTTGCCTACGAGAATCAAGCTCTAGTAAAGTATCGCCTTCTTTTACTTTATCACCCGGTTTAAAATAAACACCTGTTACTCTATCGCCCACTGCGGGATACATAATGACTGAATGTATGGCTTCGGTATTACCGACTGCTTGCACTTGTTGTTTTGCGCTCTCGAGTGTAATTTGTTGGACAACAACATTTGCACTCATTACTGGTAGGCTGATCAACAGCAGCAAACTTACGACACTCATATAATATTTTTGCGATTTCAAAGTAACACCTTAATTAATTATTATTCCCATTACCTTACGAAGTCTAACAGCTGTTTGATCAATAAGCAGAATCGAGAGATAAATTAGCAAAATGATAAGATGAAACTACTTTGGTAATACCAATTTACTTACTTCATGCTCAGATTTAGGGTGTTTTAGGGGGCATAAGAAAGAACGAAAAGAGTAATCTAAGAGTGAGTTATTTAAACTAAAAAGCCCAGTGTTCACTGGGCTTTATAAGTACGATTTGTATAATGATTATTTATTACGCTGCGCTTCTTTTTGTGCTTTTTTCGCTTCTTTACGTTGTTGTAAAACCGCTTGCGCTTCATTACCTATATGACCTTCACCACGCGCTTGTGCAAGTTCAATTTGCTTTTGTCGCTCAGCAAAACGTGCTCGCTGCTCGTCGGTTACATTATCAATACAGTGATGACATGATACGCCTTCCATGTACTCAGGTTTTTGCTTTTCTTCTTCTGTGATCGGCATGCGACACGCATGGCATTGATCGTAAGAACCTTTTTGCAAATCGTGATTTACTGCTACACGGTTATCAAAAACAAAGCACTCACCTTCCCACATAGTTTCTTCTTTAGGCACTTCTTCTAAGTATTTTAAAATACCGCCTTCGAGGTGATAAACTTCATCAAACCCTTGTTCTTTCATGTAGGCTGTCGATTTTTCGCAGCGGATACCACCGGTACAAAACATGGCTACTTTTTTGTGTTTTTCTGGGTCTAGATTCTCTTTAGCCCACTGAGGGAACTCACGGAAAGTTTTAGTGTTAGGGTCGACTGCATTTTGAAAGGTGCCAATTTCAATTTCGTAATCGTTGCGTGTATCAATGAGGATCACTTCAGGGTCAGATATTAACGCGTTCCACTCTTTTGGTTTAACATAGCTGCCTACTACTTTTAGAGGATCAACTCCTTCAACACCCATAGTAACAATTTCATTTTTTAACTTTACTTTTGTGCGGTAAAACGGGCATTCATCATCGTAAGATTCTTTAGTTACGATGTCATTTAGATTCTCTTGCGTATCTAACCACGCAAGTAAGTTATCAATTCCTTCGCGTTTAGCTGATACAGTACCGTTAATCCCTTCGGCAGCAAGTAATAAAGTACCACGTACTTCGTTGGCTTCCATTACTTCTAAGAGTGGTTTACGCAATGCTTCAAAATTTGGTAAAGCTACAAATTTATACATAGCACATACAACAAAGTGCGCATTAGTTACATTATCTTTATGAACAGCGGTCATTTTTTTTCCTATTTTGCTTTGATAGCCTTAAGTGGCGTTTACCGAATCGTAAATCCGGCGCATGTAGGGCGCGTATTTTACGCTTTTCAAAATTAATTGCAAAAAATAGCGCGTTAGGATGGTTTTTACTGTCGGCATAACCCCTGTGTAAGCTATAATGCGGCCATTAATTTAAGTTGCACCTTGGAGAACACGACTTTGCACTTTACTGATCTTGGGATTGATACTCGCCTCGAGAAACAATTAGCACATCAGGGAATCACCCAGCCCACAGATATACAAGCACATGCTGTCCCAACTGCACTTGCAGGGCATGACATTTTTGCTCAGTCAAAAACGGGCTCGGGCAAGACATTAGCATTTTTATTACCTGCTGTGCAGCGAGTAATGAAACAAAAAGCGCTCAGTAAACGTGACCCTCGTGTTCTTATTATTGCCCCTACCCGTGAGCTTGCCACACAGGTATTTACACAGTTGCGCCTGTTAATTGCAGGTACAAATATTAAATCGGTAAAAATTCTTGGTGGCGAAAATTTTAATGATCAAATTAAGGCACTTCGTAATGACCCACACTTTGTTGTAGCAACACCAGGACGTTTAGCTGATCACATCACAAAACGCTCGTTACAGTTAAGTGGTTTAGAGCTATTAATTTTTGATGAAGCCGACCGTATTTTAGACTTAGGCTTCACAGAACAGTTAAAAATGATCAATGAACAGGCAAACCATCGCTTACGTCAAACTTTGTTGTTTTCAGCAACACTAGATCATGCTCAAGTAGATGCGCTGTCGCGTAATTTGTTAAAAAAGCCCAAGCAAATCACACTGAGCGCTGCCAACGAGCAGCACAGTGATATAAAGCAAACACTCTACTTAGCCGATCACCTTGATCACAAAGAAGCCCTGCTTGAGCATTTCTTAAAGCAAGATGATGTTGGCCAATGTATTATTTTTACTGCAACCCGCGCCGATACCAGTCGCTTAAGTGAAGCACTAAATGAAAAAGGCTTTAAATCGGTGGCTTTAGCTGGCGATTTAACACAAAGCAAACGCCTTGATATTATGGACTCATTTAGCCGCGAAAACTTTAAAATTTTAATCACCACTGATGTTGCTTCTCGTGGACTGGACTTATTAAGCGTAACCCACGTAATCAATTTTGATTTACCAAAACACGCTGAAGAATATGTTCACCGTATTGGCCGTACAGGCCGTGCAGGGTTCAAAGGCAACGCATTATCGTTAGTAGGCCCTAAAGATTGGGCTAGCTACTTAGCAATAAAATCGTTTTTAAATGACGAGTTAGTTTTTGCAAGTATTGAAGGCCTTAAAGCTAAATTTAAAGGTATAAAAGAAAAGAAACCTGCAATCGCCACTGTAAAAACAAAAAAAATCGCTCAGGTCAAAAAGGCACATGTTAAGCGCAAGGTAAAACCTAAAAAACCAGCAGCACCCATAAAAGCCCCAATTAACATTGATGGCAATTCACCTATGCGCCGTAAAAAGAAACCTGAGCAGGAATAATTATGAGTTACCTAGGAACCACACAAACCTTATTTGTAAAAGAAGTGAGTAATGAAGGTGCTTACCTTGATGGCCACGATTTAGGCGAAGTGTTTTTACCAAAGCACGAAATTAAAGACGAGCTTGAAGCTGGCGACAGCATCAGCGTTTTTATCTTTTTAGATAACGCCAATTTGCCCACAGCAACAGTAAAAAAACCCCATGCACAAGTAGGTGAATATGCACTGCTTCGTGTTAAAGAAATAAATAGCATAGGTGCTTTTTTAGATTGGGGTCTAGAAAAAGATGTTTTAGCTCCATTTAACGAGCAAAAACCACGTATGCAAGAAGGCCACTCTTACTTAGTTCGCTTGTATTTAGATAATGCGAGCCAACGTATTTGTGCATCAAGTAACTTTAATCGCTTTTTATCAAAAAATGAGCCTGAGTATTCACCTCTTCAAGAAGTTAACTTGATTGTTGCTGGTAAAACCGATCTTGGCTACAAAGTATTGATTGAAGAGTCTCATTTTGGTGTTGTTTTTTACAATCGGGTATTTAAAAACTTATTTGTAGGTCAGAAGCTTAAAGGCTTTGTTCAAAAAGTACGAGAAGATGGAAAAATTGACGTTTTACTTGAAAAGCCAGGCATGGGTAAAGTAAATGAACTTGGCGAAAAAATAATGGAAAAGCTTAAAAATGAAGGCGGTACACTCGCCCTTGGTGATAAATCTGATCCTGAGCTTATCAAAAAAGTATTTTCGACGAGTAAGGCTAACTATAAAAAAGCTATTGGTGGCTTGTTTAGGCAAGGCCTAATAGATATAGAAGCAAAGTCTATTAAGCTAAAATAGTTTATAATTTTATAAGCGCTAGCACTTTGTTAGCGCTTATAAAAAGCATTTATATAAAACCTGCAGTGAGTTTGCTCTTAATACTTAACAAGCAGTGTTAATGAACGTTACCCCATAATATGCTTATAAGGTAATGTACATTCTGTATATTGCCTAGAATAATCAAGTATCTCTGCTTTGGTTTCTAAACTAAGTGGGGCTAATCTGAACACTTTATTCTCACATTCACTATGCTTATTATTATGATTTAAGATGCAATCTGATGTACTTATATGCTGGCGCGATAAACTCTTTTCATTTTTATAGCATAAGTGATGTGCGTAACCATACATCGTTTGTTTAAATTCAAATAAATCCACGGGGTAATTAGCGACTAAGTCGGTAATCGATGCCACGCCATCATATGCTTTACTAGAAAAAACATATTTATTTACTGAAAAACCTGCAACAACAATTAATAAAGATCCAAATATTAACTTCAAAACAACCCCCTTACTGCATTGTTAATACTAATGTAGCATAAAAATGTATTTAAAAAAGGGGGTTAGCACTAAATAATTGCTTTTTGTTAACTTAAACTAGAGATTTATTAACATCACTTAAAGTTTGTACAGGATCTGACGATTGTGTGATCGGTCGGCCAATTACTAAGTAATCGCTTCCTGCTTCAATCGCCTGCTTTGGTGTCATAATGCGTTTTTGATCGCCTACATCACTACCTTCAGGGCGGATACCAGGCGTTATTAGCTTAAAATCATTACCTAATTGCGCTTTAAGCGCTTTCGCTTCTTGGGCTGAACATACAACACCATCAAGTCCTGCTTCTTTTGTTAAATTAGCTAAGTGCAAAACTTGGTCTTGAGCTGATTTTTCAACACCTAAACGCTTTAACTCAGTCTCATCCATGCTCGTTAAAACTGTTACAGCAATTAATAGAGGCGCTTTATCACCAAATTTTTCAAGTGCTTGCTTTGCTTTATTCATCATTTCAAAGCCACCAGAGGCATGAACGTTTACCATCCATACACCCATATTGGCAGCAGCGGTAACTGCTTTTGCAACGGTGTTAGGAATATCATGAAACTTTAGATCGAGGAATACGTCGAAACCCAAATCTATTAATTGCTTAACAAATGCAGGGCCGAAATAAGTAAACATCTCTTTGCCAACTTTTAAGCGACACGTATCTGGCGAGAGTTTTTTTACAAAATTGAGCGCTGCGTCTTGTGAGTCGTAATCTAGGGCAATAAGAACTTTTTTTGTATCTTCTAAAGACATAACTATCCTAATGAATGGCAGTAAAGTTATAAATGGTTGGGGTTATTAAAATCCGTCTAAGCCTCTACTTGGCACAATGGTTTCCCAATGCTTACAAGATGGGCAGTTCCAATAAATCGTATGACTTGTAAAACCACAATGTTGGCATTGAAAGTCTGGTTTTGTAGCTATATACGACGTAACTAGCTTATCAATTTCATCAAGTACTTCTTTGGTATTTGGATTTTTATCGGCCATTAGCTGTAGCAAAAAGCTAAAACCTCTGATAGTCGGCTGGCGTTTTAAACTGTCGGTTAAAAACTCAAATGCCTGTTTGGTATTTCCCTGCTCTAATAATGCTTGGCAATGTTTTATTTTTATTAATACTCCGCCCTTATCGAGCAAGTCACACAACAAATCATGAAACTGGTGCGTTAGGTTTAGTTGCTTATAGCTATGCGCTAACTGATCAATGAATAAGGGTGCAAATAACGTAAAGTGACAGACTAGCTCACGCCAATAGTAGATTGCTTTTACATAGTCTTCGCTTGTATAAGCCGACAAGCCCAGTTCATATAAAGGGCGAACCGCTTTGTAGTTTAAGCTAATAGCTTTACTCATCAGCTGTGGGTTATTTTCGCTCAACGCTGCTTCACTATAAAAATTAGCGATAGCTTTAAAGTGTTGCTCTTTAACGAATAGCTCGCTATGGGCTTCAAACATATTGATGCCCTTTTCCCATTCTCGGGTCTGGGAATATAAAGCAATAATTGGGTCTAGCGCTTGCTCGTGCCCAGCTTTAACAAGCCATACTAGATGTTCTTCTGCGCCATCAAGCAATCCAGCCATTATATAATCTTCTGCTAATTCTAAACGGCTTGCAGCAGCTTGTTGTTCACTTAAACTTGGGTGCTTAAGGAGTAATTCGTGGATTTTAATCGCGCGGTCAAGCTCGCCTCTTCGGCGGAACATGGTGGCAAGCGTAGAGTAATGATCAACAGAGTCGGCTGCAACTTCTAATAAGTTTATAAGATGCTCTAAACCTTGATCTTCTTCCCTATCGAGTAAAAACTTTAAGCCTTTACTGTATTCAGAAGTAATTTGACGGTTAAGTTGATGAGCTTGGTTTTTTGCGCTGTTTTTGCCCATTATCCAACCGTAGCCGGCAGCAACAGGCAGTAATAAAAACAAAAGCTCAATCATAATTAGGTGTCATTATTAGCGATAAGCTTACTATTATTTTTTTCTGGTGCTAATTGTTTTTTTAAGCGGTAATTTTGCCACTTAAGTTTAGAAAACAATTTAAAGCTAATAAAACACCCTACTATTACACCGAGTATAAAGCAGATACTTATAATTACCGCAAGTGGTAAGGTATTACTGGCAATAATATAATTAATTTGTACCAGTTGTGGGTTTTGAGAGCCCAACAAAAATGCGCAAAATAGGCAAAGTACAATTAAACTAATTTTTAATACCTTAAACAAGTAACTACTCCAATTAGTTAACTAGGCAATACTCTCGTTTACGCGATCGCGTAATTCCTTGCCTGGTTTAAAATGAGGGACATGCTTACCATCAAGCTCTACTGTATCGCCAGTCTTTGGGTTACGACCTGTGCGAGGAGCGCGGTAATGCAAAGAGAAACTACCAAAACCTCGGATCTCAATTCGATCTGAAGTAGATAATGAGCCGGCCATTTGTTCAAGAATTTCTTTTACTGCATTCTCAACATCTTTCACAGGAACATGTGCATGTTGTTCGGCAAGTGTTTCTATCAGTTCTGACTTAGTCATAGCGTTTCCTTAAAGAGAATAGTGGAAGGGCAAAACTGCCCTTCCAATTAAAAACTAATTAATAATTAGTCTTTTTGTGCATTTGCGAAAGCAGCTGCCATTGCGTTTTCAAACACTGGCTCTTCTTTCTTAAGCTTCTCTAGTACTTCTTTCTCTTCTGCTTCGAAAAGAGCTTTAACAGATAAGCTTAAAGTGCGGTTCTTACGATCAACGCCAACGTATTTAGCTTCGATTTCGTCGCCTGCAGAAACAACAGTTGTTGCATCTTCAACGCGCTCTTGAGCGATATCAGCAACACGGATGTAACCTTCAACGCCTTCGATAAGCTCTACAGTTGCGCCTTTCGCATCAACTTCAGTCACTTTACCTTTAACAATAGCACCTTTTTTGTTTGCATCAAGGTAGTTATTGAATGGGTCAGCTTCGATTTGCTTAACACCTAGAGAGATACGCTCACGCTCTGGGTCAACTTGCAATACGATAGCAGTGATCTCGTCGCCTTTCTTGAATTCACGTACAGCTTCTTCGCCTGGTGTGTTCCAAGAAATGTCTGAAAGGTGTACAAGACCATCAATACCACCGTCAAGACCGATAAAGATACCGAAGTCAGTGATTGATTTGATCTTACCAGTAACTTGGTCGCCTTTGTTTTGTAGACGAGCAAATTCTTGCCAAGGATTAGCAATACATTGCTTAAGACCAAGAGAAATACGACGACGCTCTTCGTCGATTTCAAGAACCATAACTTCAACAGTGTCACCTAGTGAAACAACTTTTGAAGGGTGGATGTTCTTGTTAGTCCAATCCATTTCAGAAACGTGAACTAGGCCTTCAACGCCTTCTTCGATTTCTACGAAGCAACCGTAATCAGTAAGGTTAGTTACACGACCAGAAAGCTTAGAACCTTCTGGGTAACGACCAGCGATAGCTGCCCATGGATCTTCGCCAAGCTGTTTAAGGCCTAGAGATACACGAGTTTTATCTTTGTCGAATTTAAGAACTTTAACTGCGATTTCGTCGCCAACATTAACGATTTCTGAAGGGTGCTTAACACGCTTCCACGCCATGTCAGTAATGTGTAGTAGACCATCAACACCACCAAGGTCAACGAATGCACCGTAGTCAGTAAGGTTCTTAACGATACCTTTAACTTCTTGACCTTCAACAAGGTTAGCAAGAAGCTCTTCACGCTCTTGTGAGTTTTCAGATTCGATAACTGCACGACGTGAAACAACAACGTTGTTACGCTTTTGGTCAAGCTTGATTACTTTAAACTCAAGCTCTTTACCTTCAAGGTGAGTTGTGTCGCGTACTGGACGAACATCAACAAGTGAACCAGGTAGGAAAGCACGGATTGAATCAACTTCAACTGTGAAACCGCCTTTAACTTTACCGTTGATAACACCAGTAACAGTCTCTTGCTCTTCACATGCTTTCTCAAGACGGATCCACGCTTCGTGACGCTTCGCTTTCTCACGAGAAAGGATAGTTTCACCGAAACCGTCTTCGATTGCATCTAGTGCAACATCTACTTCGTCGCCTACAGCAACTTCTAGTTCACCAGCAGCATTTTTGAACTGCTCTGCAGGGATAGCACTTTCTGATTTAAGACCAGCATCTACAAGTACAATGTTGTTCTCGATAGAGATAACAGTACCTTTAACGATAGAGCCTTGCTCTGCTTCAAAACCCTTTAAGCTTTCTTCAAATAACTGCGCAAAATTTTCTGACATACGAATATACGTCTCATATATTAATACCAATAAGCAACCATGCTGCATGGGGTTGTTAAAATAGCACTGGCATCCTGCTGGTGCGTAAAATGTGTTTAGCTTCGTTTAGGAAGCTTACCTTCTGAAATGGCAATATCAACTAAAGTTATAACTTTATCAAACACTTGCTGAGCATTAAGCTCGCTTGTGTCTATTTCAATTGCGTCTTCAGCAGGAACAAGCGGCGCAACGGTGCGATTCATATCGCGCTCATCACGAGCTTGAATGTCCTGTAATAGACCACTTAGTGTAACATCAAGGCCGCGCTCATTCAACTCAACATAACGCCTGCGTGCACGCTCTTGTGCACTGGCGGTTAAATATATTTTTAATGGCGCGTCTTGAAAAACCACGGTGCCCATATCTCGGCCGTCGGCAATTAAGCCTCGCTCGGTTTTAAACGCACGTTGGCGTCTAAGTAACGCTTCACGAACACGCGGTAATGCAGCCACCTTAGATGCTGCAGCGCCAACCTCTTCGTTGCGAATTGTCGAGGTTACATCCTCGCCTTCTAAAATAACTTTCCCTGCATTAGTTTGGCTATCAACCAAAAACTGCACATCTAAATTTGCAGCAAGCGGGACAAGCGCTTCTTCATTGTCTAATGCTATTTGGTGATGAAGTGCGGCAAGGGATAATACACGGTAAATTGCGCCGCTATCCAATACATCCCACCCCAATTTATCGGCTAACAAGCGACAAACAGTTCCTTTACCTGAACCACTTGGGCCATCAACGGTGATTACGGGCATTAATAACGCCTGCATTTAGTACCTCCTGCAATGCACACCTAAATAAAACCGCGATATTATACGTCACTTCTGCAAATAGATCCGCTTTAGTATGTAACTTTTTATGATTATTTATAAAAAAGCTATTCACTAACTGATGCTAAAACCTTGAAATAAGTTGGAAAAGTTTTGTAAGTACACTTAGGATCGTTGATTGTAATAGGTTTTCCACCTACTGCGACCATCGCAAAACACATAGCAATACGGTGGTCGTCATAGGTATCAATCGCCACATCATTAAATGCCGACGGTGGAGTAATTTCAATAAAATCTTCACCCTCGACTACTTCAGCACCGACTTTACGAAGCTCCGTTGCCATTGCGTATAGGCGGTCGGTTTCTTTTACTCGCCAGTTATAGATATTACGAATAGCTGTTGGCCCTTTAGCAAATAAAGCGACTGTAGCCAGTGTCATTGCTGCATCCGGAATCGCATTAGCATCTATGTCTACGCCGTTTAATTCGCCTTTACGTACAACCAAACGCTCGTCATACCAGTCAATTTGTGCACCTACTTGCTCCATTACCTTAGCAAAACCAATATCACCTTGAACCGATTTTGCTCCAACACCTTTAATTTCAATCTCGCCACCGGCAATCGCCGCTGCTGCAACAAAATAAGACGCAGACGATGCATCACCCTCAACCATAATACGTTCAAGTGATTGATACTGTTGGCCGCCTTTGACGTTAAACGTTGTGTAATCGCTGTGCTCAACAGTCACTCCAAAACGTGCCATGACATCGAGTGTTATATCTATGTAAGGCTTAGAGACCAAAGTCCCCTTAATGCTAATTTGCGTATCACCGCTAAATAAAGGAGCAGCCATTAGCAATGCAGTTAAAAATTGACTCGAAATACTGCCATCAATTTCAACTGTACCGCCGCTAATTTGCCCGCCAATGATTTTTAGTGGTGGGTAATCTTTGTGCTTTGTATAGGTAATATCGCCGCCAAGCGCTTGTAATGCATCGACTAAGTGCCCTATTGGGCGCTCTTCCATACGCGGCTCGCCAATTAATTCATATTCGCCAGATATTGCAGCAAGTACCGCAGTTAGAGGGCGATATGCAGTGCCCGCATTTCCTAAAAATAATGGCTCACTTGGTGTTTTAAATACGCCGCCAACCCCTTCAACGGTTGCCACAGTACGATCATCATTAAGCGCTACGTTAACACCTAATAATTTTAATGCACCTAGCATATGGCGAATATCATCGCTATCTAACAAGTTTTCTACAACGGTAGTCCCTTGAGCAAGCGCAGCTAATAACAGAATACGATTTGATAGGCTTTTAGACCCAGGAAGAGTAACACTACCATTCACGCGAGAAATTGGCTCTAAACGAAGTTGTTCCATTAGCTGTGCTCCTTAGCAAATGCCGCCATAAAATCAACCAATGCTTGCACACCTTCCAGTGGCATAGCGTTATAAATGCTGGCACGCATACCACCCACTAGTCTGTGCCCTTCAAGTGCAAGTAAACCGGCCTCTTTAGATTGCGTTACAAACTTTTCGTTTAAGCTTTCATCATTTAGCCAAAATGGTACATTCATACGAGAGCGGCAATGCGTTGCGACTTTATTAGTATAAAAAGGCGATTCATCAATAAAATCATAAAGCAGCTTCGCCTTAGCAATGTTTTGCTCTTCCATTGCTTTAACGCCACCGTTTTGCTCTAACCATTCAAATACTTCGGCTGCTAGGTACCACGCAAAAGTAGGCGGTGTATTAAACATGCTCCCTTGTTTCGCTTCAAGCGCGTAATCTAAAATGCCAGGTTTAGCTAACCCTTCACGCTCAAGTAATGTTTTTCGCACAATAACAATAGCAATACCTGAAGGACCTATATTTTTTTGTGCACCGGCATATATTAAATCAAACTTATTTATGTCAATTTCACGCGACAAAATAGTCGACGACATATCAGCAATAATAGGTGCTGTTGGGTGGCTAGGTACATCAAAAATTTCTAACCCGTCTACCGTTTCATTTGGGCAGTAATGAATATAAGAAGCATCAGCTGGTAAATCCCATTGTGCTACTTCTTTTATCGAGAATAGGCCTTCAGCATCATTTCTAACATCAACTGCATGGGTTTGAGTAAATTTGTTGGCTTCACTAGTTGCACTTTTAGACCAAACGCCGTTTTCGCAGTAAACCGCTTTTTTACCATTTTGATGTAAATTTAAAGGCACTGCACTAAATTGACCACGCCCCCCACCGTGCATAAATAACACTTCAAATTCATCATTAATATTCATTAAGCGGCGAAGACTTGCTTCACATTTTGCAGTAAGTGCTAAAAAATCTTTACTACGGTGGCTTATCTCCATCACAGAAACGCCTAAATCTTGCCAGTCTAAAAATTCTTTTTGTGCTTTTTGCATAACAGCTTGCGGAAGCATAGCTGGCCCCGCACAAAAATTATATTTACTCATTACCTTTGCCTCATTCCAGTAATTTATCTTTTTTGGTAAACAAAAAAGAATTATTAATTTTTTTCAACATGATTAAAAAAAGCGGCCTTAGCCGCTTTTTCAATTTCAGTTATTCAGAAGGTGGATTATCATCCTTTGCTTCTTCATTTACTGTATCAACCGTTTCAACGCCTTCAATATCAACTAAGTCACTGTCTGTAACTTCAATCTCTTCGATACGTTGTAAACCAACTACTTGCTCTTCGTCAATAGTTCTGATCAAAATAACACCTTGGGTGTTACGTCCAACCGTCGATACTTCGTTAACGCGGGTACGTACTAGCGTACCACGATTAGAAATAATCATTATTTCATCGTTGTCGTCAACTTGTACAGCGCCGACAACTGCACCGTTACGTTCACTCACCTTAATTGATACAACACCTTGTGTTGCACGGCTCTTAGATGGGTAATCTTCAAGTTGAGTACGTTTACCAAAGCCATTTTCCGTAACCGTTAAGATTGCGCCATCTGACTTAGGTACGATCAACGATACTACGCGTTGGTCGTCGGCCATCTTAATACCACGAACACCGGTAGCAGTACGACCCATAGGGCGAACACCTTTGAAACGAATTTCAGGGTTGCCTTCTTCGTCAAGGACTGGGTTGCCGTCTTCATCAACAACAGCTGACTCTTCTGCTTCTTTAAAGCGTACTACTTTACCTGCATCAGTAAACAACATAATTTCGTTGCTACCATCGGTAATATCAACCCCAATTAGGCTATCGCCTTCGTTAAGGTTTACAGCAATAATACCGCTTGCGCGTTGGCGGCTGTATGCCGTTAGTGGTGTTTTCTTCACGGTACCAAATGCAGTTGCCATAAAGATGTACTTATCTTCTTCGTACTCGCGTACAGGTAGAATAGCTGTAATGCGCTCATCATCTTCAAGTGGCAGTAAGTTAACAATTGGCTTACCGCGTGCAGCGCGACTAGCCAGTGGTAACTGGTATACTTTAAGCCAGTACAACCGACCCGCAGTAGAGAAACATAAAATGGTATCGTGGGTATTCGCAACTAAAAGACGTTCAATGAAATCCTCATCTTTCATCTTCGTTGCTGACTTACCTTTACCACCACGACGCTGCGCCTCGTAATCAGACAATGCCTGATACTTAACGTACCCTTCGTGCGACAGAGTCACAACCACGTTTTCTTCGTTAATTAAATCTTCAAGGCTAATGTCGTGAGCAGCTGCATTAATTTCGGTACGGCGCTCATCACCATACTGCTCTTTGATTTCAACTAACTCATCACGAATAACTTCCATTAAACGCTCAGGGCTTGCCAGAATGTGTAATAGCTCAGCAATTAAATCTAACAGTGATTGATACTCTGCTAGGATTTTTTCATGCTCAAGCCCAGTTAGCTTGTGTAGACGTAAATCAAGAATTGCTTGTGCTTGTTGCTCAGAAATATAGTACTGACCATCGCGAATACCTAACTCACTATCAAGCCAATCTGGACGAGCTACGTTGTCTTCGCCTGCTTTTTCAAGCATAGCTTTTACATTACCTAGCTCCCAAGGACGTGCCGTTAAAGCAACTTTAGCCTCAGCTGGGGTTGGCGATTTACGAATAAGCTCAATTATTGGGTCAATATTAGCAAGCGCAATCGCTAAGCCTTCAAGAGTATGTGCTCGGTCACGTGCTTTGCGTAAATCAAATACAGTACGGCGTGTAACTACTTCACGGCGGTGAATAATAAACTCTTCAAGCATTTCTTTTAAGTTGAAACACTTAGGTTGGTTATTAATTAATGCAACCATATTCATACCAAACACAGTTTGTAACTGAGTTTGTGCATATAGGTTGTTTAAAATCACTTCACCTACATCACCACGTTTAATCTCAATAACGATACGCATACCGTCTTTATCAGATTCATCACGTAGTGCGCTAATGCCTTCAATTTTCTTATCTTTAACCAGCTCAGCTATTTTTTCAATTAAGCGAGCTTTATTAACTTGATAAGGAATTTCGTGCACAACAATGGTTTCGCGACCCGTTTTTTCATCAGTTTCGATGTCGGCACGTGCACGCATATACACTTTACCACGGCCTGTTAAATAGGCATCTTCGATGCCTTTTTTACCGTTGATAATCGCAGCGGTAGGGAAATCAGGACCAGGTATGTAATCCATCAATTCGTGAATCGATAAATCAGGATTTTGAATAAGCGCTAAACACCCATTTACCACTTCGGTTAAGTTATGTGGTGGGATATTTGTTGCCATACCCACTGCAATACCCGATGAACCATTGACCAATAAATTAGGAATTTTGGTTGGTAAAACGTCAGGAATTTGCTCGGTACCATCGTAGTTAGGTACAAAATCAACCGTTTCTTTTTCAAGATCGGCTAATAACTCATGCGACATTTTTGCCATACGTACTTCTGTATAACGCATTGCCGCTGCTGAATCACCATCAACCGAGCCGAAGTTACCTTGGCCGTCTACAAGCATATAACGTAGTGAGAATGGCTGTGCCATACGAACTATTGTGTCATAAACTGCACTGTCGCCGTGTGGGTGGTATTTACCAATAACGTCACCGACCACACGGGCCGATTTTTTGTAAGGCTTATTCCAGTCATTACTAAGCTCGTTCATTGCAAACAAAACGCGGCGGTGAACAGGTTTTAAACCATCACGTACGTCTGGTAATGCACGTCCTACAATGACGCTCATTGCGTAATCAAGGTAGGAGTTTTTTAACTCGTCTTCAATATTGACTGGCAGAATTTCATTGGCGAGATCAGTCATTTGATATCACATTCCTTCAGTATTAGCTCTTTGCAACCCAGTATTAGGCGTCAAGAGTAATTGTTATTATTTCTAAGTGTCCATGCTATCACAATTAATTTAAATTTACAGGCGCAAAACTTTGCGATTTATCAATTTAGGCCTATATAATGGCCTCAGATTGACGAGGAAGTATTTTATGACCGAACATCAAAATGTAGATAACGCAGAAATAGCAAAGTTCGAAGCCATTGCAGAGCGATGGTGGGATCAAGACGGAGAATTTAAATCTCTTCACGAAATTAACCCATTACGATTAGACTTTGTGGCTAATAAAACCCAAGGACTTTTTGAAAAAGAAACGCTCGATGTAGGTTGTGGCGGCGGTATACTCAGTGAGAGTATGGCACGTATGGGCGCTCACGTAACCGGTATCGATATGGGGCAAGAGCCGCTGACAGTGGCAAAGCTACACAGTTTAGAAACAGGTGTAAATGTTGATTACATAAAAGTGCCTGCTGAGGAGTTTGCCCAACAGCACCCTGCTCGCTTTGATGTAATAACTTGCATGGAGATGCTTGAGCACGTACCGGATCCTGCTTCTATCATCCACGCAGTAGCAGAGCTTGCTAAACCTGGGGCTGATGTGTTTTTTTCAACACTTAATAAAACACCTAAAGCCTATTTATTCGCTATTGTAGGGGCTGAGAAGCTATTAAAAATGGTGCCAGAGGGTACGCACGATCACAACAAATTTATAAAACCTGCACAACTTATTGCATGGGCTGAACAAGCAGGATTAAAGGTACGTGCGAGTGCTGGCCTTGGTTACAATCCGCTTTCTAAACAATATTCACTCAATACAGATGTGAGTGTGAATTATATTCTTCACTTTGAGAAGTTAGCGTAATGGCTAGCTCTCATATCCCCTTAACTCCTTTTGAGTACGATGCTTTTTTATTCGACTTAGATGGCACTTTGCTTGACACAGCAGACGATCTAGGTGCTGCGTTAAATGCAGTACTGATAAGCGAAGGTATGACACCCGTTGCCCCTGAAGCATATCGAAAAGTTGCCTCTGACGGTGCCGGCGCATTACTCGAACTCGGCTTTAAATCGCACTGGGCTACACAGCCAAAAACTGAGCGAATAAAACAATTAATAGAGTATTACAGTCAAAATATTGCTACACACACACGCTGTTTTAAAGGTATTGAGTCACTACTCATAGCACTTGATAATCAAGGCATAAAATGGGGCATAATGACCAATAAGCCAGGGTTTTTAACCGACCCTTTAGTGGCCGCTTTACCTGCTTTAAAAAATGCACAGGTCGTGGTCAGCGGCGATACACTTAGCGAAGCTAAACCCTCGCCCTTACCCTTGCTTCACTGTGCAACACAGATGGGAATCGATCCCACACGTTGTTTATACATAGGTGATGCTCATCGAGATATACAAGCAGGTAAAGCTGCGGGTATGCAAACCGCTACTGCACTTTGGGGCTATATACCAAGTATTGATGAGGCTAAGAGCTGGGAAGCTAATTTTAATTGGGCAAGTCCAATCGATGCCTTTAACCATATATAGTGCCTAAAAAATTAATGGGCACTATATGTTGTGATCATGTTAGTTTTTATGCAACGCTTGATGATAAAAAAAGCAGTCGAAATTTATTTTCAAAATACGTAAATTTAACTGATCGTTAGTTGATTTTTACCTATTTCAACTTAAATGATTGTTCAAAGGTGAGTGACTACTAACACAAATGCGTTATCCCAAAGTTATCCACAAATAGGGGCAATTATGTCCCTTGCAAATCAGCTCTGACCACACTATCTTGTGATCTCTAAATTGAACAACACCAGATATTGTGGCCAAATGTTATTCAATTAAATTTACCAACACGGTAAAACTTATAATAAATGAGTACGTACCTTGCTTAAGCGAGGTATAAAACATTGGTCAAAATACACAATTCCCAAGGAATACAGGCAAAGCTATGAACCAACAGTTATCTGTAAGCAAGCGTGATGGGCGCAAAGAGCCTTTAGATCTTGATAAGATCCATCGCGTTATTGAATGGGCCGCCGAAGGTTTAAACAACGTATCGGTTTCACAAGTTGAATTAAAGTCGCACATTCAGTTTTACGATGGTATTCGTACAAAAGATATTCACGAAACCATCATTAAAGCAGCAGCCGATCAAATTTCAAAAGAGTCGCCTGACTACCAGTATTTAGCTGCGCGCTTAGCTGTATTTCACTTACGTAAAAAAGCGTATGGTCAGTTTGAGCCGCCGCGTTTATTCGATCATGTTACAAAAATGGTGGCAGATAAACGCTACGACGCACATTTACTCACTGATTACACAGAGCAAGAATTAGACGAGCTTGATGCATACCTAGATCACTCGCGCGATCTAAACTTTAGCTATGCAGCAGTAAAACAGCTTGAAGGCAAATACTTGGTTCAAAACCGTGTAACGGGTGAGATCTACGAAAGTGCGCAATTTCTATATATTTTAGTGGCTGCGAGCTTATTCTCTGATTACCCACGCGAAACACGTACCGATTACATCAAGCGTTTTTACGATGCGGTATCAACGTTTAAAATTTCTTTGCCTACACCAATCATGTCGGGTGTACGTACCCCTACGCGTCAATTTAGCTCATGTGTGCTAATTGAGTGTGGCGACAGCCTTGATTCAATTAACGCCACCTCATCTGCTATTGTTAAGTACGTTTCACAACGTGCTGGTATTGGTATTAACGCTGGGCGTATTCGCGCGCTAGGTAGCCACATCCGTAATGGCGAAGCCTACCACACAGGGTGTATTCCTTTTTACAAGCACTTTCAAACAGCAGTTAAAAGTTGTTCGCAAGGTGGTGTGCGTGGTGGTGCTGCAACACTATTCTACCCGCTTTGGCACTTAGAAGTAGAAAACCTACTGGTACTTAAAAACAACCGTGGTGTAGAAGATAACCGTGTTCGTCACTTAGATTACGGCGTACAGTTTAATAAACTAATGTACTCTCGTTTAATTAAAGATGACTACATTACGTTATTTAGCCCATCAGATGTGCCAGGGCTATACGATGCCTTTTTTGAAGACCAAGACGAATTTGACGCGTTGTACACAAAATACGAGCAAGATGAGTCTATTCGTAAAAAACGTATTAAAGCGATTGAGCTGTTTTCTATGTTTGCACAAGAGCGTGCAAGCACGGGTCGTATTTATTTACAAAATGTGGACCACTGTAATACACACAGCCCGTTTATCTCTAAAGTCGCACCAATTCGCCAATCTAACTTATGTTTAGAGATTGCATTGCCAACTAAACCGCTAAATAACGTTAACGATGAAGAAGGCGAAATTGCACTTTGTACACTCTCTGCATTTAACTTAGGTGCTATTGAATCACTTGATGAACTTGAAGAGCTGGCAGAGCTTGCAGTGCGAGCACTTGATAACTTGCTTGATTTCCAAGACTACCCTGTACCGGCTGCAAAAAATGCAACTATGGGGCGTCGTACGTTAGGTATAGGCGTAATTAACTACGCTTACTACCTAGCGAAAAATGGTAAGCGTTACTCAGATGGCAGCGCTAATGCACTGACTCATAAAACGTTTGAAGCAATCCAATACTACTTAATGAAGGCATCTAACGAGCTGGCAAAAGAGCGTGGCGCGTGTCCTAAGTTTAATGAAACGACGTACTCACAGGGTATTATGCCTACAGATACGTATAAACGTGACTTAGATAAAATTTGTGATGAGCCGCTGCACCTTGATTGGGATTCATTACGTGCCAGCATTAAAGAGCATGGCATGCGTAACTCGACATTGAGCGCGTTAATGCCTTCAGAAACATCGTCGCAAATCTCTAACGCAACAAATGGTATTGAGCCACCACGTGGTCACATTAGTGTTAAAGCAAGTAAAGACGGTATATTAAAGCAAGTTGTGCCTGAGTACGAACGCTTAAAAGATAACTACGAGTTGTTGTGGGATATCCCATCAAACGATGGTTACTTACAGCTAGTGGGTATAATGCAAAAGTTTATTGACCAAACTATTTCGGCCAATACAAATTATGATCCAAACAAATACGAAGGCGGTAAAGTACCTATGAAGATCTTACTAAAAGATCTACTAAGTGCTTACAAGCTTGGTGTTAAAACGCTTTATTACCATAACACCCGCGATGGCGCATCAGATGCACAAGACGACACTCCTGAAGTGGAAGATGACGATTGTGCAGGCGGCGCGTGTAAAATTTAATAGTTACATTTAAAGCGGGCACTTTGCCCGCTTTGTCCTGATAGTTTTAGTGATAGTTTTTTGAGTGATAGACATGTCTTATACTACTTTTAGCCGTAACCATAATGATCAAATGCAAGAGCCTATGTTTTTTGGGCAAACAGTTAATGTTTCGCGTTACGATCAACAAAAATACCCTATTTTTGAAAAATTGATTGAAAAGCAACTTTCTTTTTTTTGGCGTCCAGAAGAGGTAGACGTAAGTAAAGACCGTTTAGACTTTCAAGCATTGCCAGAGCACGAAAAGCACATATTTTTAAGTAATTTAAAATATCAAACACTACTTGATAGTGTACAGGGGCGCTCACCAAATGTTGCCCTACTGCCAATAGTATCTATTCCTGAGTTAGAAACATGGATAGAAACCTGGGCATTTAGCGAAACTATCCATAGTCGCTCTTACACTCACATTATTCGTAATGTAACGCAATCGCCAGAACTTATTTTTGATGACATTGTAAGTAATGAAAAAATCAGCGAACGTGCTGATGCGGTCACCACTTATTATGATGATTTAATTAATAGCGTGACGCTATATAATCTGTATGGCGAAGGCAAACACGAGATTAATGGCCAAACCGTTGTTATCAATCTGTTTGAGCTTAAAAAGAAACTCTACCTTGCCATGATGTCGGTAAATATTCTTGAAGCTATTCGTTTTTACGTAAGCTTTGCCTGCTCTTTTGCTTTTGCAGAGCGTGAATTAATGGAAGGTAATGCTAAAATCATCAAGCTAATCGCTCGTGATGAAGCACTTCACCTCTCTGGTACGCAGCACATTTTAAACATTATGCAAGACGGCAAAGATGACCCTGAAATGGCAATTGTTGCTGCGCAGTGCCGCGATGAAGCAATTAAAATGTTTGTCGAGGCTG
This sequence comes from uncultured Pseudoalteromonas sp., assembly GCF_963922945.1. Classification (GTDB taxonomy): domain Bacteria; phylum Pseudomonadota; class Gammaproteobacteria; order Enterobacterales; family Alteromonadaceae; genus Pseudoalteromonas. Next base: position 47,909 of record NZ_CAWUKC010000007.1, on the reverse strand, counting down.
CAGAGCAAGAAAAAGAATGGGCTGAATACTTGTTTAAAGATGGCTCAATGATCGGCTTAAACAAACATATTTTATGCCAGTACGTTGAATACATTACTAATGCACGTATGACTGCCGTTGGTCTTCCTGCACAGTTTGAAAACAACAGCAACCCAATCCCTTGGATCAATTCTTGGCTTGTGTCTGACAACGTCCAAGTTGCGCCACAAGAAGCTGAAATTAGCTCATACCTTGTAGGCCAAATTGACTCGCAAGTTGATGCATCAGAATTTGGTGACTTTGACCTATAATGACTGACAAATCTACTGCAAGCATAACGCTTGCAGATAACAGCCAGTGTATAGAATTTAGCACTGGCTGCCCTTCTGTTTTACATTGCTTAGAAAACCAAAAAATAGACGTAGCGTATCAATGCCGCGAAGGTTATTGTGGCGCGTGTAGAGCGACGCTAGTCTCTGGTCAAGTGCACTATAACGAAGAGCCTTTAGCGTTTGTGCGTGAAGGTGAGATCCTGCTGTGTTGCTGTAAACCAAATGGGCATATTAGTATAAATTTAAAATAAATACCTGTTAATTAGCAGTACTAAAATGCTCCTTTGAATAACGGTAATGTCCGGTGATCGGATAATGAAACAACATATCGCTTTTTTCAGGTCCTCGACCAATATTGTGAACTATTAATGGGTTATTCCCTTCTTTTGTGCTTTCGCTTACGACCATACCAATATGTGGTAAATTACCAGGTAACATCCAAGTGACTATATCTCCAACTTGATAATCATCAGGGTTGGTAGATTTTGCTAAAACAGCGCCATGCCTTTTAAAGTACACTTGTAAATTAGGCACACGTCGGTGGTCTATATTTTTATCAGGTTTTGATAAACCCCATATACGCTTTGACGGGTATTGGCTAAAGTGTGCTTGCATGTCTTCGTGTACACGTTTTTGTAAATCCACACCTAACTTTCTGTAGCTTCTGATAATAACATCGGTACAGACCCCTATATTACTGGGTACATCACCACCGGGGTAGCCAATAGAATAATATGCACCATTATAAGTAATAGAGTGCGTTGTTCTTTCAACCAGGGCAGCGCTTATGTCTTCCTCAAATGTATTAGCCGCACCTGAGAAAGAGATAAACGTAAAGGTAATTAGATAAGAGCGAAACATATAAAGTCCTTTTAAAACTGTTTTATTAGGTGAATTAGCGACATACTTTGGGATGTTAATTCCCTCCCCGCATGGGTAAAATGCGCACCGAGTCCATAATACATAAGCTCAAGTGGTGAATTATGATAACCAACCTGCTAAATTTCACTCAAGTACCGCTGCATAAATGCAATTGAGTCAAACTCAGCTCACTGTGCTACGTTAACTAATTCATGAAAATGAACGCGGAGATTATCTTGCATATGCGCCAGAGCACAATAAGTGTTTTTATAAGTTATACATCCATATCAATAAAATCGCTTAATGCCATAAAATACAACTCATAAAAGTCTAGCTTTGGGGTTTTATCAACTACAACGTAAAACGCCTGATTTTAAAAACCCAAAGGATAAAGCCAGGAAACTCGTTTTTAAATTGACTGCTACATACACTACGTGATTTATAATATGTGTTTGTTTTATCAATCCAGTGCTCTATTTTGTTTAGCATATCCTTTTCCAAACTTCACTTATTATAAGTTTAAATTTTAACCTTCTGCAATAAGTGACTCGAGCAGCTCATGTATTTCCGCTTTCAGCGCTTTATCCTCAATTTTATTGGCACTTATCTTGGCACTTTTAAGGTTATTAATAGCCTCATCTTTTTTACCTAACTCTATTTGTAGCGTTGCCATTGAATAAGCAATCGACGACATATGATCGTTATTATTGATTGCAACCGACTTTTGTAGCGCTTTTTCATACATGGTAATAGCCTCTTCAAGTTCTTCGGTAAAGTCAGCTAAGGTTTCCCACTGCACAGGATGATCTTTCGAGGTATGCTCGTTTTCTTCACAAATAGCTTTAAGCCTAGAGAACAACAATTCAAACCGTTTACGATCGTTCCTGTTCGCCGCATCCATAAGCTGCTCGGCTAAATTATGTACCGCTTTAAATATCTTTGTGTTCATAACGTGAACTACCTTAAATATATGTAAAATTAAGGCGTTATAATACAATAAAAGCCATGTTTTCTCATTAAAAGGCATCACTATACAGCATGCCACCACCAAGCACCTATTCAACAATTGAGCAAATAATGCGCTTTGAGCAGTAGATAATGCCCGATTAAAACCTTTGGAAAAGTTTCCCTTTTTAAAGTTATAAATAATGCCAACAGAATTAATTTAGGTCCGTATGAGTCGTATTAGATCGGCTTGTCGCGGTTAGACGTTTATTCAACGAAAAGTTTTAAGATATAGTATAACATTATTGATAAGTCAATATCGCGCTGTTATATTATATCAAAGCATTATAACCACGATTAAAAAATATATGACCAAACTTACCTTAATTTCTTCGGCTGTTTTTTCTGTTTTATGTTCTCATTCGGTATTGGCTGCAACCGTTACCGGTAAAATTACAGATAACAAAGCCCAACCTATTGCAAACGCAGCTGTACATATACATGGTAAAACCCAAGCGGTAAAAACCAATGCACAAGGCGAATTTTCGATTAATGTGGACTCACCAAGTCAATTACACATCAGCAAAGATAATTTTATAGACTCTCGTATTGCTGTAAACGAAGACTCAAACTATGTCACTGTTTCTCTTACCCCTACCTCAGTTGAAACCGTGGTTGTCTATGCTTCTGCACTTCATAAAAATAGCTTAGAGATGATTTCGCCAGTCAGTGTTTTATCCGATGATGAGCTTAAAAACAAATCGAAACCAACGCTTGGCGAAACGCTTAAAGGTTTGCCCGGTGTAAATGCCAGCTATTTTGGTCCGGTTTCCTCAAGCCCTATTATCCGTGGTTTAGATGGCCCTCGCGTTAAAATTACACAAAATGGTTTAGATGCAAGTGACGCATCACGTATTGGCCCTGATCATGCAACATCAAGTGACAGCTTAGCAGCAGAACAAATAGAAGTATTGCGCGGACCAAGCACGCTACTTTACGGCTCAGGTGCTATTGGTGGTGTGGTCAATGTGGTTGATAACCGAATCCCTACCAATAATATTGGCACTTTAACAGGTGCTGGTGAATACAGCCACGACACGGTATCAAACTCAAATACGGTAGCAGCTAAATTAGAAACCGGTAATAACGGTTTTAACTTTCACTTTGATGGTACTAAGCGCAGTGGCGACGACTATGAAACACCTACCTTTAGCACAATGGATGAAGATGGTGAAGTTGTAAGCCAAAACACGGTAGAAAACACCTTTATTGACAGCGACACATTTAATGTAGGTACTAGTTATGTGGGCGATCATTTAACAGTTGGCTTTTCTTACGGTAGCATTGAAACCGATTACGGTATCCCTGGGCATGAGCACCATGAGCATGAGCATGAAGGTGAAACAGAGGAAGAGCACGAAGAACATGCTGATGAAGAAGAGTCTGTTTATGCACGCCTTGAACAGGATCGTTGGCAAGGCCTGATAAGTTATGCGCTCGATGATAACTGGATTGAAAGCATAAATCTGCGAGTTGGCTACACAGATTACCAACACAGTGAGATTGAAGACGGTGAAATCGGCACTACTTTTAAAAACGAAACAACCGAAGCACGCTTAAATGTAGAACATAAGCTAGCACAATGGCATGGTATGGTTGGCTATCATTATAGTGAGTCCGATTACGACGCCATTGGTGAAGAAGCCTTTACCCCTGCAAGTGTAACCACTACACATGCGTTATATCTACTTGAAGAACGTGAGTTTGGAGATGTAACGTTAGAGCTTGGTGCGCGTATTGAAGATTACGAAATAACAAGCACAATTACTGAAACAGAGCACGACCACAGCCATGATGAAGAAGAGGAAGATCATGATGAAGGCGAAGAAGAAAGCATTGCATACAGTGAAAGCTTTACTAACGTCAGTGCCTCAGCTGGTGCGATTTGGCAATACACACCAGGGCAAAGCGTAGCACTTAGCTTATCGCACTCAGAGCGTGCGCCCCTCTCTGCTGAGCTTTTATCAAACGGATTACACATTGCTACAGGAACTTACGAGCTAGGCCTTGGCTATCATATCGAAGATAACGAGGTTCACTTTGAGCCAGAAGACATCAAGCAAGAAAAATCAACCAATTTAGATTTAAGCTTTAGGCGTTTTAGCGGTAACTTTGGCTACACAGTTAACTTTTTCTACAACGATATTAAAAACTTTTATTATCAACAAAACACTGGCTTGGTTTACGATGAAGAAGACGGCTTAGAATCAGCGATTGGTGCACATGATGATGCAGTTGCCGTATATCAGTTTGCCAGTAAAGATGCTGAACTCTACGGTGTAGAATTTGATGTACACTATCAAATTGACCCTAATGCTATGGTTAAAGTATTTGGTGATTCAACACGCGCTAAGTTAAAAGATAGCGAAGGTGATCTACCACGTATACCTGCTAATAAATTAGGCTCAGAATTACAATATAACGTAGGTGATTTGCAACTGACGTTAACAGGTACCCATTACTTCGAGCAAGATAATATAAGTGCATTTGAAACCAAAACAGATAGTTACACAATTGTCGATGCGCAAGCTAACTATCAACTAAGTCTAGGTGCTATAGATACACAGCTCTATTTAAATGTAGATAATATCACTGATGAGCTTGGCTTTGTTCACAGCTCTTTTATAAAAGATAAAGCCCCACTACCAGGTAGAAACTTCCGTTTTGGTATTAGAGGTTACTTTTAATAGTTATAGACATATAGTTATGTTGAATTTAAAAACCGCATTTATATGCGGTTTTTTTATACCAATTGATTAGCGATGTTATTTGTCCACAATCTGCAAAAATAATTAACCCCAACCCAATTAATTAAGAGCTCAATTTTAAGGTTGAAAAATGTGTTGATAGTTAGGCAAAAAATTTACTATGCAGTTTTGCTATTTGAGTGTTTTTTTAACACAGGTAGGAATACGGCTAGCGCAACAAAATGATTGGGTAATATTAGCATTTAGAATAAATATAATTACTGACTATTAAAGCTACTGGTACAAAAAAGCCGCAGTTAAAACCACGGCTTTAAAAATACTAACTTAATTAAATTAAGAAAGGATTTCGTGTAATTCAACGTCAAATACAAGCGTTGAGAAAGGTGCAATTGCAGCACCTGCACCACGTTCTCCATAAGCAAGCTCATGAGGAACGTAAATACGCCATTTAGTGCCTACAGGCATCATTTGTAACGCTTCAGTCCAACCTTTGATCACGCCACCCACTGGGAACTCAGCTGGTTGACCGCGCTCGTAAGAGCTATCAAATACTGTACCGTTGATTAGTGTACCGTGGTAATCTACACGTACTGTAGACTCAGCAGTTGGCTTTTCGCCTTCGCCGGTTGCTAATACTTCGTATTGTAAACCAGACTCTGTTACTGTGATTTCAGGGCGCTTAGCGTTTTCTTCTAAGAAAGCAATACCTTCAGCAGAAAGTACTTTTGCTTCTTCTTCACGACGCGCTTGGATCTCAGCATTAATTTTTTCAAATGCAGCCTGAATTTCAGGGATCTCTACTTGAAAAGCGCTACCAGCGTACGCATCTTTCATGCCTTCAAATACTGAATTTAAGTTTAGGCCTTCAAAGGGGTTAGACTTAAGTTGCTCACCCATTTGTAAACCAATACCGTAACTTGCTTTTTCAGCATCTGTAGTAAAATTATCTGACATAATGTGTTTTTCACGTTTTGTTAGTTAAAAGACGCGTACATGCTAACATAAAATAAAAGCGGTTTGGGGCAAGTTTTAGGTGTGTTTTGCCTTAATTTTACCTACTAGGTAGCTACAAAGAGGCAAACTGAATAAAAATCCAACAAGCAATGGCCAAGCGATTAAACCCGCACTACCAAACAATATCAATGGCAGACATACTAAGCCAACTACGCCAATAAAAGCTGACCCTAAAACAGGCCAATATGTATCATATTTAGTAATAAGGTGTGCCGTTAAAAAGTTAAACCCAATACCATACATAAACGCAGTAATCAGCATTGATTCGGGCTGTGCGTCAGCTGCCATTTTTATTAGCAAATTAATCGCACTTTGATAACAATAGCCAAATACAACCCACAATAAAACATGTTTAATTAAACGCTGTGATGTATTCAGATTTGCTTGTTTTGACATTTACTAAGCTCCAGATAGCAAAAAACCGCCCATAAGGCGGTTTTTTTTAAATAATGGTGGAGAGATAGGGATTTGAACCCTAGATAGGCTACAAACCTATGCCGGTTTTCAAGACCGGTGCATTCGACCACTCTGCCATCTCTCCGTACGGCGCGAATAATAGGGGGTAATGAGTTCGTTGTAAAGAGTAAAATGCAAATAATTAACTAAAAAAAGCATTTTGTTCAAAATAGTAGCAAAAATACTTATTTTTATATGTTAATAATACTGCTTAGGCCTACGTGCAATCCAAGAACATATTAAACACAGCAATAAGCTCAACGCTAAAAATGTGACGCTTTGAAATATTAGATCAAAACGGTTTAAGTCATCACTTGGTACAACTACAAATAAAAATGCAGGTAATACACTAAGTAGTAATACATAAAAACAAACTTTAAACGCACGGCCGAAGTCAAATCGCTTGGACTGTTGCATCCACCATGTTAATAAAGCAAGCATGCCCATAGCAGAGCCTGCTATAAAATGAGATGTATTAGTGCTCATTGCAACATACAATGTAACAAATGCACCTACCACTCCCCAAATAGACCAAGCAAGCCAATTCTCTTTTTCTTGTAAAAATAAATTTCCCATCGTTTTCGTCTTCTTTATCGTTATTTTTATTAAGACTTTCCATACATTAACAAAAAACAACCGATTAAAAAACAAACTGAAGAAGAAAAAGTTTACCAATATTGCTTCCGTGCACTTCTCGCAGCTAAATCAAAAAAGGATGAGCCTAACAGCAGCAACCTTAATGCTATATGACTGTATTAAACCAAATAGGTTCACTATTTATTACAAACAGGTGAAATAATCTTCAGGTTTATGCTTTGCAGATTTTTTACAGTCATTCTCAGGGGTGCCTAAATATAAATACCCAACAATCTCATCTTGCTCATCTAAGTTTAAGGCACTTTTAACAGTTGGGCTTTGCGCAAAATACCCCGTTCGCCATACACCACCTAAACCTTGGGCAAACGCAGCTTGCTGCATGGCAAGTACACTACAACCGGCACTTTGAACTTGTTCGATACGGGGAACCTTAGGGTGCTCTTGATACTTAGCAATCGCAATAATCACCATCGGTGCACGCAGCGGTAGCGCTTTTGCGCGTTTAATTACCTTTTCTTCTTGTTGTTCTGCCACTGCACTTTGGTAATAAATATCCCCGAGCTTTTCGCGGGCTTCATCTTCTACTACGATAAATTGCCATGGAGCAATACACCCATGATCAGGCACACGCAATGCAGCTTGTTTAATAATATCGAGTTGCTCAGAATTTGGTCCTGGGGCGGTTAATTTAGCATCTGATTGGCGTGTTAATAAAAGCTCAATAGCATCCATAGCGTACTCTCTTAATTAAAACGTTAGAGTACCATTTATGACTTTAAAAAATAAACACTGCTTTTATTATCAATTTTTTAAATCATGGTTATTCTGGTGTATTACAGTGCCTTACTGCGTTAACCATTATTTATATACTATTGTTTACATTTGAGGAAGGCACGCTGCGTTTAACACACATTACAAAAAAGAACGTATAAAAAATTTTATACGTTCTTTTAAAACCAATTTACTCGCTACTCTTTCACTACTGCGCGTCTTAGCCAATAATCAATACTGACATACCGGCCGCCACCTGCAAAAAATAAGCTAAGGAGCATTGCAAAATAAATAGCCGAAAACTCAATGCCATTGTTTAAGATTGATGGTTTGCCTGTTTCGTATAAGTAATCAGGAAATCCATGTTCTTCAACTAAGTCGCGGATTTTTCCTATACGCTCTTGCACTTCAAGTGAGTTTTCGAGGCTTTCTTTTGCACCAGGAATAGATAACCAATCAAGTACTTGGGCTGCACTTGTATCAGGGTTTGTTGGTGCAATAGCAAACCATCCATTATGCCAGTGCACGGTTGTTGCTGCCACCACCATAGTAAACATAAGCGGTATACTGACTAAACGAGTAAACAGGCCAAATAATAAAAACCAGCCACCTAAAAACTCACTCCACCCTGCTAAAAAAGCCAGTAAATCTGGAAAAGGTAAGCCTAAACCCCATTCACTATTGCCAAACCACTGCACCACACTTGCATCAGCGAGGAAATAACTAAAAAAATCATCGGGCTCTCCACTTAAGGCAAGTTTATTATAGCCTGCGATGATCATGACAGGGGCTAAAATTAAGCGAAAGAGTAACGCGGGTAACCCATCGGCGTACGATAGATTACCCATAATTTTATTATATAAACGAATTAATTTATTCATGTGTGCCCTGCTTTGTCTGTATGTGAAGTTATCAACTATAGATATTAGACCAAGCAGCGCTGTAAATTATTTCATCTCGTTAACATATTATATTGTTCTTGCTACTTGAAGCGCCTCAAAAATAGCACGTTTTGCGTCAATTGCAGCTGCTAACTTTGCACCACCAATAACATGTACCTTTGCATTTTCGCGATGTGGCTCAAGCACTTCGTTATTTGAAACCTGGCCTATACAGGCAATAACCGTATCTACAGGTAATACTTGTTTTTCACCCGCAACAGTAATTGTAAGGCCGTTTTTATCAAAACTATGGTACTGACAATCAGCAATTTGTTTTACACCGTGTTGTTTAGCAACTTGACGATGTATCCATCCTGTTGTTTTTCCAAGTCCACTGCCAAAACGCCCTGCACTGCGTTTTAGCATATATAACTGTCGCTCGTCTTTATGTGGCTGCGCGTCGCATTCAATACCCCATTGTTGTTTAAATTCAGCAATCGTTTGCGACTTATGCTCACTTAAAAACGCAACCATATCAAAGCCAATACCGCCGGCACCCAAAATAGCGATTGACTTACCCAGCTCTACCTCCCCACGTATTACTTCATCGTAGGCAAATACACGTTTATCATCACTGCATTCAATTGATGCTTCACGAGGACGAACACCTGTAGCAAATACGATGTCATCGTATTTTTGTAGCATAGAATCATCATAGGCTTTACCAAGCTCTACATTTACCTTTAGCCTTTCAAGTTCATTGATAAAGTAGTTAAGTGTGTAATTAAAGTCCTCTTTACCAGGTATTTGCATAGCTAAATTAAACTGACCACCCATTTGGTTTTTTTGATCAATAAGCGTGACTGCATGACCTTTTTTAGCCAAATAACAGCTTGTTGAAAGACCTGCAGGGCCCGCACCAACAACTAATACATTTTTAGCTTTAGAGGCTTTATCTAACGGATAGTCAAGCTCAAATGCCGCTTGCGGGTTAACCAAACAAGTTGCACGCTTATTTTTAAATACATGATCTAAACAACCCTGGTTACAGCCAATACAGATATTTATTTGCTTAGATTGCTGATTTTGGTATTTGTTAAAAAACTCTGGGTCGGCCAATAAAGGGCGGGCCATTGAAATCAAATCGGCTTCATTATCATTAAGAATTTGGTTAGCTATATCAGGTGTATTAATTCGATTTACAGCGATTACAGGCACATTCACCACTGACTTCAATCGTTTTGATGCTTCTTTAAATGCACCAGGTGGCACCATACTCGCAATGGTTGGCACACGTGCTTCATGCCAGCCAATACCTGTGTTAAAAATATCAACGCCCGCTTGTTCAAGTGCTTTTGCCTGAACAATTACTTCATCAGGAGTTGAGCCATTAGGGATAAGATCCATAACCGATAATCTAAAAATGATTAAAAATGTTTCAGAGACTTTGGCTCTAACGGCTTTAACTATTTCAAGCGCTAAACGCATTCTATTTTCTAGGCTACCACCAAATTCGTCATCACGTTTATTAGTGTGAGGCGCCATAAATTCATTAATTAAATAACCTTCTGAGCCCATTACTTCAACGCCGTCATAACCTGCTTTTTCGGCCATATAGGCAGAGTGTGCAAAATCTTTTATCGTTTTTTTAATCGAACTTATTGACATTTGCTTAGGTTTGTATGGATTGATAGGCGCTTGGATCGCACTAGGAGCTTGGTTAAATGGATGATAAGCATAGCGACCAGCATGTAAAAGCTGCAAGCATATTTTTCCACCATGTTTATGAACAGCCTCTGTATAAGCTCGGTGTTTAAATACATCGTAATAGCTATTAAAGGATGAAGAAATAGGCGTTAATTTACCGCGCAGATTAGGGCTGTATCCCCCAGTGATGATCATAGCAGTACCACCTTTAGCACGCGCTTCGTAAAAAGCACTTAACCTTTTGCGGTTATGCCAGCCCTCTTCTAGCCCAGTATGCATTGAGCCCATAACTAAGCGGTTTCGTAATTGTGTGTGTTTTAATTGTAATTGTTGTTCTAACATCCTGTGCCCCGTTAACTGGTCTAACCTGTATACATTAGCTAATTCTGCTTTAATGGCAAGTAATAAGCAATATGTGCCTGCATTTAATTAAAAAAACTATTAAAAACGTACATTTATGTAAGCTCATAAACACTTCGTTACGATTTAACAGTTAAAATTAATCTTATTCTGGGCTAAGATGAAACGAATGTATTAGCTGTACCAAATTAAGGAGCTATTTTGATAGCAAAGGTATTTAAAGGTATTTGGGCTGGAATAAATTTTTCTCGCCGTTTAATACTCAACATTTTGTTTTTATTGTTGGTTGTTGTGTTTTTCATGTCACTTTCAAGCGACGACGACACAATCATTGTACAAGACGGCTCTGTACTAAGGCTCAACCTTAATGGACCTATAGTTGAAGAAAAAACATATATAGATCCAGTTGAAGCCGCTATTAACGATGCCATGTCTAACTCAGAAGCTCCTAGCGAGATTTTGCTTGATGATGTAGTAAAAGTGATAGATGAAGCCACTAAAGACGAGCGTATTAGTGTAATTTTACTCGATTTACAAGAGATGCCAAAAACCCACTTAAATAAGTTAAAGCGAATTACTAAATCGCTAGATGCGTTCAAACAAGCGGGTAAAAAAATCATTGCATCAGGTTACTATTATACTCAATCACAATATTATATTGCATCGCATGCTGATGAAATTGCAATGCACCCATACGGTTCGGTCGCCATTGAAGGCTATGGAATGTACCCAATTTACTTTAAGGACGCATTAGAGAAACTTAAAGTGACCCAGCATATTTTCCGTGTCGGTACATTTAAATCGGCGGTTGAACCCTTTATTCGTAACGATATGTCTGACGCAGCAAAAGAGGCAAACCGTGTTTGGCTTGGTGCGTTATGGAGCGAATATAAGCAAGATGTTGCTGCGGTACGCCCTTTTGATGAATCTAACTTTGACGAAACCATGGATGCTTACCTTGCTAAAATGAAGGCGGCCAATGGTGACGCTGGTAAATATGCCTTGGACCATCAGTGGGTCGATTCACTTAAAACTAATCAGCAAATTCGTCAACAACTTATTGATTTAGTTGGCGCACAAGATGATGGTAAAACATTTAAGCAAGTATCATTTCGTGAATACTTAAGTTTAGTTAAGCCTCCTATGGAGTTTGATAATCCACTCACAGAAAAAGTTGCAGTCGTTGTTGCTAAAGGCACGATTGTTGATGGTGAGCGTAAAGCCGGTGAGATTGGCGGTGACTCTACAGCAGCCTTGCTTCGCAAAGCACGCCTTGATGATAAAGTAAAAGCGGTTGTTTTACGTATTGATTCGGGCGGCGGCAGTATGTTTGCCTCTGAGGTTATTCGCGCTGAAGTGTTAGCACTTAAAGCCGCAGGGAAACCCGTTATCGCATCAATGAGCTCAGTTGCCGCATCTGGCGGTTACTGGATTGCCTCTGCTGCTAACGAAATTTGGGCAGCACCCAGTACAATTACCGGCTCTATCGGTGTATTTGGTACCTTTATGACGTTTGAAGATACATTATCAGAAATCGGCGTGTATTCAGATGGTGTTGCAACGACAGAAATGGCTGGATTTTCTATTACTCGCCCTCTCAATGAAAAAATGGCGCAAGTGATCCAAATGAGTGTTGAAGAAGCTTATGGCCGTTTTTTAGATGTGGTTGCTGATGCTCGCAATATGACACCAGAACAAGTTGATAAAATTGCACAAGGGCGAGTCTGGATTGCTTCTCAAGCACAAGAGCTCGGCCTTGTAGACAAACTTGGTGATAAACAAGACGCGATTGATGCCGCTGCGGCACTTGCAAAACTAAACCACTATGAAGTGAAAACAGTTAAGCAAGACCTAAGCCCACAAGAAAAAATGATTCAAGACATTTTTGGCAGCGCTTCCGTTAAATCTATGCTTGGCTTAAACACAAATAAAACCTCTGTTTTAGCCACTCAAGCTAATATTAATACGGTGATAAAGCGTTTAAGTAATGAAGTGGCAGATCTAAAAAACTATAACGATCCGCAAGGTGTATACGCCCGTTGTTTAGTGTGTAATGTTGCACAATAAAAGTACGCGTATGTAGCCAATCAGCTTTATTTAAAATAACTTAACGTTATACTAAGCCCAGTTTTTTTACTGGGCTTTTTTTATGAAACGTAAACGCATTTATATCGCATACACAGGCGGTACCATAGGGATGAAAAAATCGAGCCGTGGCTACATCCCTGCCGAAGGCTTTTTAACAGAAACGGTTGTAAATAACGCAGAATTTAACCGTGAAGAAATGCCCCTTTTTGATATTCACGAGTACTGCCCTCTCATTGATTCATCTGATATGTCGCCAGCGCATTGGCAACTTATAGCTGATGATATTAAAAGCAAATACCACCATTACGATGGCTTTGTTGTACTTCATGGCACCGATACAATGGCTTACACAGCCTCTGCTTTGTCGTTCATGTTTGAAAACCTGACTAAACCCGTCATTGTTACAGGCTCACAAATCCCCTTATCGCAATTACGCTCAGACGGCCAAGTCAACTTACTGAACGCCATGTTTTTAGCCGCTAATTACCCCATTGCTGAAGTAAGTCTATTTTTTAATAATCAACTATTTAGAGGTAATAGAGCCACTAAAGCGCATGCCGACGGATTTAATGCGTTTGCATCGCCTAATCTAGAACCTTTAGCGCTCTCAGGGATTAATATTCAGCTCGTCAAAGGCCAGCTAAGTCCTTATGTAGAAAATGAATTGCAGGTTACACCAATTACACCTCAGCCTATTGGCGTGCTTTATTTATACCCAGGTATAAGTAAAGATGTAGTAAAAAGTTTAGTGAATGACAATATAAAAGCCCTAGTACTTCTGAGCTTTGGGGTAGGTAATGCACCACAAGATCCTGATTTTTTAGCTGTGTTAAGTGAAGCCAGTAAACGCGGCATTGTAATTGTTAACCTTACACAGTGTTTAAAAGGCCATGTAAATATGGGCGGCTATGCTACAGGCAACGCCTTGTTAAATATTGGTGTAATAAGTGGCTACGATATGACATTAGAGGCGTGTTTAACAAAGCTGCATTATTTATTTAGCCAAAACTTAGAAATTGAAACGATTCGCCATTTAATGCAAGACAACTTGCGTGGTGAGCTAAGTCGCTAATTTTAATTACCGAAACGCAAAAGGCACGCTAAATAGCGTGCCTTTATTATTTTAATGCAGTAATTATCTTACTTTTGCGTCTATAGCGACTAAATCAGTTAAGTGGCACACTTCACCTGAGTGAGTTTTAATGCCATGCTCACCAAAGTAATCGCGCTGAGCTTGTACTAAATGTCCATTACTTGGCGTAGTTAATGTGGCTAAGTATGTTTGTGTTGATGCAAGAACAGGAAATGCTAAGCCAGTCATTACGGCTTGCCCTGTTATTTTACGAAGCGCATTAGACTCATTTTCAAGTGTATCAATGTATTCAACACCGTGTGCTACGCTATCTAAGTAATCTGCACGAATAATACAACCAGCACGCCATGTCTGCAGTGTTTTAGATAAGTCTACTTTCCACTGATGGGTACGCGATGCCCCTTTAATTAACGCCAAACCTTGACGATACGCAAGTAAACTTGCCAATGTAAAGGCATCTTTTAGCTCTTCAAGATCAATATCAACCTTGTTTGTTGCTTTAGCAGCATAGGTCATTTCTTGTGCAGCAGTTGTATCGCATACATTGGTTAAGTGGCGAGCTTGCACTGCGGCTACCAAAGAAGGCACAGCAATACCCAGCTCAAGTGCATTTTGCGCAGTCCAAAGACCTGTGCCTTTTGCGCCAACTTTATTATCAATTAAATCAACAAGTGGCTCTTGCTTGGTGTTTTCAAGCGATAATATATGGCTAGAAATAGCCAACAAATAGCTATTTAGGTGACCGGTAGACCAGTCATCAAAAATTGCAGCCACTTCTTTAGGTGAGCGACCTGTGCCAATGCGTAGTAATTGATAAACTTCTGCAATAAGTTGCATGATTGCGTATTCAATACCGTTGTGAACCATTTTTACAAAATGGCCGCTGGCCGATTGACCAACACGTGCAAAGCACGACTCACCGTTGTAACTAGCTGCGGCTTTTTCAAACCACGGTTCGATTCGCTCCCAACCGCCTTCTGAGCCACTAGCCATCATTGCAGGGCCATGACGTGCGCCTTCAGCACCACCAGAAATCCCCATAGTGGCAAATTCAAATTTGTTTTGATACTTAAGTTTACGATTGATGCCGTCTTTGTAGTTACTGTTACCGCAATCTACAATCATATCGTTACATTGTACGCCCGCTTCCACAAGCTCATTACATACAGCGTCAACCAGTTCGCCTGCAGGTACTAATAATAAAATAGAGCGAGGTGTTTCTAAACGCCTTACCATGTCTCCTAAATCAGAAACAATGTGGAGTCTATCGGCCATACCTTGTGATTTAGCACAACTTAATAACTCTTCACCCGCATGTGGGTTTTTATCATATGCGACTAACGTTATGCCTTTTTCAATCATGTTTAAGGCAAGGTTTTTGCCCATAACGCCTAACCCGACTAATGCAACTTGCATTTAGTGTCCTCCTCGGTAACAACTATTTGGTTAGTAAACTAAGTAATTCATAAAATAATACCGCGTGCATTATACTCATACCGTCATAAAATGCGAACGTTGAGCCAACACAGCATGCTTTTTTATTACACTATTAAAAAGCACAGTAATTGTATCAAATATAAGGGCTCGGCGGTTACAAATACTCTGTGTATTTTGATTTTAAGATCATTGACGGATTTTGACACCGGTGTCATAATGATGACATATTCGTTTTGTATAAAATAGTGGCAATGCTAATTAGTTTGCCTATAACTAAAATGTATATGCATACATTATATTTATTTTGAAGTCACAAAATAACCGTCAACTTGCTTACACATCTAATAAGCACACAGGAGAATTTGATGCTAAGACGCACAAAAATAGTCGCTACACTTGGGCCGGCAACAGATCGAGATAACAACCTAGAAAAAATTATCCGCGCTGGCGCTAACGTAGTACGTTTAAACTTCTCACATGGTGTAGCACAAGATCACAAAGACCGTGCACAAGCTGTTCGCGATATAGCTACAAAATTAGGCAAACACGTTGCTATACTTGCAGACCTTCAGGGCCCTAAAATTCGTGTTTCTACTTTTAAAGAAGGTAAAGTAAACCTTGAGGTTGGTGCTAAGTTCACCCTTGATGCGAAAATGGAGAAAGGTGAAGGCGACGTAAACGCTGTAGGTATTGATTACAAAGAATTACCACAAGATGTAAGTCCTGGTGATTTACTTCTTTTAAACGATGGTCTTATTCAGCTAACTGTAGAGCAAGTAGAAGGTCATTTAGTTCATTGTACTGTCACTGTTGGTGGTGTGTTATCTAACAATAAAGGCATTAACCGTTTAGGCGGTGGTTTAACAGCGCCAGCATTTACCGAAAAAGACAAAGAAGATTTAATCACTGCCGCTGAAATAAATGTTGATTACATTGCTGTTTCATTCCCACGCAGTGGTGATGACATGCGCTATGTACGCTCTTTAGCAGAAGCTGCAGGCTCTAAAGCACAATTACTTGCTAAAATTGAGCGCGCAGAAGCTGTAGAAACACAAGAAGCTGTTGACGATATTGTATTAGCGTCAGACGCGGTAATGGTTGCCCGTGGCGATTTAGGTGTAGAAATTGGTGATGCCGCACTAATGGGCAAACAAAAGCTTATTATTCGTCGTGCGCGTTCATTAAACCGTACGGTTGTAACCGCGACGCAAATGATGGAATCGATGATCGATAACCCAATGCCAACACGCGCAGAGGTTATGGATGTGGCAAACGCAGTACTGGATGGTACTGATGCGGTTATGCTTTCTGCTGAAACTGCTGCCGGTGATTACCCTGAAGAAACAGTTGCAACTATGGCACGTGTTTGTTTAGGCGCTGAATCGCAAAAAGAAACACACGTATCTAAGCACCGTTTAGACAGTCGCTTTTCTAACAATGCAGAGTCTATCGCGCTTTCAGCTATGTATGCTGCAAACCACTTAGATTCTGTTAAAGCAATTGTTACTTTAACTGAGTCAGGTAGCACCGCTAAACTTATGTCGCGTATCAGCTCTGGTTTACCTATCTACTCGCTTTCGCGCCATGCAAGCACCCTAGGCCAAACAGCGCTTTATCGTGGTGTTTACCCTGTGTTTTTTGACTCTACAAAAACTGAAAAAGACGGCATGGTAAAAGCTGCACTTGATACCCTTGTTGCACAAGGTTCACTGCAGACTGGCGATACAGTCATTATTACTCACGGTGACTCAATGGAAACTGTGGGCGCCACTAACACAATGAAAATTGTAACTGTTGCGTAATTTCTGCGTTATATAAAAAATGCGAGCTAAGCTCGCATTTTTTGTGCCTGTAGAGTATTAAACTAGCTGGCTAGCGCGGCTTTTACTTTGTCACGGTAGCTGCGGCTCACTTTTAGCTCTTGCCCGTTTTCAAGCACTAATAAATATTCACCACTTACTTGCGTTACTAACTTACTAATTTGCTTGGTATTTACAATTGCACTGCGGTGAACGCGAACAAACAAATGTGGGTCGAGCTCTTGCTCAAGCTCTTTCATTGTTTTGCGCAAAATATGTGTTTGCCCATCTTGGCAATGTAAACACATATAATCCCCTGCGGCGTCCACCCATTGAATAGTTGCAACCGGAACACGAATAATTTCCCCCTGCTCTTTTACCGCTAATGATTCTGGGTAACGTTTATCAGTTAAGGTATCGCCCGTGGCCAATTTTTTTAGTATTTCTTCACAATTATTACCTGTAATACCGGCAACAAAACTCGCTAGTTTTTTCTTATGGGCGTTGTCTTGCTGTGTTTTTAAGTAACTATGCACTTTTTCTACCGCCTGTTTTAGTCTGTTATCGTCAACGGGTTTTAAAATGTAATCCAAAGCATGTATTTCAAAAGCCTTTACTGCAAATTGATCAAACGCAGTTACAAACACAATTGCAGGTAACGCTTTAGTGCTTTCGCTTAGAGCGCGTGCAACTTCAAAGCCATTCATTGCTGGCATTTGTATATCTAGAAAAACTAAATCAATTGCGTACTCTTTGCATGCTTGTATTGCATCACTGCCTGAACTACACAGTTTAATTACTTCTATATCAGAATATTCTTCAAGTCTTACTGCTAAGCCCTTTCTTGCTAATGGTTCATCATCAACAATAATAGTTTTTATTTTAGTCATTTCTTCACAGCCTTCTCAAACGGTACTCGCAGATTCACTTTTAATCCACTTGGCGTATTATGTGATAATACAAACGAATAATTATTTTCATAGAGCGTTTTTAATCTGTCTTTGGTATTTGCTACACCAACACCTTGGGCATTAACAAGTTGTCCGTCGATTAACTCTGTACCTGGGCCATTATCACCAACCTCAAGCAGTAGTTCATTGGCAAAAACTTGCGCTTTTATGTCTATCACACCGCCCTGTGACAAATGTGCAATGGCGTATTTAATTGCGTTTTCAATTATTGGTTGCAAAATTAAGCTTGGTACCAGTGCCTCTTTTGCTTGCTCACTGATATCTACATTAACCTTTAAGCGCTCATCAAAGCGGACTCGCTCGATCTCTAAGTACAGCATCAATGCATGCAGCTCTTGCTCTAAAGGCACTTTTTTAATGGGATCAGTATTTAGCGTATAACGCAAAAAATCACTTAACCTTGACACCATTAAGTTAGCATCTTTGTTTTCTTTTACCAAAACTAATGTAGAAATAGCATTGAGAGTATTAAATAAAAAATGCGGATTAAGTTGGTATCTGAGCATTTTTAATTGCGCTTCATGAGCCATTGTAGTTGCTTTTAGCGCTTTTTGTCGCTCACTTTGTAGCAGCTGATAATACTTTACGCCAAAGTACAAGCCACTCCAACATAAAATGATGTAAACAGAATCTAAGCCATGTTGAAGATAGTAAAACCAATCTTCAGGGCGGTAACCATGACGGTATATTTCCCACAAATTAAATTTTTGTACAATTGCCCATAGCGTGCCTGTAATATACGATGCGCCAAAAACAACCACCATGAGAATCCATGGCGAGGCATTCCAGACTTTTCTATAAATGTAACGAAGAGGCACTGTCATTAGACAGCCTGCATAGGCATTCAGTAATATAACGAATACGTAAATATCACGCATTTCAAATACTTTAGAGCCGATATAATTTACAAGTGCATACCCAATCCAGCCTGCGATTTGCAGTAGCCAAAAAAAACGCTGCCTGTTATCAATCAAGGATTGCCAATTCAAAATAAAATACAACTCCGTATAAGTTAGCCAATGAGTTAAAAATAAGTTAGCTAATTTAATCATTGGTTTTTATATTATATCGATTATTACAAAGTGTTAGCAGTGCAAACTATCTTAGTTTTTAAGAGGCTTACCGCAAAGATATGACCATAAAAAAGCGAAAGGCTTAAACCTTTCGCTTTTAAATTACCGATGCAATTTACTTTAGTAGTAAATTACTAAAATATTATGCCAGCTTATCAGAAGCCACTTTGTAAGTTGGATCTTCAATTACATTCACCTCTACTAGGTCGCGCGCTTTATGTAAAAGCTGCTTACAGTCCTTACTTAAATGACGTAAATGAAGCTGCTTACCTGCTTTGGTATACTTATCAGCTAAACTGTCGATGGCTTCTATTGCACTGTGATCAGCAACACGGCTATGTTTAAACTCAATAATTACATCTTTAGGGTCGTTTTTAACATCAAATAACTCTGAAAAGTTTTTAACTGAGCCAAAAAATAATGGTCCATGAAGCTCGTAAACTTTCGCGCCTTGATCATCAATGTAGTTAGTTGTGTAAATGTGTTTTGCATGCTGCCATGCAAATACCAATGCCGAGACAATAACACCCACACATACAGCAATTGCTAAATCGGTTACAACGGTCACTCCCGAAACAAGTACGATTACAAAAGCATCCGACAGTGGCACTCGCTTCATCATTTTAAAGCTCGCCCATTCAAATGTGCCTAATACAACCATAAACATCACACCAACAAGCGCTGCTAGTGGGATCATTTCAATTAGGCCTGAAGCAAATATGATAAAACCAAGTAACATAATTGCGGCAGTGATCCCCGATAAACGTGAACGACCACCTGAATTAATGTTAATCATAGACTGGCCAATCATGGCACAGCCACCCATAGCACCAAAAAAACCACAGGTTACATTAGCTGCACCTTGACCAATACACTCTTTATTTGAATGACCGCGGGTCTCGGTAATCTCATCAATCAAGCTTAGTGTTAATAATGACTCAATTAAGCCAATAGCCGCCAAAATTAGAGCGTATGGAAAAATTATATAAAAAGTGTCTAAGGTAAATGGAACCATAGGAATATGAAACTCAGGTAAGCCCCCAGCAATGGTAGCCGCTTCATTCCCTGTCATCCCTTTTAGGAAATCAAGTACCGTGCGTGAGTCTAAATCAAGACCGATTACTAAAGCGGTTACTGTTACAATAGCCACTAGTGAAGAAGGCACAGCCGTCGTCAACTTAGGTAAAAAGTGGATAATTGCCATGGTTAATGCAACTAAACCTAACATAATGTATAGCGGGTTTCCCGTCATCCATTGCTGGCCGCCTGCGCCATCTGGCACTTTAAACTGCCCGAGCTGCGCTAAAAATATAACGATTGCTAACCCGTTTACAAAACCAAGCATAACCGGGTGTGGAACCATGCGAATAAACTTACCAAGCTTAAATATTCCGGCGAGTATTTGCAGTATACCCATCAACAACACTGTGGCGAATAAATACTCAACGCCGTGATCAAGTACTAAACTTACCATTACAACTGCTAATGCACCGGTAGCACCAGAAATCATACCTGGGCGGCCACCAAATATTGCTGTAATTAAACCAACGATAAACGCGGCATAGAGACCAACTAAAGGTTCGACATTTGCCACAAAAGCAAACGCAACAGCTTCTGGAACTAAAGCAAGTGCCACAGTTAAACCAGATAGAATATCGTTTTTAGCAGAGCTAGGCGCTTTGCTGAGTAAGTTAAACATTGAGTTCCTCAGTGGAGTTATTTGGTTAGGATCGAAAAAGCGCTAAATGTTACCAAATTAGCGCTCATTTAACAATTCGCAGACGCCGCTTCTTTGTCAAAGTATAGCGTCACTTTGAGTTGTTTGGTTTATAGAGGAAGCGATGTACTGCGTTTAACACATGTCATAGTTACATTAGAGTGTACTTCTTGCACATATTCTAAACTGAGTAAATTGTCACGTACAAAATGCTCATAGCCTTCTATACCTTGTGAAATTATACGCAGCATAAAGTCCATGGTGCCTGCCATGGTGTAACATTCTGTCACTTCGTCATAGCTCATAATAAGTTTTTCAAACTCAGCGAGATTTTTTTTGCCATGATTTGATAAACGCACATGGGCATATACAAGCATGTCAAAACCCAGCTTTTTCTCATCTAAAAGCGCCACTTTATTTTTGATGTAACCATCTTGCTCAAGCTTTGCAATTCGTCGCCAACAAGGCGATTGAGATAAGCCAACTTTGTCTGCAATTTCGGCAGTTGAAAGACTTGCGTCCTGTTGTAAAAGTGCCAAAATTTGGCGATCTACGTGATTTAGAGACATTTTATTTCTTATTTATCTAATAAACTGGTTAAATTATACAGCCAATTTAAAATTCCGTCTGCAATAATTTTGCATTTTCATGGATTTTAATTAACCAAATTGACCACTTACAAATGGATTAGTGCGCTTTTCGTGCCCTACAGTGGTGTCTTCACCATGACCCGATAATATATGAGTATGATCATCTAGTGTTAAAATATGGCGTTTTATAGAGTCAATGAGGTGTTCACTATTTCCTTTTGGAAAATCTGTACGCCCTACAGCACCTTTAAAAATAACATCCCCCACAATCACGCACTGCTGTTTAGGCTCATAAAATATAACATGTCCTGGCGTATGCCCTGGACAGTGCAGTACTCTAAAAGCAAGTTTACCTACGGTTAACACATCATCATGGTTAAGCCAAATATCTGGATAAAAAGCAGCTATCGCTGAAAAGCCAAACATGTTTGCTTGCATTGGCAGGTTTTCAAACCAAAATAGTTCATCCTTTTGTGGACCAACAATTTGCACATTAAATTGAGAGCGTAATGTATCAGCTGCACCAACATGATCTAGATGCCCATGTGTAAGCCAAATAGCACTAAGTACTAATTTGTGCTCACTAAGGGCGGCTATAATTTTTTCTGGATTACCACCTGGGTCTATTACAACAGCTTGCTTTGTTTCTTCACAGCTAATTATTCTGCAATTTTGAGAAAATGCAGTCACGGGTATCTTAATAACATGCATATTATATTTCTTTATCTTTTTGGTCTGAAATAACAGCTACTTGTTCGTACGACATTAAAATGGGGTATTTTAAATACGCTTGATCGTAAAATGGCGTGTGTGAATATAACCACTGCAGGCGTGCATCGGCGTCTTGCGCAAACGACTTATTTTTTAGTTTTTTATCAAACTCAAGCGCCAGCTTTGGATTATCTTTAAGCATTTGTCGTGCATACGGTATCAGCGCATAATTTTCCATATACTCTGTTCGTTGAAAAATCGTATTAAACTCACCCCACGAAAAAAATGAATCAGGGGCTTCTGGATGTAATAAATGAACAGCTAACTCCCCTGCTTTTTGCTGCGTATTAACTTGATACCAACCATCTAAATCTACATTTGGTACCGGTACATAATCAAACTGGGCAGAGACTCTGAAACGGCCTTCAAACGGTGCTTGGTCGAATGTGAAATCACGTACTTTAGCAACTTTTAAAGGTTGGGTATTTGCACCCTTGAGCTTTTTAACTGAAACACCGTGCAACTTAAGTTTTTTTATAATATTGGTATAAACTGGCGGTACAAAAAACGCCTGCGGTACATCAACCGTGCGTTCAACTTGCTTTTGCCAATAAATTGGTAAATCTTTATAGGTGTGTGCTTTTCCTAAATATTTAACTTCAGTTTGACCCGAAAGCGCACTCACACTCGATGTGTATTTAACACCTTTAAACTCATTAATCACATTGGCTTGTTTAGCATAACTACGTTTTACAATTAGCTGCTTAGGCACAAACCCTTGCTCTTTTTTTACAGCAGTAGCTAGCTCGTGGCTATATTGAGATAAGGCATTTATCGCGCCATCTAAAAACACATACGTGCCCAGCACACGCTGTTTGTAAGGTTTTAAAGAATGATTTTCGACTAGGATTGTAGGTAAAGACTTCAAATCTCCCCAGCCATTTGAAAAGCGAGGGGTGGCAACCCAGCCCGCAAGCCCTTTTTTAAAATCTCGTTTATCCATTACAAACACCAATGGGCCTGGAGTGTGCCCGTACTTATGTAATGTTTCATCAATCACCGGCTTTACGTATTGCTCCAGTGCATCTGAGACTGCTGGCGATTCACTGGCAAATACAGGGTTGTAGCCATAAGTCACATCGTACTGATAGTCAGCACCATCTGTAACGTGCACATCAATATACAAGTTTGGTTTGTAATCGTTAATAACCTTTAAAACGCTTCGAACCTCTGGGGTGTCTAACTTTGTAAAGTCACGATTAAGATTGAGATTATTGGCATTGGTTCTAAAGCCCATTTTTGCTGGACCACGTTGATTGATACGATTAAATGCACTGCTTCGCTCGTGGCCATCTACATTTAAAATTGGAATAAAAAGTATATTTACCTTTTTTAGAATATCGCGGCGTTTACCTGTTGCAATATCGCGCAGCAACATAAACATCGCGTCTTTCCCATCTATTTCACCTGCATGAATACCAGCTTGAATTAAAATGGTTGGCTTCGTGCTGTTAGCCATTTGCCCTGCTTCAAAAAAACCTTGTTCACTAGCAATGAGCATGTTGATTGCACGGTTACTGTTACTATGACCGATTACCTGTGAGTGAAACTGAGTCGGATTTGCTGCTACAAGTCTCTTTACGAACGCCATCGTATCGGTGTAATTTGGAGAGGCAATCCCCTCAGACAGTTCAAAATCGGTAGTTAAAGGTCCTTGCTGTTGCAGTAACGAAATGCTATCGCCCTGCCAAGGTATAAGAGGGGGTAAATGACTGTTATCTGCCACTATTGCAGATAAAAATAACAGACTTGCAAACATAGTTTTCTCTAACAACGCATTTAATCAATAAATTATATCAACTAAACATACTTATATTATAAAAGTGCGGTGGTTCAACAAAAAATTGAGCCCATTTATACCTATACGGTTATTAAATTATTTATTTTAGAGTTTACAAACGTAATGATAACTATAAGCACAACTTGCTATTTAACTTTTCTGAATTAATGTGTTTGACTTTCCTGACAAGCCCTTTAACCCTTAGAACAATTAATATGGCTTAAATTACACGCACAAAAAAAGGAGCCATGGGCTCCTCTTTAACTACTTATTTAAAAAGCTTAAGCTGCCGCTAGGCCTTCTTTTGCTTTTTCAACAAGCGCTGCAAATGCAACTTGGTCGTAAACAGCGATATCTGCAAGGATCTTACGATCGATTTCTACAGAAGTCTTTTTAAGACCATTGATAAAACGGCTGTAAGACAGACCATTTTGACGTGAAGCAGCATTGATACGTGCAATCCATAATTGACGGAAAGTACGTTTCTTCGCACGACGGTCACGGTAAGCGTATTGACCCGCTTTAGTAACTGCCTGGAAAGCTACGCGATAAACACGTGAACGTGCACCGTAGTAACCTTTAGCTTGCTTTAAAACTTTTTTGTGACGTGCACGTGCGACAACGCCGCGTTTAACTCTTGCCATTTCTAAAAACCCCTATTAAGCGAATGGTAACATACGTGAAACTAGACCATGGTCATTTTTATGAACCATCATCTTAGGACGTAGGTGTAACTTACGCTTAGACGTTTTCTTAGTCAGAATGTGACGAAGATGCGCTTGTTTACGCTTGAAACCGCCAGAAGCAGTTTTTTTGAAACGCTTAGCTGCGCCTCTGTGACTTTTTAGCTTGTAAGCCATTGCAATAACTCCAAATGTATTGCTTAAAAATTAGTAAGCAGGCGTGAGATATATTTCTATAGCTCCACTTTTAGGCCTAACTTACTGCCATATCCCGGTGAAAACTCAGTATAAATACTGCAATTTTACTTTAAAACCGGTTAGCACAGGTGAATATTTACATATTACTTGGGTACCTGGGCTAAATTCGGTGCGCATTATCGCTTAAAAATTATTTTTTAGCAACAGGCGCCATCATCATAACCATCTGACGGCCTTCAACACGATTTGGGAAAGACTCAACAACTGCAAGTTCTTCTAAATCAGACTTCACACGGTTTAATAATTCAATACCAATCTCTTGGTGAGCCATTTCACGGCCACGGAAGCGGATAGTAATCTTTGCTTTATCACCAGCTTCTAAGAACTTGCGTAAGTTGCGAAGCTTAACCTGATAGTCACCTTCATCCGTACCAGGACGGAATTTGATTTCTTTGATCTGGATTTGCTTTTGCTTTTTCTTCTGCTCTTTTAGTTCTTTGCTTTTTTCAAAGATGAACTTACCGTAGTCCATAACCTTACAAACAGGCGGCTCAGCGTTAGGGCTAATCTCTACAAGATCAACACCCGCTGCATCAGCCATAGCTTGTGCGTCTTTTAATGACTGAATTCCAGCTTGTTCGCCGTCAATGTCAATTAAACGAACTTCTTGAGCTGTGATTTCTTCGTTAATACGATTTTTTTGAGCTGTTTGTTGCCCTTTCTTGCCGCCTCTAATGGTACGTTCCTCCAAGAATATCAATAACATAAGCGTGTAGTTGACTTTTTGTTATTGCCCTACACGCTCGATTTTTACTGTCGATTTTTAATCTCTTCGCTAATTTTAGCTACAAAGTCATCAACGTTAAATTTGCCTAGGTCTTCACCTGTGCGGGTACGTACTGCTACTTCCTGTTGTTCAACTTCTTTATCGCCAACAACTAGTAAGTAAGGAATACGCTTAAGTGTATGTTCTCGGATTTTAAAGCCAATCTTCTCATTTCTCAAGTCAGCAGCGGCTCTAATTCCAAGTTTATTTAATTTTTGTACAATTTCGTGCACGTAATCTGCTTGTTTATCGGTAATGTTCATAATTACCACTTGCTTTGGCGCAAGCCACGTAGGGAATAAGCCCGCGTATTCTTCAGTTAAAATACCGATAAAGCGCTCAATTGAACCTAAAATAGCACGGTGTATCATAACTGGTGTGCGTCGCTCGTTGTTTTCGGCAACATAAGTAGCGCCTAAACGACCGGGTAGTGCAAAGTCAAGCTGCACTGTACCACATTGCCACGCTCTGTCTAAGCAATCGTACAAAGTAAATTCAATTTTAGGACCGTAGAAGGCACCTTCACCCGGTAGGTAATCAAATTCAATGTCGTTTGCTTTAAGTGCATCGGCTAATGCGACCTCTGCTTTGTCCCAAATTTCATCGTCGCCAATGCGCTTTTCAGGACGTGTAGAAAGCTTCACTACAATTTTGTCAAAACCGAACGTCTCATAAGTGTCATAAACCATCTTAATACACGCTGACACTTCGTCCATTACTTGCTCTTCGGTACAGAAAACGTGAGCATCATCTTGTGTAAAGCCACGTACACGCATTAAGCCATGTAAAGCGCCCGATGGCTCGTTACGGTGACAACAACCAAATTCGGCCATACGCAGTGGTAAATCACGGTATGATTTTAACCCTTGGTTAAAAATTTGCACGTGACCTGGGCAGTTCATTGGTTTTATAGCGTATTCACGTTTTTCAGACTCTGTAGTAAACATGGCGTCTGCGTATTTTTCCCAGTGACCTGATTTTTCCCACAAAGAGCGGTCCATCATCATTGGACCTTTTACTTCTTCGTAGCTGTATTCACGCAGTTTTTCACGCACAAACTCTTCCAGCTCACGGTAAATGCTCCAACCATCGTTATGCCAAAATACCATGCCTGGCGCTTCTTCTTGCCAGTGCCATAAATCAAGCGCTTTACCAATACGGCGGTGATCGCGTTTTTCAGCCTCTTCTAAACGCTTAAGGTACGCTTTAAGTTGCTTTTTATCGCCCCACGCAGTGCCGTAAATACGCTGTAGCATTTTGTTTTCAGAGTCACCACGCCAGTATGCACCAGCAACTTTCATTATTTTGAAGTGTTGGCAAAATTTCATGTTTGGTACGTGCGGACCACGACACATGTCTACGTATTCTTCGTGGTGGTATAACCCTGGGCGGTCATCTTTTGCGATGTTTTCGTCCAAAATTTCCATTTTGTATGTTTCGCCACGCGCTTCAAATGTATCGCGTGCTTCTTGCCAGCTTACATTTTTTTTCACTACATCGTAGTTTGTTTTTGCAAGTTGCAACATACGCTTTTCAATAGCATCTAAATCTTCTTGAGATAAAGAGTGATCCATATCAATATCGTAATAAAAACCGTTATCAATAGTCGGACCAATCGCCATTTTTGCGTCTGGGAAAAGCTGCTTAACTGCATGACCGATTAAGTGAGCACATGAGTGACGAATAATTTCTAGGCCGTCGTCATCTTTTGCGGTGATGATTTCAAGGCGCGCATCTTCGTTAATTAAGTCACATGCATCAACACGCTCACCATTAACACGCCCAGCTATGGTTGCTTTAGCAAGACCAGGGCCGATATCGTTAGCTACATCAAGAGTACTTACAGGGTTTTCAAAACTACGCTGACTGCCGTCAGGAAGAGTAATAACTGGCATTATAAATCCTTACATACAGTGGTGACACCTACAATGTATCACGTGTATTTTTAAATAAATTAAATGAGAATGACTCGACAACGCTTTTACGAATAAGCATTGACTATTTTTCGTCATAATTGACTAATGTAGATGCTGAGTCTGCGCAACTACAAAAAAGATATTGTCGCGTGATAAAGTATCAATTACAAGTTTAAAGCACGCCCATTACCTTAAATTTTCCCTAAAATAGTCATTTTTTTGCTTTTCGTTCGTTAATTTAAATTAAGTGTGTGACAACTTGAGTTTACCGGTCATTAAAATGTACCTGCACTGCCTTGCTCTCGCAATTTATTCGATGTTGGGTATAATACCAAGCAATTAAGTTATATTAGAGAATAGCAATGAGAACATGTGGTGTAGAAATTACCGGTAGTGATGTACTACTTTGTATTTTAAGTAAAGATAACGACGTATTTGATATTCGCGATGTGCGCCAAACACGCTTTACCTTAGGTAACGGTAATGACACTGAAATAATGCGCAAATTTCAATTTGATTTTGCAAAACTAATGCAAGATTACCAAATTGATTCTGTTGCCATTCGTGAGCGCCAACCTAAAGGTAAATTTGCAGGCAGTGCAAAAGGCTTTAAAATGGAAACGGCGATTCAACTAATTGAATCTTTAGACGTTCGTGTGTTCTCAACAACCGAAATTAAAGAGCAGCTTAAACGCAATCCTATCCCTATTGCGTTTGAAGACACTGGCCTTAAAAAATATCAAGAAAACGCGTTCGTGAACGCCTATGTATATATAATGAAAAAAACCTACCGCAGCGACGAAATGTAATTTAAAGCTGTATAAAGCGCACCTAAGTGGTGCGTTTTTTTATGCCTAAAAAAAGATTAGAATTAAAACAGTATTTAATACATTAGTCTAACCACCCTTCTCTTTGTCGACAATTTGTGTTTATTTTAACTACAGCTTGGTTACTGACACACATTAACACGGAGAAGCACATGCACACATCACCTGACTCACCAAAAGAGATTGAGTTAATAAATACGCTTCCATTATCAAAAAGCTATTTCAAAGGAGCGCAGAGTACACCATTGGTAAATAAAACCATAGGTGAATATTTTGACTGCATTGTCGACAAAAACCCAGATGCATTAGCGGTCGTAGTAAGCCATCAAGGAATACGCCTAAGCTATAAAGAGTTTCAGCAACAAGTTAATCAACTTGCTATGGGGCTTTTATCAATTGGTGTAAAACCAGGTGACCGGGTAGGAATATGGTCACCCAATAATATTGAGTGGTGTTTAACACAATTTGCCAGCGCTAAAATTGGTGCCATTATGGTGTGTATAAACCCGGCTTACCGACCCAATGAGCTAGCCTATGCATTGAATAATGTACAATGTAGCACGTTGATCACCGCCTCACGCTTTAAAGGCAGTAATTACATAGATATGCTCAACAGTTTAGCGCCTGAACTTACTCACTGTGAGCCTGGAAAACTAAACGCACACGCCCTCCCTAGCCTAAAAAATGTAATACGCATTGGCGATGAAGCTTGCCCTGGTATGTTTACGTTTACTCAAATGATGAATGCTGCAACCCCTGCCCATGAGCTTGAATTAAATGCAGTAGCCGCCAATTTAAACGCAGATCAAGATATCAATATACAATTTACCTCTGGTACAACAGGTAATCCGAAGGGCGCGACACTCACGCACAAAAATATACTTAATAATGCGCTATTTGTCGCAGAAGCTATGCACTTTACAGCAAAAGATAAGTTGTGTATTCCCGTGCCGTTATACCACTGTTTTGGAATGGTACTAGGCAGCTTATTATGTGTAACTAAAGGCGCCGCAGCTATTTACCCAAGCGATGCATTTGATGCAAAAACAACGCTTGATGTAGTACAAAAAGAAGGCTGCACGGCATTGCATGGTGTACCGACGATGTTTATTAGCCAGCTTGAGCTACCTAGTTTTGCAGAATATAACCTGGACACTTTACGTACCGGCGTTATGGCAGGGTCTACATGTCCTGAGCAGGTCATGCGAAAAGTACAAACGCAAATGAATATGCACCAGATTTTAATTGCGTACGGGCAAACCGAGTGCAGCCCAATCAATAATATAACCGAAACCGACTCATCAATAGAGCGCCAAGTAACAACCGTTGGGCGTGCCCTTGCACACACTGAGGTTAAAATTATTGATGAGCTAGGTAATATTCAAAAAATAGGTGTACCCGGCGAGGTCTGTAGCAAAGGTGCGGGCATTATGCGCTGCTATTGGAATGACGAAGAAAAAACAAAAACCACTATAAATGATGAAGGCTGGTTACACTCAGGTGATTTAGGCGTAATGGATAGTGAAGGGTTTGTGAGTATTGTTGGCCGCATAAAAGACATGATCATTCGGGGTGGTGAAAACATTTATCCACGCGAAATTGAAGAAATTCTTTACACCTACCCGGGTATTCAAGATGCCGCCATATTTGGTATTAGTGATGAAAAGTACGGTGAAGAAGTCTGCGCGTGGATACAACCTAAAGAAGATGCCGTACTTGATGAACAAGCAATACGTGCATTTTTAAAAGACAGACTGGCCTACTTTAAAATGCCCCGTTATATCCGTTTTGTAGAGAGTTACCCAATGACTGTAACGGGCAAACTGCAAAAGTTTAAAATGCGTGAGCAAATGCAACAAGCTCTCGCCGATAAGGCTTTTTCTTAACCGTAACTATTGACTACAAAAAAGCTCAGCAATTGCTGAGCTTTTAACATTATCACCATGGTTTAAAATAATGCTTTAGTACGTAAGGAATAAGTAAAATAGTATCGGTAGCTTTGAAAATAAACGGTTGAGTTTATTGTGGCTTAGCTTAATTTCCCAGCACTTTGGCAGGGTCGACCCGAGTTGCTTGCCATGCCGGGTAAATAGTAGCAAGAACAGCTAAAATAAAGGTAACAATAACTGTTAAGCCAATATCACTGAGTACTAATTTACTGGGTAAAAATTCAATAAAATAAACGCCTTCGAGTGGGTTGGCACCAAATAAATGACTCACCCATGTAAACAGCTCACTTATATTAAGCGCAAGTACAACCCCGACTAATGTGCCAAGTAACACGCCAACAAAAGCTTGTGTTAAACCTTGCATAACAAAGGTGGCTAAAATAGTACTGTCTTTAGCGCCCATGGTCTTTAAAATAGCTATGTTGCCTTGTTTTTCGCGCACTTCCATTACCAAAGAAGATACAATATTAAAGCTGGCTACCGCTATTATTAAAAACACCACAATGTAAACTATGGTACGCACCATTTGTATATCTTGATATAAACTGCCTTGCGTTCTAAACCAGCTAGAGACATACACATAATCACTGATAGTTTGCCCTACTCGCAGTGCAATTTGATGCGCAGCAAACACATCGTCTACGCTCAACCGTAGACCTGTCACTTGGCTGGTGTCGTAGCCTAACACTGATTGTGCTTTATTTAAGTGAATAAATGCAGCACTACTATCAATTGGTCCACCCATTTTTATTACGCCTGCAAGCGTTAATGATACGCGCTTAGGGGCTAGTATTGATTTACCTTGCTCACTGATTTTAGGTATTAATAAGGTAACTTTATCGCCAATTTTTGCGCCAAGCTGATTTACAATTTGCTGACCTAAAATGACGTCGTCTAATTTGAGCTGGCTAACCAACGTGCCTTGAGTAAATTGATTTATAGCTGATACGTTACTCTCAAGGTTGGGTTCAACACCGCGTATCTCAACAGCTTTAAGCTGGCTCTTAAATTGCGCCATACCATTTACCGCTATAAACGGCGCAGCACCAGTTACGTGCGGCTGTGCTTGTAGTTTTTCTACTTTGTTAGTCCAATTAGCTATCGGTCTATTAGGCGCTACATATTCAACTTGTGGCACCACACTTAATAAGCGGTGTACTAACTGCTGCTCAAAGCCATTAATCACCGAAAGCGCAACGATTAACACCGCCACTCCTAATAAAATACCAACAGTAGAGGCTTTGGCAATAAAACTAACAAAGGCATTTTTTTCGTCTTGATGACCAGAATACGCTCTAAAGCGCTCACTTAAAAATAAACTAAGCAACATGTTGCGGCTCTTTAATAGCAAGTTTTCCATCATCTAAGTACGCAATTTTACCCAGCTTGTCTGCAAGCTCTAGATCGTGAGTAACCACCACAAAACTGGTATTTAAGCTTTTATTTAGCTCATTAATTAAATCGTAAATTTTAATCGCATTTTGTTTATCTAGATTACCAGTTGGCTCATCTGCGAGTACTAATGCAGGTTGGGTTACTAAGGCACGTGCTATTGCAACACGCTGACGCTCTCCACCAGACAGTGCTGAAGGTTTGTGTTCACTGCGATGCGCCAAGCCGACTTTATCTAGCATTTGCAAGGCTTGCTCTTTCGCTTCTTTTGCGTTGAGCCCTTTTATTAATAGCGGCATAGCCACGTTTTCAACCGCACTAAATTCCATTAATAAATGATGAAACTGATAAATAAAACCCAAGTTTTTATTTCTAAAGGCTGCTTGCTCTGTTCGCGATAATTTAGCAACCTCTTGATTTTTTATCTTAGCGCTTCCTGATGTTGCCGTATCAAGAGTACCTAATATATGCAATAACGTACTTTTACCAGAGCCTGAACTGCCCACAATAGCCAGCATATCTCCTTGGTTAAGTGATAAGTCGACCCCTTTTAATACTTCTACTTGGTTTTGACCATCTTGATAAACTTTACTTAAGTTTTGACAGCTAATAACTAAATCATTCATAACGCAATACCTCTGCTGGTTTTACTTTTGCGGCTTTGCGCGCAGGATATAAAGTGGCTAAAAAGCTCATTGCAATACTGCTGAGTGCAATAATAACGAGGCTTAACACATCAAATTTTACCGGAAGCTCTACACCTGCTAGTAGGTTCAACCCCACAGCAGCGAGTAGTTCATTTATATATAAGCTAAACATTACACCTAAAAATGCCCCTATTGCGGTCCCAATTACCCCGTTATACAAACCTTGCACCATAAACACTTTTTGTACTTGAGAGGGCGTCAAACCTAAGGTTTGTAAAATAGCTACTTCGCCTTGTTTTTCACTTACCATCATGGTTAAAGCCGACACAATATTAAATACAGCCACAAGTACAATCAGCCCTAACAACATAGACATAATACGCTTTTCCATTGCAACCGCGGCAAATAAGGACCCTTGCGAGCTGCGCCAATCAGTCACTGTATAGTTATCTAAAACAAATTGGTTATCTTGTATAAACTGTGTTAGTTCGAAAGGCTCATGAAGTGAAACACTTAAGTTAGGTGGGGTGCCTTTGCTGAGTTTTAGTACTCTTTGCAATGATTCACCACTGGTAAATGCAAGGCCCATATCTATTTCTGAGCCGGTTTCGTATATTGCGGCTATTTTAAATAAACGCTGACTAGGTACGCGCCCAAGTGGCGTATATGTAGAGGCATTAGGCATAATTACGCGTAACTTTTCACCCAATCCTACGCCTAGTTTACGGCTTAAATAACGGCTTATTGCTATGTTGTAACTATTATTTAAAACGTTTTGCCAATTGCCCTGCACAACTTTATCGGTAATTTTATATAACGAGCCGTTATTGCCATACAAGCCTTGCAGTAATACGCCGTGTAAGTCTTTATTGGTTTGCAAAATAGCTTCGCCATGACGATAAAGGCTAACTTGATCAACATAATCAGAACCCTCTAAATCAGCTTTTAATGCAGTCATTTGTGCGCGAGTGTGTTTATTGGCTTGTACTTCTACATGGGGGATAAGCCCTAACATATTTGTTTTTAAACTGTTTTCAAAGCCATTCATTACACTGCTTACAGTGAATAAGGCCATTAGCCCTATAGCTATTCCGGCAATAGAAAAAAACGAGATAAACGATATAAACGCATTCCCTTTAGAGGAGCGGCTATATCTGAGCCCTATAAATAAGCTAACCGGTTGAAACATATTATTTAAAACATTTATGCTAAAAGTGTACAGCTATAGTAGCACGAACTTAGCTGAATTGAATATGACCATAAATGTAAGAAATAATTTATAAATCTTACACTTGGCTATATTTTGAGCGCGCTTTATTTAAGCCCTGCAACTAAATAATCGAGTAACACTCTAACGTTAGTGGCTACAAATTGACGCGGCGGATAAATCCCCCACACCCCTTCTTGATCCGGCTGATAGCCCGTCAATACAGGAACAAGCTCCCCCGTTCGTAACTCTTTTTCTATATAATAATTTGGCAGCTGCACTAGGCCTAAGCCTTTTTTAGCGCCATCGACTAACGCCCAACCACTATTACAGCGCAAACGCCCTGCTATTTTTATGTGTTTTTCGCGCTCATTTTCCTTTACCCGCCAATAACTACTATTACCAATTAAGCATTGATGCTGAGCTAACTCGCCCAATGTATGAGGCTCACCTACACGTGATAAGTACTCAGGTGATGCACACATAATAAAGCGCCTTGCGCTTAAACGCCTTGCTCTGTGGCTTGAGTCTTTTAAATGCCCTAGGCGTATAGCTAAATCAAATCCGCCTTCAAGTAAGTTTTCTTGCTCATTAGAAAGCGTAGCAATCACTTCAACCTCAGGGTGATCGTGCATAAAATTATGCACAATGGGCATTATAAAGCTCTCGCCATACATAACAGGGGCGGTTAACTTAATTTTGCCTTTTGGTGTTGTTTGCTGTGTCGCTAAGCTTTGCGTAGCATCGTCCATTGCATGCTGTAATTGCTTGGTTTGATGTAAAAAAGCTTCCCCTTCTTTTGTTAATACCACTTTTCGTGTGGTACGGGTAAGTAATTGCGTGTTTAATCGCTGCTCAAGCGCCGTTACATGCCGACTTATATGTGCAACCGATAAACCCAATAAGTTAGCAGCAGCGGTAAAACTTCCTTCTTCACCTACCGCTATAAATTCGTCTATACCATCCCAACGCGCCATTATTACTATACTGTAAAAGTGTTTTAATAAATAAGAGATTATCATTATCTGAGAAATAAATACAATAACCACATTACCCAAATAAATTGGGTCTATAATTTATTTTTAAAACCACTACAAAGGATAAACACATGTCTGAATTTATAAAATCAAAAGCAGCGATTGCTTGGGGACCAAACCAACCATTAAGCGTTGAAGAAGTTGATGTGATGATGCCTAAAAAAGGCGAAGTAATGGTAAAAATTACTGCTACTGGTGTTTGTCATACTGATGCTTTTACGTTATCTGGTGAAGACCCTGAAGGTATTTTCCCTGCTATTTTAGGCCACGAAGGTGCTGGCGTGGTTTACGCTGTAGGTGAAGGCGTTACCAGTGTTGAGGTAGGCGATCATGTTATTCCACTTTACACTGCTGAATGTGGTGAATGTAAAATGTGTAAATCTGGTAAGACTAACTTGTGCTCTGCAGTACGTGAAACACAAGGTAAGGGCTTAATGCCAGATGGTACAACCCGCTTTTATAAAGATGGTGAGCCTATCTATCACTACATGGGTTGCTCAACATTCTCTGAATACACTGTACTTCCAGAAATTTCACTGGCTAAAGTGAACAAAGAAGCATCACTTGAAGAGATTTGTTTACTTGGTTGTGGCGTAACCACAGGTATGGGTGCGGTAACAAATACAGCAAATGTTAAACCAGGTGATACTGTTGCTATTTTTGGCCTAGGTGGTATTGGTTTATCGGCTATTATTGGTGCAAAAATGGCGGGCGCAGGTCGCATTATTGGTGTTGATATCAATACCAGCAAGTTTGACTTAGCCACTAAGCTTGGTGCAACAGACCTAGTTAACCCTAAAGACTTCGACAAGCCAATTCAAGAAGTGATTGTTGAGATGACCGACGGCGGTGTTGATTACTCATTTGAGTGTATTGGTAACGTTGATGTAATGCGCTCTGCACTTGAGTGTTGTCATAAAGGTTGGGGTGAGTCGGTTATTATTGGTGTAGCCGGCGCTGGTCAAGAAATTTCAACTCGTCCTTTCCAACTTGTTACTGGCCGTGTATGGCGTGGTAGCGCGTTTGGTGGCGTTAAAGGTCGCTCGCAACTTCCTGAAATTGTTGAGCGTTACATGGCGGGTGAGTTTGCATTAAACGACTTTATTACCCATACCATGAGCCTTGAAGAAATTAACGATTCGTTTGATTTAATGCACGAAGGTAAAAGTATTCGTACAGTAATTCACTACTAATACGCAATTAGTAAGCGATTTAAAAAGCCGTAAAACCTAAAGGTTTGCGGCTTTTAAGGATTTTTATGTTAGAAAATATCTCAAGTACAAAAGTAGCGGGTGGTTGGCACAAACAATATACCCACGCAGCATCTAGTACCCATTGCACAATGCGCTTTGCGGTGTTTTTACCTCCAGGCGCAAGCGAAACTAATAAAGTACCCGTGCTTTACTGGCTATCGGGCTTAACCTGTACCGATGAAAACTTTATGCAAAAAGCCGGCGCATTTAAAAAAGCGGCTGAGCTAGGTATCGCAATTGTTGCTCCTGATACAAGCCCACGTGGCGATAATGTCCCTGATGAAGATAACTACGACTTTGGTCAAGGCGCTGGCTTTTATGTAAACGCTACGCAAGCACCCTACAATACACACTTTAATATGTATGACTACGTAGTGGATGAGCTGCCCGCGCTTATTGAACAGCACTTTCCTGTCAACAGTACGAAAGCCATTAGCGGCCACTCCATGGGTGGGCACGGCGCACTAATGATTGCGCTCAAAAACCCTGCGTCATTTGTTAGCGCATCGGCTTTTAGCCCTATCGTAAATCCAATTAATTGCCCGTGGGGCGTTAAAGCATTTACAGGGTATTTAGGTAAAGATAAAGACCTATGGGCTCAATACGATTCATGTGAATTGATGAAAAAAGCCCAACAGGCAGATTTTACCCCTATGCTTGTAACGCAGGGTGATGCCGATGGCTTTTTAGAAGAGCAACTTAAGCCTCAAAATTTAGCAGCTGTTGCAAAAAGCAAAAACTACCCGCTTAATATTGAAATGCAAGCAGGTTACGATCATAGCTACTTTTTTATAAGCAGCTTTATTGACCAACACTTATCATTTCATAGTCAGTTTTTAACTGCCTAGTTTCATGAGTGTGTAGTTCGGATTTATCGACTTCTACACACTCTTTCAATACTTTACTCACTTTCCTGCAAACCTGTACTGTATTGCCTTCACCTTTTACTAAATCGATCAGCACTGAATCTATTTTTAACCCTAAATCGGTAAAACTGAACCCATTTTTGTCTTTAGGTACAGGTTCGAGTGGGTTTTTATAAGGCTCTGAACGAGCAGGACTATTACTGTATTTATTATCACGCGCATTTGACTGTGCTTGCCCGTCAATTACAGCACCGGCCACTGTGCAGCCACTTAGGTAAATAGCACACATACATACTGTTAGCGTTCTCATGACTCATCCTGATCAAAAATATTACCTAAATTATAAACATCTCTAAAAATAGTATTGTAAAAATATGTATATCTGTTCTATATACTTAATTTTGCACGGCGTAAGCGTACAATTTAATACAGTGCATCATCATTTTATTAATAAAATGGGTTTAAGCCCTAATACTTAAATTCACTCATACACTCTTTAGTAAAACCCACCAGCTGTAAAATAAAAATGACTAAAAACGGCAAAGCGCCAATAATTGCAATTGTTCTGTTAAGCGGCTCATTGTTTTGCACAAGTAAAATGAAGGCACACAACCCAAGCGCCAGTGACCAACCATAAATACTCCATGCTTTTGCCTCTTTATTATTTGTTAAATCGCGTATTACTAATATGGCTGAGTCAGCGGAGGTAACCACAAAAATAAGTAACAGAACTAAGCTAGACCATATAAGAACGGTGCCTTGCCAGCCTAACTGCTGAAAAAATATAAATAGCCCTTGGGTATAGTCAGCTTCAATAGCCTTTAAAATACCTGCATTGTAA
The DNA here is from genome assembly GCF_963922945.1 of uncultured Pseudoalteromonas sp. Lineage (GTDB taxonomy): Bacteria > Pseudomonadota > Gammaproteobacteria > Enterobacterales > Alteromonadaceae > Pseudoalteromonas. Next base: position 10,277 of record NZ_CAWUKC010000007.1, on the reverse strand, counting down.
GTTTTATCCCACGCAATAGCAGAGCCCGAAAACACACTAAACCAAACAATAGTAACAAGTGTAGGCACTAAAACAACAGCCATTATATATTGCCACACAGGCCGGCCTTGACTAATTTTAGCCAAAAACACTCCAACAAAAGGCCCCCAGGCTAACCACCAAAAATAATAGTTATACGTCCAACCATTTGCCCACTCAGGGTTATTAAGTTGGCTTTGTAATTGCCATGCCCCTGTAAAAATAAGGCGTACATAATCCACAGTACCATCGATTGCAATATCAATAATAGGTTGTATCGGCATAAGCAAAAGTAGCCACACTAGCAGTGCAAATGCGAGCCATACATTAAACTTACTCAGTGTTTGAATGCCCTTTTTAAGCCCAAGCTTAGCAGAGAAGGTATATAGCAATACTATTAGGCTGATTATAATAAAACCCGATACTAGTGCAGACTCTATCTGTGAATGCATTTCAATACCTTTTCGTAACAACATCGTTGAATTTGCAATTGTCCCCACAACACCAAAAAATATTGCTAGTACCGCCACTAATTTAACAAGAAAAATAACCTTGCGTTGATTTTTTGCATTTATAACGCCCTTCAACGCACTTATTACGGGTGCACTTATTTCGACATTACCATTACCTGTGTTAGTTACGCCCCCTAAAACCAACCCGAACACAGCGTAAAGTGCCCATGCATGAGCCCCCCAGTTAATTAGCGTTAATGCCAAAGCACTGCTGGTTTCATTAGGATAAAGTGATTGTTTTAAAGGTGAGTTAACAACATTTAATGCAGGCTCAGCAACGCCCCAAAAAATGAGCCCAGATCCCATTCCCGCCGCAAAAAGCATAGAAAGCCAACCAAATAATCCAAATTCCACTTGTGCATTACTTCCCCCCACCTTTTGTTTACCCAGTGGGCTGAAGGCGATGACTATCACTGCCACTAATAAACCGTTTACTAATAAAAAAAGTGACGCCCCTAAGACTCTTAAAGCCTCATTTATAATCGGTTGCAAATACTCTGTGAGTAATTCAGGTACCAAAAATGCGGTAGTACTGAGCGAAAGACATAGCAACAATGCGATTAATTCGAGCTTATTTGTGTGTAAACGCAAGTTAGAACCAGTTTATTGATTTTTAATAATAAAATAATACGCACTTTAGCAACGTTATTAAATGCACGTGCACGGGTTTTATGTAAAACAGTTAATTTGCTATGTAAATGTTTCCAATCGACTCATTAGCAACCAACAAACCCAATATTAATACATTGATCTTAATGGTAAAAAATAATGGTTCGCAGTTTGCTAATTACATTTACACTTTACAAATAGAGACCATTATGGAAATTGATTTACAGTGGAACGAAATCATCGAAAACTTAGTGCATCTTGGCATTGCATACCTTCTAGCCCTGCCTATGGCCTACGATAGAGAACGAAGCCACCACGGCGCAGGGCTCAGAACCTTTCCTTTAGTTGCCGTTGCATCGTGTGGTTATGCATTAATAGCAATATCGGTTTTAGATGGCGCAGAAGCACAGTCAAAAATGTTGCAAGGCATAATTACCGGTATTGGCTTTATTGGCGGGGGCGCTATTTTAAAAAATAACAAGTCAACATCAGGCACCGCAACCGCAGCAAGTATTTGGAATATGGGATTAATTGGTATTGCTGTAGCCTATAGCCGTTACGAAATAGCAATATTGCTCGCTGTTATTAATTTTATAACTCTCCGATACGTTAAAAAATTTAAATAACCGCACACCACAATACTAAGTGTGTCGTACTTTAAATTAAGAGTACAGCTTAAGTGTATATAAACTAGCCGCCTGCAGCTCGTATGGCGTTATTATATAACATATAATACCGGCAAATTTTATCACGCGTTTTGAGCTTAGTTATGTCGACCCCAGCCACAATGCCTCGACTACATCACATTGATTTACTTCGAGGTATTAGTATCATTTTTATGGTGGTAGAGCATGGCATGTATTACTGCCTAAATTATTCAGTCACCGATCCGATGACTATTCCAGGGACCGATCCCCTCACCTTTTTTACGCGCTTTGTTACACACTTTTGCGCCCTCTTTATTTGTATTTTTAGCGGGGCTTTCGGCGACACATTAGTAGGCCTACCTGCTGGTTAGGGTATGAGTTATGGCGCAACTTTGTTATTTATAGCTGTGGTTATAGGCTTAACCACTTTACTTGCTAAACGCTATTTAGGCTGGAAGCGCAATAACAAACATAGCTTAATTGCTAAATACATTTAAAACAAAACCCCGCATACACTGCGGGGTTTTATTGATAAGCGAGCTTGCTCAGTCGCTATAAAAAGCTTTTACCAGTTTGTTTTAAAGTAACCGTTTGCGCCTGCGCACTTTTAATTAATAACCCACAGCGCATATCATTTTTAGAAATTACAATTTTATCAATAGCGCTTGTATCGTAATCCACGACTTTGTTTTCACATCTAAGCTGAACTTTAGACAATGGTTTTTCAGCCTTTAATACCGCTTCGCTTTTAGACAATAAAGGTAAAACAGCCTGCGCAGGCTCAAGTGAAATTTGCTGATTAATATCACCGGAGTTTTTATATATATCGTTCACTTGCGCTAATAGCTGCGCTTTATTTTGCTCAGTAAAGGTTATAGATTCTATATCACTTAATGCATCAATTGCATCGTAAGCGCGTACATAGTCTTGCTTTGATATAAACCACTGCAGTGCATTTTTAATCACTCGCTTTTTAATTTGATCGGGTAAGTTATCCCTAAATAAAAACGCTTCATAAATAGACTTATCAAAGCGTTTCCAATCCTTTACAAAATAGCTATGTTGGCTTTTAAGCCACGCCAGTAAAACTATTTCAACGGTGTTTTTAGTATGCTCGTTTTCAAGCTCAGTAATATACGTTTTAGCTTCATCAAAGTTTTTATCATCGATAAGCTGGCTGGCTTTTTCATAGTCTTTAAAAAAGCCAGGAGATGCCTGATCGTTTGAAAAGCTAGCGTGTACATTTTGTGAGCTTACCGTCATAGTTTTAGCTGAAGAAACAGCGCCGCCATTAAGTTTTGCGCTTTTATAATTAAGTTTAGACACGTAATCAACAGCTTCTCGTTGATACTTTTTTTGCCCTGCCGTGGCCACAATTTCGATATCACTTACCTGCCCGTTTTCATCAACCACGTAGCTACTTAAATTAATGCCTTCTAACCTTGATGCACGCGGTGACGAATTAGTGAGCTGATCGTAATTTTTATTTATCACTTGTGCTGGTATAAAGTCATCTGCTGATACAGATAGGTGAGTAAAAGTTGAAGCAAGAGAAAGTGCGAGTAAAAGCTTTTTCATCGATTTATCCATCCTAGATTATGTTTCTAATATAAAAACAAATCTAGCCTATAAACACAAGAGACGAAACAACAAAAGCGATTATATTTTAATCGTAGTAAAACTCTGCTAAATAAAATTTAAGCATAAAAAAAGGCGCCTTAAACAGCGCCTTTGGATTCAAGTATGTGTGCTTAAAACATATCTTGATAGGAGTGGGTTGTTTTAAACGAAATAGCTTTGTCAAAACCAGGTAATTCGATACCCTCTTCGCCAATTACAATGTCGTTATCATCAATGGCGCCATCGCCAAAACGGTATACTAATTCGTATTTACCAAGGTCTGCTTGCGCTTTATAGGTAGTTTGCGCAGCAACAACAGATGTATGTTTATCAGCGTAATCACTTATTGCTTTTTCGCCGTGGCGCTTAGCAAGCATTTGCATTGTTACTTTTGCGCTAAGTACAGTCGCAGTGGCGTTATTACCGCCAAAACCTTTTGAGTTTATAAAAGCTATGTCCATATCGCCGCAATCGTAATGACCGTTTCGTATATCTAAGTGATCTGCATACACATCGTCGGCTACTTTATCTATTGTCGTAATTCCCGGCATAATATTATGGCTAAATACACCCAGGGCTATCGCAAGCTGATCGCCGCTCGCTGGGGCAATTGTATGCCCTACATACGCTTTTGGCGCCGTGATTTTCCAGTTATCAATAGCAAATGTTTGCGCTACTTTATGATAAATAAGAGACTCGGTTACACGGTTTTGTGGAGTGCTAGAGCCATGGGCTAAGATAAAGCTGCGATTTTGTAATGCATCTTTTCCTAATAAGCTCGATGCCAATGCCGCAGATTTAGCCATGGTAATGTAATTACCCGGGCCAGGCGAGGTGATTGATTTTTTAATACCATCGGCATTTACAAATACATCAGGTACTGAGCCCATAATGTCTGCACCAAGCTCTAATGCTAATGCATCGTCCATTAAAATAGCCACTTGTGCACCTTCACCTAATGTAAAACCACAGTTTTCGCCAAACGGGCGGCTACTTTTACGGTAATCGGGCTCTTGGTCACTGCTTAAGTTATCCAAACGGCGCAGGCCTTCAACATTGGCAAGGGCGCTCATATTACCAAAGCCTTCAACTACTTCAGGTGTTATGGCGCACTCAACACTTGCAACAACCGCAACACGGGTACGCCCAGCTTGAATATCGTTTACGGCAGCACGTAAGTTATATAAAAATGTGGCACACGCGCCTGAGGTAGAAAACGTAGTCCCTACATTACCTGTCACATAAGCGTTTATAAAATCAGTCGACATCGTATTTAAGCCAAGTGCTAATTGCTTAGTACTAACACGATCGCCCTGCTGACGCGCTTTAACTAAGCCACCTAAGCCTTTGTCGTCCATTTGGCCAATAACCGAGGCTGAATAGGTACCAATTTTATCTGGCTCTACGCTATTCATTATGTTTTGCCAATCAAGGCCTGTTGACTTAATCGCATCGTTTGCTGCAAATATAGTGGCTTGCAAACCGCGTGGCTGATAACGGCTGTTATACATAATTGATGGGTCAAACCCAGTAGGAAACTGCCCTGCCGATTTAATTGGGTTGTCACGAGTAGAGTCTAGCTTTACGTCTAGCTCTGCGGCTATGGTTACTTTTACCTTTTTGCCTTCAAGTTCTTCAACCTGCCAACTTGGGGGAACCGGCGTAGGTAAATCACGAGCGCGAGTTTCAAATACAATTGCGTTTTCGTCTGATGTCTTTAACGTCATTTTTTGCTGCCAAGGTGTGGCATCTGCGTCAAAATGTTCTTTTTCGATTTTACGAATAAGTGTGCCAGCAATAATTTGCTCACCAAAGCGTGCTTCTATGTCGCTTTGCTCAACATTATTACCGTTTGTGTCTTGTAATTGGCCATCAACAACGCGTACCAAGTTCATTAATGTGGCGAGGCCTAAAAATGTTTCACTACGATCTTGTGCGTTTAATGCATCTAACACGATACGGCGGTAACCTTGATGGAAAGAAGTTCGGCCAGCGGCGTTAATACCGCCCATGCCTACAATTACAGGTAATGCTGTCATAATTAACCTTTAAAACGTGTTATAGGAGAAGCAAACAGTTTAATTGGATTAACCACAGCACTTTATGCTTTAATAGCCAAATATTCAGCATTAAAGGCCAAAAAGTACTGGTCGGAGCATTCACATGAATAACAAATCAGTAAACCCTGCGTTAAATATTGCCATAGCAGTCTACCCGCATTTACTTATTACCAGTTTAACACTCCCTATTGAAATGCTAAGAGCCGGTGAAGCCTTTGCAAAAGGCCACCTAAGCCACACAGATTTTAGACCGCTTAATATAAATTTAATTGCTAAAAATAATAAGCCAATACAAAACCGTACGGGTCTTGCCATAGTACCTGATTACTCTACAGCCAACGCACCGTATAACGATTTAATTATAGTGCCAGGGATTTGGCGAAATCCTCGCCCAGTTGTGCGAACTAACAAAGAAGTGGTTGAGTGGCTACAAGAAAGCTTTGAAACGGGTAGCCAACTAATTGGTGTAGGCACGGGTAATTGCTTAGTAGCAGAAGCGGGCTTACTTGATGGTCACCCTGCAACAACTCATTGGCATTACGCCAAACAATTTAGCCACGACTACCCTTTAGTTAGCCTTAAACCCGACTTTTTTATAACCCAGTCTGAGCGTATGTATACGGTGGCAAGTTTAAATGCCCTAGCCGATGTGATCGTACATATTATTAGCCAATACTATGGCAAAGCCGCTGCGCAACATGTAGAGCGTAACTTTTCGCACGAAGTACGTAAGCCATACGAAGATCAACGCTACCTTGAAGGCGCGGTTGACCGACACCCAGATGAACTCATAGCGCAAATACAATTTTGGCTTAAAACTAATTTAGCCAGCGAGTTAAACCTGCAAGAAGTCGCCTCACAATTTAGTTTGAGCTATCGCACCTTTACCCGCCGATTTAAGCTTGCAACTAATCAAAGCCCTATAGAATATTGGCAGCAATTACGGGTAGAAGGCGCTAAAGAGTTATTGGCCTCGTCTAATTTAACTATTCAAGAAGTGGCGCTTGAGGTTGGCTATAACGACCAAGGCCATTTAACGCGCGTATTTAAAAAAGTGCTAAACCAAACACCAAGCGAGTACAGAAAAGTAGTAAGAAGAAAATTATTTGGCTAACACAAAAACGCCACTAAATTAGTGGCGCTCTGACTCGTTAACCTCTTTTCGGTAGTAACGCTTTTGATAGCTTTTTACTTTAGTATGGACGCCTTTACTTAAGCTTTTAAATTTTGCCTCCAGTACATCCACCCCATATAAAATGCCAACCACCAGCACTGAAAGTTTAATGGCAGCAGCTAGATTGTCGGTGGCTATCATTACGCCAATTGAGGCAAGTACCCAAATGGTTGCAGCTGAGGTAACTCCTACTACGGCGCCATCTTTTGCAAGCATAACGCCTGCACCTAAAAAGCCAATGCCTGTAATTATTTGCCCCACAACGCGTGAATGGTCAATTATATCGCCTTGTAAGTTAAACGCGGTCGATAAAAACAAATACGTGCCTAAAGTTATTAAAGCTGAGGTACGAATACCCACAGGTTTACCGCGTAATTGGCGCTCTAACCCTATGATGGCACCACAAAAAGCGGCGGTGCCAATGGCTGCCCATGAATAAGGGGCTACATTAATTAAATCTAAAAAAGTCACTCTTTTTGATAAACCTATTAATTATTAGCAATGGCCACTGCGGTTCTTAAGCGCTGACCACCAAATACTGACATTTTACTAAAATCACCGCGCGCAATAGGCACGTACTGGCAATCTATTGCGAGTTGTTTGTCGCTTCCTGGCTCGCAAAATGGGTCGTGAACATACACGCAGTGCTCATCAAGATGGGTAACGCACACCCAATGCGGTGACTTTTTACCATCAAAACTATATGTACTAATCAATAACAGCACGCTAAAACCTTGGCTTAACCACTTTTCAATATGCTCAAGCTCAACATCTTTATGCACAAGCGGTATATTTGCTTGCGCTATACCCTCAACGAATTGCTGATGTACTGTCGCTAGTACCATTTTTTTGTTTTCATTGCGTACGCCATCTAAAAACAACGGCTCTGTGGTATTAACCATTACCTCGCTTTTAAAGCCGCGTTTATTAGCCGCAAGTGCTAAACCAAACGGATGGCAACCACCATGGCCCGAGGTCATAAAAATGGTGGTACCTTCACGCCAGAGTGCCAGCTCATGTGATTGGTTAAGCTCCGTTGTTGGCTTAAGTGCCCCCATTGCCATTAATAACGCCGCAGGCCCACAGGTAAACTCGGTCGTTTGCTGATACCACGGTGTTAATCGCGCTATTTTTAGCTCACTCGTTTGGCGAATATTTTTTTGCATTCGCAGCGCATCACTGTGATCGTCATAATAATCGCTATATTGGCCAAACACTCTGTAACCTAAGCTTTTATAAAGCCCTATTGCACTTTCGTTATTTACAGCTACTTCTAATCGTAAGTAAATTCGCCCACGCTCACACGTTTGTTTTTCAAGCGCAGCTAATAACATTTTGGCAATGCCTTTACCTTGCATTGCAGGTTTTACAGCCAGCGAATATAAACGCGCCAAACGCGTGCCTTTATGACACCACACCAGCCCATAGCCGCATACTTGTTCGCCATTTTCTGCAATTAGCAAAATACCGTGCTTAGCATTTAACCAGCGCTTTAAACTGCGCGGGCTTAATTTATCATTATTAAAGCAGGCGTTTTCAACATCAATCAGTGCGGTTAAATCACTACTAAGTGCCTTTCGAATAACTAGCTTGCTCATGTTATTAACCACGGCCTCGCGCTTCTAAACGCTGTTTAAACTCATCCATAATAATCATGTAAAGTTCGTCGCCTAGATAGGCGTCTTCAACTTTGTGATCAATACTTGGATTATCATTTACTTCTAGCACATAAGCACGGCCCTGATGCTCTTTAACATCAACGCCATATAACCCTTTACCCACTGTTTTACATGCTTTTAAAGCGGCATCTAATACAGCTTTAGGTAACTCAAAGGTTGGCAAAGTTTCAAAACCACCCGAGAAAAACCGTTTAGCGTCGTGGTTATAAATTTGCCAATGGTTGCGCGCCATTAAATAGCGACACGCATAGATAGCACGGCCATTTAACACGCCCACTCGCCAATCGTACTCGGTATACATGTATTCTTGTGCAAGTACCAATGCGCTATAATCAAACAGCTCGGTTAGTTTTGCTTCAAGCTCACTGCGGTTTGCAACTTTAAACACCCCTTTTGAGAACGACCCTTCAGGCATTTTTAACACCAGCGGATAGGTAAACGCCTCTTCTAATTGCTCAAGCGTTTGCGCTGATTGATCAGCCACTACCACGGTTTTTAAACTGGGCACTTTTTGGTAATTAAACGCATCGTGTAAATACACTTTATTACAACAACGTAAAATAGACTCAGCATCGTCAATTACCACTAAACCAAGGCTCTGTGCTTTGCTAGCAAGGCGATACGTTGGATGGTCAATCGCTGTTGTTTGACGAATAAATAACGCATCAAACTGGGCAATGTTGTCAATTTCATCAAAACTCAAAGCTTGAGCGTTAATACCATGTTTAGCCGCTGCTTTTATAAAACGGGCTATAGCGTCTTTATCGCTCGGTGGTACTTTTTCGTTATGATCAACGAGTATTGCCATATCCCATCTAAAACGGCGCTGCACTGTACCTATACGCCACTGTGTTTGGGTAAAGTTATTAAGCTTTGCTATAAAGTCACTGTATTGCTCATCGCTTAAAGAGCTAAGCGAACCTTGTTGCAGTAAACCTTGCTTATCAACATATAAAATAGGCGCTGGGTATTGTTTAAATACCGATTTAGCCGCTTTACTTTGTAGATCGTTTAAAGCATGACCAAAGTAAATTTCGCCATCAATTTGACCAATATTTAGCATAGGAGCTTGTCCGCCTCTAAGCGCGTTTATTGTTTTAACACTGGGTAACACTTGGTGTTTACGTGCCTCTGCAAGTAATGAGCAATAGTAACCCTTACTCAAGTATTGGCTTGAGTCGCATAAATTAATAATACGGGTTTTAGGTTCATTATGTTTTGGGTAATCACGTAAGTAACTATTAAACGTAATCACATTTTCGAACGATTGAGCAAGTGTTTGCTCGTTGTTATCAACCACTATTAAGGTTTTAAACACGACTTTTCCTAGTTAAGTCAAAAATATAAAAAGCATGCCTAATAAAATACTCAGCACTATAAATAGAAACACCCAGCGCACTAAGTGGGCATTGCGCGTATCACTTAATACGATGGGTGCTTTAACAAATACCTACTGTAAGTGTTAGCGCTTAAATTGCTTAAGCGACATCTGCTTTATATGCCCTTTTTAAAAACCACACAAACGAGATATTTTTAGCGTAAAGATAAAAAATATTGATTAACTATATTTTCCTCTTAATGCAGATTAAAATACGCAAAATTACTATTAAATGAGCGATATAAATGTCACACCCAGCCTGCCCACAGTGCCAATCTGAATATGTTTACGAAGACCAGCAACTGCTTATTTGCCCTGAATGCGCCTATGAATGGAACCCAAATAACACAAGCGATGAAGACGCAATTTTAGTTAAAGATGCCAACGGCACTCTACTTAGCGATGGCGATAAAGTCACCGTAGCCAAAGATTTAAAAATTAAAGGCAGCTCACAAGTGATTAAAATTGGCACCAAAGCGGTCGTTAGGCGTGTGCTTGATAAAAAAGATCACGAGCTAGATTGTAAAGTAGATGGTATTGGCGAAATGATGGTAACAGCGAAGTTTGTGAAAAAGGCTAA